>JAHJIN010000519.1 GCA_018823415.1 Chloroflexota bacterium | reverse complement strand
CTGTGGCATTCACGCTGGACGGGTTCTACCTGACACGCGGCAACGCCTCGAACGCGCCAGCGTGGCCGCGCTATGGCGGGGCCTTGTATGCCAACATGATCACCCTGCGCCTCCACGACTGCGCCTTTGTCGATAACGTGGCCTATGCTGCTATGGCAAGCGCGGGAGCCGCCAGTGGTGGGGCTGTCTATGTGCTGAATCCCTATCCCACGGCCGTGATCAGCGGGTGCCGCTTTGTGAACAATACGGCCGCCCATGCGCCCAACACGCCGGGCCGTGGCGGGGCCTTGAACGTGGAGGGTGGCATTGTGGGCACTCTGGCTCTGGTGGGCAATGACTTTGCGGGCAATGTCGCCAGTATCGACGGCGCCGGTTGGGGCGGGGCGGTGGCGCTCCAGGCCGGCCGGCGTTCCTACACCCTTGACAGCAATATCCTGGTCGGCAATACAGGCAACTATACAAGCGGGCAACCTGGGATGGGCGGCGGTATCTATCTCTGGTCTGCCGGCCCCACCACCATGACCCACAACCTCGTCAGCGGCAACACGGCCAATGGCAGCACCGGCGAGGGCTATGGCGGGGGGCTGCTCATCCTCATCTCCCCCGATGTTTACCTGGCGGACAATGCCATCCAGGAAAACCGGGCCACCGTTAGCGGATTTGGTGGCGGTGGTGGACTGCGCGCCAACAACAGTACGCTGATCCTGGCAGCCAACCGGGTCTGCTCCAACACGGTCAGCGCAGACCCCACGGCCGGGGCACAGGGCGGCGGCCTGTGGCTGGAGATAGGCGATTTTGACCTGGTCAACAATGTTATCGCCGGCAACGAGGCCGGCCAGGCCGGGGCCGGCGTCTGGCTGCGCGGAACGTTGGCCGACGGCGCAGCGCAAGCGCGCCTGGCCTACAACACCATCGCCGACAATGGGGGCGATGGCATGACCGTGGGCGATTATGCCCAAGCGATGCTGACCAACACCATCCTGGCCGGCAACGTCGCCGCGTTGCGCGTGAGCGGCGCCACGTCCAGCATCCTCGTGGCCGACCACACGTTGTTCTGGGGCAACCCCACCCTGGTCACCGGCAGCCACGCCCTGGTGGGCGAACCCGACTTTGTGAACCCGGTGGCGTGGGACTATGCCATCGGTCCCGCCAGCGCGGCCCGCGATGTTGGCGTGCCGGTGCCGGGCGTCACCACCGATATTGCCGGTCATCCACGCCCGGCCGGCGCGGCCCCGGACATTGGGGCCTATGAGTATCAGCCGGTCTATTGGTTGTATCTGCCGCTGGTGGCACGCGACTAGTCGTTCTGGCCAAGCAGCACCACCTGCTCAGTCTCCACGAGTTGCGTGCATTGCCAGCATGAAAATCGGAGGTAGGCCAAGTTGCCAACTTGGCTATCTTCAAGTCAGCCCGGGCGTCAATGCTCGGGCTGATTTTCGCGATCAGGCGACGCAATGTTCGATGGTCTCCACTGGCAAGCCCGGCCTTTTGGGGGTATGATGCTAGGTGTGTGGGAACACCAGGAGGGCGGCGCGGTGAATCGCGGATCAGCGGCCTTGGTCTGGGGCGGCCTGGCGGCATTGGCCCTGGGGGCCTGGATCGCGTGGGGCTATGGTCTTCAACCTGCCCCCCATCGATCTGGTGTCCTGGGTCCTGTTCTTGGTCGTGCTATTCGTGGCCCTGACCAGCACGCTGGCGTTTCCTGCCTATGCCGTGGGGTGTTGGCTGCACCGCCGGTGGCCGGCGGTGCGTAGTGGTGCCCCGGTGGCTGTGCGCCAAGGAGGGCTGATCGCGCTGGTGGTGGTGGTAGTGGTGGTGGTGGTGTGTGCCGTGCTGCACACGAGTCGGGCCTTGACCCTGGGACATGTGGTGCTCATCTTTTTTACGTTGCTTATCGTCGAAGTCTTTTGGCAGGTGCATCGAGACTAGGTGCTATGCCTATGGCGGGCCATGTCCGCCATAGGCATAGCCTCGAACTTGCAGCAGTGATGGAGGACATAATGGCGACAGAGGGTGCCCCAGAGCTTCTGGCGGCTGGCATCGCGGCGGCCCCGGCGCACCTGCGGCTATGGCCGGGGCGTCATCGTGGCCGCCAGCGGCGATGTGCATCCCTGCCCCGTGCTCACCCGGCCCATCGGCAACATCCGCACCACGGCCCTGGCTGATCTGGCGGCGCAGCTTGACCGCATCTACGCCGAAACTAGCGTGGACCACATGGCCGAGTGCGCCGGCTGTGACTTGCGCCTCATCTGCGGCGGGGGCTGTCGGGTGCGCAACCGACTAGAGAGGGACGATCCATGGCGACCCGGCTGCTCCGAGGAGAGCCGGCAAGCCCTGTACCGGCAACTGCTCGCTTGGGGAAACAGGGCCGCGGCATGAGTGCCTAACGGGACAAGAGCATGATCCTCACGCCAATGCCCCGGCGAGGCCGTATCGCCGGGGCATTCGTTGTGCTGGGAAAGCGCATCACGTGAGAGCACGCGCTCGACCTCATCACCATCACGCAAACTGGGGTAGAGACCACATTGGGGACGAAACGGCAAGTACACTTTGTCAGTCGCCGGGGACCTTCTTTATTATGGTGCGGGGTTTTCGGTCGTTAGCCGGCGGAAAAACGTCGACAACCGGCCCCAGCCCCCGGTATGACAGCCAGGGGGCTGGTGATGTATGTCAACACAATGTCAATTATGCTGTCACATTATGGGCACACTAACAGCGAGAAAAAACGCGCTCAGCCGAGGGTAGTGGTCGTCGCATTTCACAGTTTTTGAGACT
>JAHJIN010000518.1 GCA_018823415.1 Chloroflexota bacterium | reverse complement strand
GTCCTGCTTGCCGGCCCGGCGAAACGGGGCAAAGACCTTGTCCATATCCTCCGCGGCGATCCCGCGCCCATTGTCGCGGATGGTAAAAGTTGTCTCATTGCTGCCCCGCTCGGCGGTGATCTCGATCTCGCCCGGGCGGTCCGGGGCGAGATAGCCCACCGCGTTGGTCAGGATATTGCCCAGAATCTGCTCCATGGATGTCCGATCGGCGACGACGTCGGGCAACCGGCCCACCGCCACCGTGGCCTGGCGCTCCTCGAGCTGGTAGGCCAGCGTTTGCAGGGTGGTCTGGATCAGGGCATTGACATCGACGGTTTCAAGAGTCAACACCCGGCGCCCCAGGCGCGACAACGTCAGGAGCGCGCCGATGAAACCGTCCATACGGTTCACGGAGGATTCGATAAAACCCAGGGCCTCCGGGATGTCCTCCTCCAGGGCCAGGATCGCGGCCGATCTCTGTTTTCCGTCCAGGTGCGGCAAAGCAGCCCCCATTGCGGCGCGAACGGCATTCAATGCGAGGCGCAGTTCCGCGGCAAAGCCCTTGCAGTTGACCAGTGGCGCTCGCAGATCGTGCGAGACAATGTAGGCGAACTGTTTGACCTCCTCATTGGCTCGTTCCAACTCGACGGCGTAGCGTTGCAGTTGCTCCTCGGCCCGCTTGCGCTCGGTCAATTCTCGCTGGAGGGCCTCGTACAACCGCGCGTTCCCGATGGCTACCGCGATCTGATCGGCCAGGGTTTCCATGACGATCACGTCATTCTCGTCAAAGGCATCGTGCGCCGGGCTTTGCACGTCGAGCACGCCCACTATTTCCTCGCCCAGCCGAATAGGTACGCTCAGCTCTGCCCGAGTGGGCACCAGGTCCGGGTAAAGATTGACATAGTGCGGATCCGCGGCCACATCGTTGGCCAGCAGCCGCTCGCCGCGTTGCCCCACCCAGCCAACCATGCCTTGCCCCAGCTTCAGCTGATGGTCGGGCGGGAAACGGTGGGCAAAAGCGCCGGCCCGGGCCTTCATCACCAGGTCACCGTGCTCATGATCCACCAGGAACAGGGCTACGTGATGGTAGGCAAAGCTGCGCTGCACCAGCTCCGCCGCGCGGTCCAGGACGCTGCCCAACTCGAGCACGGCGGCGATCCGGCCCCCGATATCGTTGAGAAGGGCCAACTGGATGGCGCGCCGCCCCAACGCTTCCTCCGTCTGCTTGCGCCCGGTGATGTCCTCCACCGTGCCCTCATAATACAACGGATTCCCATCCTGAGCCCGAATGACCCGGGCGTTCTCCCGGACCAACAGGGTGGTGCCATCTTTTCTGGCCCAGGTAGATTCGAAGCCGGCGACCCGGCCTTCGCTCTCGATAGGGCGCTTGAAATCCGCACGGGGGCTGTCCGGGAGAAACCCGGCGGCCTCCAGGTCACGTTGGGCGAGTTCCTCAAAGGAGGAAAATCCCAGCATGTGCCAGAGCGCCGGGTTCGCCATCAGGATCTGCCCGTCGGGAGAGGTGCGATAGATCCCCAGGGGCGAGTTCTCAAAAATGTGCCGGAACCGCTCCTCCGATTCCCGCAGTGACTCTTCCACTCGCCGGCGCTCGACGATCTCTTGCTCCAGTCGCTCATTGGCCGCTTTGAGTTCGGCGGTGCGTGCGTCTACTCGCTCCGCCAGATGCTCGCGATGTTGGCGCAGCTCCTCCTCGGCCCGCACCCGGTCTGTCACATCCCAAAAGATGATCTGCACGCCAGTGATCGTCCCCCCGGCATCGCGTACTGGCGTCTTGAGGACCTGCACCCAGGTGCTCTGTCCCCCCAGTGGGAGGTGTTCTTCCACCGCCTCCAAGTTCTGGCCGGTCCCGATCACCCACTGATCATCGCGCCGATATTTCTCTGCCAGAGCAGGAGGATGAATGTCAAAATCGGTCCGGCCAATGATCTCGTCCAGCGTTTTGTTCAGCGAATCACAGAACCGGCTGTTGGCGAACGTGAATCGCCCTGCCAGGTCCTTGCGGCACAGGCACTGCGGCAGGGCCTCGACCAGGGAGTGATACAAGGGTTCGCTGGCTCTCAGCGCATCCCTTGCACTCTGGCTGGCGGCCTCCGTCGTCGCCGGTTCAGGATGTCTGGCGTCTGTTTTTTTCTTCATCCTGCATCTCGTCTCTTCGACTGTTGTGTTTTGACACTTCCGTTCGGCTATCGATTTTTGTGCCGCTTGACAGGTTGGTTACTATGACTACAATTCCGTTCAACAACCGCCCGCACATCCTATCCGGCGTATGCTCGGCGCAAAAAAGCTCGCTGTGGCTGGCATACCAGCCTGGAATAAGCGTCGGCAAAACCACTGATGCACTATACAGGCTCATAGCCCGCCGCGATTGCTGGTTTGCTCGTGTGCGTACAGCAGGGATCGGCCCCAACACCCTGATCCGGCTGTACCGTGCCGGCGGTTCCATACTGTTAGCGCCTGGCTTGGCTCAACAATGAGCGAGGCTTGTTTGCGTTCAAGCTACCCCGGAATTCATGCTCGCCCTACGCCAGTCCGAGCCAGGCAAAACACAACAGTCGAGTTAGAGTACAATCGACATCGTTAGCAATCATCCGAGTGGGGATACGCGTATCTTTTCATCGACAACTTGCACGTGGCAAAGCAAGTGCATCACCACGCGCTTCTTGGCCTGGTGGATCAGCACTTCGGCCGGCACATACGCATACACGCGGACGATTGTTTTGAACAGCTCCAGGGCCACGAGACTGAAATCTC
>JAHJIN010000517.1 GCA_018823415.1 Chloroflexota bacterium | reverse complement strand
GGTGCTCAAACGACGCTGTTTCGGCATTCTCAACCTCGATCACCTCTTCCAGCGGCTCTTTCTAGACCTTGAGGGCTACCGCCTATTCGCATGACCAGACCACTACATGTAGTGGCTACCACGGAAATTCCGAAAGAGCCAATTATATACAAGGAGGTGCGGATGAACCGAATCCCCAGCGTGATAAACCCCTAGCACGAGTGGGGAGATTGCTAGCGGGCGGGGAAGAGATGGGATTATTTTCGGGGTATAACGGGACAACCCCAGATCACTCGAATGTCAAGGAGGACACCATGACACCGACATCCAGAATCAGCGTGACCGGGGGACTGACGGTGGCCCTGCTCCTGACCGTCCTGGTCGTCATGAGCCTGACGGCTCCAACGGCGACCAGCGCTACAACAGCGACAGCAGAGATCAAAGTGCCGGCCGACTATGCGACTATCCAGCAGGCTATCAACGCGGCGCAGCCCGGCGACACGATCCTGGTGCTGGGTTGGACCGGCGATCCAGACGATCCATACCCAACCTATGCGGAAAACCTGGTCATCACCAAGAGCCTGACCCTGATCGGCAGCGTGACTACGACCTATGAAGTCCACTCGGGCTTGTACGCCATTGTCGACGCCGCCAACCAGGGCCGTGCGGTGACCATCCTGACCGCTACCGGGGCGGTGACAGTCACCATGCAAGGGTTCATCTTGACGGGTGGAGATGCCTCCGGCCTGGGCGGCGCCGAAGCGATTGATCTCGGAGCCAGCGCCCTGGAACCACCGCCAGCGTCCTATCACCCCTACTATACCGTGCCGGTGACGTCAAAAGTCACCGTACCGGACGTGCAGTCGCTGGCTGTTGATCTGCGCGGCCACCTGGACAGCCTGCGCCAGCAGGGCCTGATGCCCGGTGATGACACCGACTATGCCAAGATGCTCAAGCGCGTTGATGATCTGACTGCGGCGACGCTGCGCGCCCAACAGGCGGTTGCCAGCCAACCGCCAGGCGAGGCCCAGTCACAGCGCACGGCGCCCAACGCCGCTGCCATTGACTGCGGCGGCGGCCTTTACAGCCGTGGCGCGGCGGTCACCCTCACTGACATGATTGTGGGCAGAAATGTGGCCAGCCGGTCTGGCGACGGCTGCGGCGGCGGCATTGGCATCGTCCAGGCGCCGCCCGGCTCGGTGCTGTTGGATCAAGTCCAGGCCCAACAAAACATCGGTAGCGCCGGGGCCGACGGATACGGCGGCGGCGTGTTCTTGCAACGGTCGCCGGGAGCGAATGTTCAAACCGGCGTATTCCTGGGGAACGTGGCGTCTACCGCCGGTTCCGGATACGGCGGTGCCGTGTTTATCGATCAATCGCCAGGCGTCCAGGTCTGGAACTCGGACCCGTTTCTCAACAACGTCGCGGCGGGCGGTCCGCTCGGGTCGTCGGGCATGGGCGGCGCCGTTATGGTCAAGGATTCCGACAGTGTGGTGCTTGGTAACGACATCTTTGTCGGAAACGTGGCCAGCAGCGGCGGCGCCGGTTGGGGCGGGGCGGTGCTGGTGCTGGACTCGCAAGATGTGCAAGTCGAATCGGCGCACTTTGAAGGCAATTCCGCCGCCCAGGGGCCCGGCGCGATGGGGGGCTTTGGCGGGGCCATCGTCCTGAATAACGTGGCGCGAGCCACGGTGGCGCAGAGCTATCTGGGCGCTAACTTTGCCACGACATTCCCGACACTGCCAGGCGGTGGAGGCGCCATGTTGGTGCTGGGATCGGCAGACATTGCCCTGACGAACAATACCTTTGAGCAGAATGTGGGGGCCACGTATGGCGACGGCTATGGCGGCGCCATCCTGGTCGGCAACAGCACCAAGATCACGATCGACGGTAATGACATCACCGCCAACTGGGCGGCGCTGTTTGGACTGATGAATAGCTCGGGCGGCGGCGTAGAACTGGGCGGCTGCCAGGCCGTCACCGTGACCAACAATACCTTTGCCGCCAACGTCGCGGTGCTCCATCGCAGCAGTCCAGAGGCGCTGCCCTCCGGTGAGGGCGGCGCTCTGGCCGCCTATACCGTGGCGGATCTGGTGGTGGCGACCAATACCTTCACCAGCAACGTGGCAGCCATGCAGGGTCAGATCCTCGTCGGGAGCGAGGGGGTGGCCGGCGGCGCTATCGCCGTCAACCGGGGCCGCGAAGGCCCATCGCAGCGC
>JAHJIN010000516.1 GCA_018823415.1 Chloroflexota bacterium | reverse complement strand
GGGCAACTTGCTCCGGCCAGACGCCAAAGCCAGCGTATCAAAGTTAGCCACCTCAACCCGGATGCGAGAAACAGGCAAGAAAGACGCCAGGCGACGCACGACCTTGACCGTCGTATCCGACTGGCTCTGGATGCTGGGTGGCCGGCGACCTTTGCGCCGGCTGGCGGCCCGGTTGGCGAACCGGGGGGCCCGGTAGCGGCACTGGCGGCCCCGGCGAGTGCGGCGGTACGTCCGACGCCGGTCCATCCGCCAGCGGATGTCGTCCCGCAATTGGACCTGAGCCTGGTACAATACCCGCCCGTGAGCTACGGCGGCGATACCCGCTGTCTTGGCTCCCAGGTCCACGCCCACTGTCACCGGCTGCACATGCTTGGCCGAGGCTACGGCGAGTTGAATGGTAAAGGGCTCGCGCCGGGCGACAGTTGCCTGCCCAGCCCGCCACAGGTGGCGGGCCTTGGCTGGGGTGGTGGGCATCAATGGCGTGCCATCCTGGTGCAACACGTATACTGGTGGGGACACGATTCGCTCCTAGGCGCGTGAGACGATGTGGATCGCACATCCGGGCACGTGCTACCCGTAGGGTCCCTCTCGCCAATGTTGTCGGCCAGCGCATCCGGCAGTCCGTTGCGCGCCTACCCTGCAGCTGGTCTGCAACTGCCGGTTGTAGAGCCTGGAACTGAGGGGGCATTCCAGGGCACGTCCCCTATCGCGGCCCGCCCACAGGGTCCTGCGGAAAAGCCTTGGTAAAGGTGCTAGCTCTACCGACAACGTAGCCCCATCAGCCTTGCGACTGGTGGCTGAGGCTGGTCAACCAGGCCTGGGGTCTTCCTCCCAAGCCCCCGACCTTGAGTCGGGGGGCAGTTGACGTTATACCTCGTGAATGGGATTTGGCTCGCGCGCCATTATACACCAATGCTTGGGCCTGTCAAGCCATTGGCGGCAGGTCCAGGCGCGGCGCCAACGCGCGCGTCACCTGGTCAAATACCTGGGTCAAATCGGCCACGTTGTGCACAAAGTCCAGTTGGTCGGCCGGCAGCACCAGCACCGGGCAATGGCCAAACCCGGCGATCCACTGTTCATAACGCACGTTGAGGCGTTCCAGATAGGCCAGCGAGATGCCCTTTTCCGAGGTTCGGCCCCGGGACACGATGCGTTCCGCCAACGTGGGCACCGAGGCCCGTAGGTAGATGAGCAGGTTCGGGCGCGGCACGGTGCCGACGATGGATTCATACAGCAAGGTATAGGTCTCGAAATCGCGCGCTGACAGAATGTCCTGATCCGCCAGGCTGCGGGCAAAGATCTCGGCATCTTCATAGATGCTGCGATCCTGACAGCACGATTGGGCACTGGCGGCAATGGCCTGCTGTTGACGCAGCTTCATGGTGAGAAAATAGATCTGCGAGTGAAACCCCCACCGAGGCATGTCGCGGTAATAGTCTTCCAGGTAGGGGTGATGGGCCACCGCTTCATAGATGGGCTGCCAGGCAAAGTGGCGGCACATGCGTTCTACCAGGCTGGTCTTGCCGACGCCGATGTTGCCGGCCACAGCAATGTATACGTGAGACATGGGCACCTCCTATGTCTTCCGGTTGATACATGGGTCAGGCTCGGGGGGTATTCTACTCGAAAGCTCCCGTTCGTGCAAGTCCCGCCGCCCGGCCCTGGGCCTTTTGACGTTCTGCCGGCAATCTGTTACAATACATCACCAGCCGCTGCTGCTGCCAGACCCTGGTGTTACTAGACAGCGGCTGGGCCGAGAGGGGTTTGATGTCGCGTCGATCCGTTGTTTTGTTCATCTTGTTGTGCCTGGCGCTCGCTGTGGCCGGCTGCGACCCGGCCGGGCCGCAGCCCGTGAGCTATACGCCCACCACTGCGCCGGCCGGGACCGCCGTCCGGCCGAGCGGCGTCACGCCGTCTGCCGCGGCAACAGCGGCCCCGGCAGCGCTGCCGGCCATCCAGGCCACGGTGCCGCTGGGCGATCCCACGGTTCAGGGTCACGCCCCAGCCGCCGTGGCTGTCGACGAAGTGACCGGGCGCGTGTATGTGGCCCTTTACGAGAGCGACGCCGTGGGCATCATCGAGTCGGAAGGCGAGTCCATGACCCGGCTCCCGGTAGGCGCGCATCCCCGGGCCATCGCCTTGAACCCGGCCGTGGGACGCCTGTTTGTGGCGAACTATGGCGACGCCAGCATCACGCTGATCGATGTGCTGCGCAACCAGGCCCCGCGTGTGGTCAAGACGATCCCGGTGGGCGACCGACCGGTGGGCCTGGCGGTAGAGCGTGCCACCAACCGGGTCTACGTGGCTTGCGAAGGCTCGCGCACGCTGGATGTGCTGGAGGGCGAAACCGGTGACGTGGTGACGACCATCGCCAGCGACTATCCGGTGGGGCCGCTGACCGTGGCCGTGGATCCCAACGCCGGCCGCGTGTATGCCAGCTATTACAGCGCCATCGTGGTGCGTAGCACGCGTGATTGGAGCGTGCTGGCCGAGTGGGCCGTGGGCAGCAGCAGCTTTTTGGTGCTGGACCCCGACGCCGGCCAGTGCTATGTGGATCGCTATACCACCGAAGAGGGCACTCACTTGGCCGCCGTGGACCTGGAGACCGGCGAGGTCCGGGCCACCCTGACGGTGGGCACGTCGCCCCGGGCCGCCGCATTGGACTCGGTCACCCGGTTCTTGCTTGTGGCGAACGAGGCCTCCAACGACGTGTCTATCGTGGCCCTTACGCCCTGGCGCGTGTTGACTACCGCCGACGTGGGGCCGCGACCCGTGAGCATTGCCGTGAACGCTTCTACCGGCCGCGCGTACGTGGCCTGCCAGGACGCCGATCACGTAGCTGTGGTGGATGAGGCATCGCGTCGCATGGAGGCTGCCATCCCCACGGCCATCAGCCCCATGGCTGTGGCCGGGCTGGACAACCGGGCCTTTGTGGTGAGCCCCAGCGCCGAGCGGGTGTACGTGGTAGAAGGTCGCCAGGTTATCCAGACTATCCCGGTGGGTCACCAACCGGCCGCCGTGGCCGCCGACGAGCGCAGCCATCGCGTGTACGTGGCGAACGCCGGCGACGATACCCTGTCGGCCATTGAGCCGACGCGCCTCATCGTGGGAGCCACGGTTTCCTTGGCCGATGTCCCGGCGCCCCCCACTGCCATTGCCATCGATGCGGACCGAGGCCGGGTCTATGCCGGCCAGGCGGTGGTGGACGAAGGGACGCATCAGGCAATTGGCACCTTCACCCTGACCGGCGTCACTGCTAACGCCGAGGTGACAGCCGAGCAATTGGCCCTCGACCCGGCCAGCGGGTTTCTGTATGCTGTCGCCTGGAACGGTGTGCTGGGGTCCAGCAGCCGCCGCGTGGTCTATCGTGTGGACACGGTATCCTTGCGCCAGTCGCCGGCCGTGGGCGCCATAGCCGGCGACTATGGCAGCGTGAGCGCCCTGGCCGTCGACGCCTCGGCCCGGCGCATCTATGCCGTTGCCACGCAGACCTTGCTGGGCGAGACCACGCTGGCCGTGTATGACGCCGACACCGGCGACTGGGTGGCCTCGCTGCCCCTGGCCGTGCGCTGTCAGGCCCTAGCCGTCAATCCCACCACCGGGCACCTGTTCCTGGTGCTGGCCGGCGCGCGGCTGGTGGTGCTGGATGCCGCCACGCTGGGCACCGTCGTGTCGCTGCTGCTGCCAGACGAGGGGCACGCTGTGGCCGTGGATGCCTTGTACAATCGCGTGTACGTGACGCACCCGGGGCAGGGCAGCCTCACCATCGTGAGCGATGTGGCCCTGCCGCCGCCGCCCGCCCCAGCCAACGTGACCCGGCCCACGCCACCGGCCACGCCCACCTTTACGCCGGGCCCCACGCAGCCGCCGGTGTCGCGCATTCCCCTCACGCCCGGGCAGCGTACCACGCCCGTGGCCCCGCCGCCGCGCACCGCCGCTCCGTCGCCGGTCTGCATCGGCACGCCAGAAGGGCCGGCCGGCGCCCTGTGGGAGCGCGACGCCCAGATTCGCCAGCGATTGGGTTGTGCCCTCACCCCCTTGCAGCCGGTCATCCTGGCCGAGCAGCCCTTTGAGCACGGCGTCATGCTCTGGCGCGCCGATATTCGCTACATCTATGTGATCTACGAGTATGGCCGGTGGGCTGGCTATCAGGAAACGTACAGCGGCGGCCCGCTGGGCACCACCGAAACGCCGCCAGCCGGCATGTACGCGCCCATCAGGGGCTTTGGGCACGTGTGGTACAATCAGCCCGGCGTGCGCCAGAAAATGGGCTGGGCCTTGGCCCCGGAGCACGGCTATGAAACCGTGATGCAAATCTATCAACGGGGCCTGGTCCTGCGCGACGAACAGGGCATCACCCGGATCCTGTTCAACGACGAGACGTGGCGCCAGGTCAAGAGTGAAGAATAAGGAGAAGGCTTGATGTCATCAGACCAAGACCCGTCCTCGCGCTGGCCGGTATACGAGGATTCGATTTCGCCAACACGCCAATCGCTCGACCAAAAGTTCTTGAAAGCGCTGGATGCCTTTGTCCGCTTTTTCGGACGCCACTGGCTGGCTCTCGTCAACCTGCTACTCTTGCTGTATATCGTCGTGCCGATGCTGGCCCCGCTGCTCATGCTGGCCGGGCTGCCCGGACCGGCTCAGGTGGTGTATGGCCTCTACTATCCGCTGTGCCACCAACTCCCCTACCGCTCGTTCTTTATCGGCGGCCAGCAGCCGGTCTACACCTACACCGAGTTGTGGCCTCTGATGGACCAGAGCTTCCCGCCTGAATCGCACCGGTGGTTCCTGGGCAACGCCGAACTGGGCTACAAGATCGCCCTGTGCCAGCGAGACCTGGCGATCTATGGCACGATGCTGCTGGCTGGCCTGGGCTTTGCGCTGATCCGCAAACGATACCGGCCGCTGGACTGGCGGCTCATGCTGCTTATCTTTGGCGCGTTGACGGTGCCCATCGCCGTGGATGGCGTGAGCCAGCTCTTTGGCCTGCGCGAGAGCGTGTGGCAGTTGCGCCTGCTCACCGGCGCGCTCTTTGGCCTGGGCTGCGTGTGGCTGTTGTATCCCTACATCGAGGATGGCGCCCGGCAGGCCCGCGAAGCGCGCGCCGGGTGGGGCCAGCCCCCGCCGCCCTCGTAAGCGCGGGTCGCCAACTCACGAGCAACATCCCTGCCATAGCATCGCCCCCGGTTCGCCCGGGGGCGTTTTTTCCGCCTGGTTTTTCCCACCGCTTCCTCTTTTTCGATACTTTGTCGATACCCGTGTGGTATACTGTGATCAAACCACAATGGTCTGCCCAAGAGGAAGCCCCATGTCATCCCCAACACCCCGCGATGCCTCGTTCATTGTGCGTATCTGGTGGGAGGGCCGCAGCCCGGAACCCGGCGCTCTCGTGTGGCGCGGTCAGGTGCAGCACGCCACATCCGGAGAATCGATTGGCTTTTGCAACATGGTCGAACTGTACGAGTTTCTGCAGCGCTGGACCGGCGCCTACAACTCGACTGATCAGACCGCCGAGGTTTGTCTTGAGAAACCCCGGCGGTCTTGACAATGTTTGGGGTGGATTGCTGTCCGCCCCACGTCATAGGCACGGGGACGATGGTCCCCATTCAGCATATGCTACAAGGAGGTCAGACAGATGAACAAGCACTCGTGGATCGGTCTCGTGGCGATCGCAGCTCTGATGATGGGGAGTCTGGCGTGCGCCTGTGGCGGCCTGGGCGGGCGCGTACAGGCCAGCCAACCCACCGTACAGCTCTTGTCGCCGCCGGCCAACACGCAGGTGGCCGTGGGGCGGCAGGTGTATATCCAGGCGCGGGCCTTTGGCCGGGGCGGCATCGCCCGCATTGACTTTGCTGTGAACGGCGGCAGCATCGGCTCGCAGAGCCCGTCCGGCAACCAGCGGCTCTTTGCTGCCGCGCAACCCTGGACCGCATCGGCGGGCGGCACCTACACCCTGTCGGCCACGGCCTATGACGCTGATGGTCAGGCCAGCGCCCCGGCCCAGGTGACCATCACCGTGCAGCAGAGCTTTGCCGGTCCCAGTGGCGGATCGTCTGGCAGCGGGACCACGCCGGTCAGTGGCGGCGGTGGCGAGTCCGGCTGGCCGGAGCCGGTGGTCGATTTCCGCGCCGACCGCACCAGCCTCCAGGCCGGCGAGTCCACCACCCTGCGCTGGGACGCGGAATACGTCCAAGAGGTCTACCTGGACGGCGCACCCGTCGTGGGGCATGGCACCCAGAACGTGAGCCCGGCCCAAACGCAGACCTACGTGCTGCACGTGGTGTTGCCCAGCGGCGAGTCCCAGGACTATGCCGTGACGATCCAGGTCACGGGGACCACCGAGCAGACCGCCGGGCCAGACCTGGTGGTCATGGAGCTGGCGGTCCCGGCTACCCGCGAGAACGATGAGACCATTCCTTTCCAGGCCGAGATCCTGAACGCCGGCGACCAGGCGGCCAACGGCGCGACGTGGCGGTGGACCATCAACGACGCCGGTGCCGGCCCAGGCAACTGGCACAACGGGGGCTCATTTGACCTGCCAGCCGGCGAGCGCACCATTCTGCAAGGCACCGGCCAACCCCACCAGGCGGGCGAGTGGATGGTGTGGGTGGAGGTGAGCCTGGCCGGCGAGGCCGACACGACCCAGAACAGCCGCAACGCGCACTTTACCGTGACCGGCACCTCGGGTCAGGGCGGTGGCGCGGACCTGGCTGTGGGAACTGTGTGGTGCTCGCGCACCCAGTCGGCCGGGCAGCCCGTCCCCTTTCGGGTGGAGGTCAGCAACGCCGGCGGGACCAACGCCCAGGGAGCCACCTGGTCGTGGACGGTGGTGCAGCGCGGCCAGGACCCCGGCGCGAACTGGATGATGGGCGGGGCGTTCAACGTGCCGGCCGGCGGCAGCACTGTCCTGGAAGGCAACGCCTCGGGCCTGACCCAGGGGAACTGGACCTTTCTGGTGAATGTGAGTTTGGATGGCGAGACCAACACCGGCAACAACCAGGGATCGTATGACTTTTCAGTTCAGTAGTTGAAAAGCGGCAGATCGGTCAAAAATATCACATCATTTTCAGGAGGTGGACCCATGAACGCGAGAACCAAGATCGTGACTATCGTAGCGCTATTGGTCGCATTGCTGGCCTTGCTGTGGGCGGCCACCAGCGTCGCAGCCCAGCCCCCGGCGCAAGGACCCGGCGGCGACGAGCCCGACAGCATCGTATCCACCTGGGTCCATATCCAGGGCCGGCTCTACTTCCACGACAGCCCGGTCGCTGACGGCGAACACGATGTGCGCTTCCGGCTCTACCCGGCCGCCGATACCCCTGAAGGCAACTATCTCTGGTCGGCCTTCCAGACCGTGACCACCACGAACAGCGGCCTGTTCAGCACCTATCTGGCCGTGGACCAGGGCGATTTCGACGGCCAGGCGTTGTGGCTGGGCATCAAGGTGGCGCTGGACGATGAGATGACGCCGCGCCGGCCCATCCTGCCGGTGCCCTATGCCCTGGGCCTGCGCCCCGGCGCACTGGTCAGCGCCACGGCGAACCTGGTGCCGGTGCTGCGGACGTACAACAGCGGCAGTGCGGCGGCGTTCTCTGGTCGCAGCATTGGCGGCAACGGCATCTATGGCCAGTCGGACGTGGAAGACACCAGCAAGGCCGCCGTCTATGGCTATGCCTCCGAGCACGCCTCGGGCGTGTACGGCGAGAGCGTCCACGGCGTGGGCGTCCACGGCAAGGCCACCGACGACGCGGCCATCTATGCCGAGGGGTCCATCAAGAGCAGCGCCAAAAGCTATATCTGGATTAGCGGAAACACTATGGCGGCTGAGGAAACGATGTGGACCAAAATATCCACGTACGGGGGCGCAGCCAGGGTGGTTATCTCTTCTACCGGCCAACTTGCGTATGTTCCCATCACGATTCCTGGCGTCCTGTATGGGCAAGACGTGGCCGTGGAGAGCGTGCGCATCTATTACAAAATCGAGGATCCGGGTGAGGATGAGAATGCGTGTATCGTCCCCTGTTTCCTGGAAAAGTGGTCGCACGGCACCGGCGCATGGGTTCGGCTGGGAGACAATTACGACTACCACTACAGCACAACTCCCGACTATTTCGATGTCATGGCTACTCAGAACAACGTGCTCTCTGCAGACGAAGGCATCCTGAGTTTGATGCTCGGCCTTCCAGAGAAGGGCATAGTCTGCATTTATGGCGTGCGACTGGAAATATCCCACGATTAGTGGGCCAACCAGCCAGGAGAGGAACATCAGCAACAACCAGCGCGCGCAAGACTTTACCATCCAGTAGTAGATTAGCGTCGTATCAAACCCCATCGGACGGTCAACAAACACTCACTCACACCACATCAGGAGGTGAACCCATGAACGCAAGAACCAAGATCGTGACTATCGTAGCACTATTGGCCGCATTGCTGGCCCTGCTGTGGGCGGCCGGCAGCGTCACAGCCCAGCCCCCGGCGCAAAACCCCGGCGGCGACGAGCCCGGCAGCATCGTGTCTACCTGGACTCACGTCCAGGGCCGGCTCTACTATCAGGGTAACCCGGCCCCCGACGACACCTATAGCGTGCGCTTTCGTCTCTACACCGCCGCTAGCGCCGCCGAAAGCGCCTTCGTCTGGGAGGAAACCAAGGACGTGACTACCAGCCGCAGCGGGCTCTTTAGCACCTATCTGGCCGTGGACCAGGGCGATTTCAACGGCCAGGCGTTGTGGCTGGGCATCAAGGTGGAGGCCGACGCCGAGATGACGCCGCGCCAGCCCATCCTGCCGGTGCCCTATGCCCTGGGCCTGCGCCCCGGCGCACTGGTCAGCGCCACGGCGAATGCGGTGCCGGTGCTGCGGACGTACAACAGCGGCAGCGCGGCAGCGTTCTCCGGCCGCAGTCTGGGAGGCAACGGCATCTATGGCCAATCGGACGTACAGGACCCGTCGAAAGCCGCCATCTACGGGGTTGCCCTTGAACACGCCTCCGGCGTGTATGGCGAGAGCGTCCACGGCTACGGGATCTCCGGCAAGTCGCAAAACAGCGTGGGCATATACGGAGAGAGCCTCTTCGGCACTGCCGCCATCTCTGGCTATGCGCACGACACCGGGGCCGGCGTGTACGGCGAAAGCGACCTCGGCATCGGAGTCCACGGCAAGGCGGATGACGTCGAGGCCGGCGTGTACGGCGAGAGCGTCCACGGCAACGGGGTCCATGGCAAGGCCGGCGACGGCAGCACTGACGCCGGCGTATACGGCGAAAGCATCGGCGGTTACGGAGTCCAGGGGACAAGCAATGTCGGAGCCGGGGTGTATGGCGATGGCGGCCCGGCCGGCGACGGCGTCCTTGGCGTGGCCAATTACGGTGCAGGAGTCCATGCCCAATCCACCAGCGGCGGTGTCGCCCTCTATGCTGAAGGTAACATCGTATGCACTTCCAAGAGCTTTGTCTGGATCAGCGGCAACGACCTGGTGCTGGGTGTATATACCGGCACCGGCAGCATCCCAACCCTGTTGCCGGACAATGGTGCCGGCAAGGTCACCACACTTCATACGAGCGGGTCCGAGTACGCAGATACCTATCTGCCGATCACTATCCCCGGGGTGCTCTATGGTCAGAACGTCAAGTTGAAAAGTATCCGCGTGTACTACAAATGGAATGGGACGACCGGGAGCATTGTCCAGACCAAGCTGACCCGGCTGTCCCTGGCCCTGGCGTGGGAAACCGTCGTGGACGACTTGACTCCACGCAACAGCACGACGTCCACGTACTATGAGCTGGCTATTCCCAGCGCATACCAGGAACTGTCAGTGAACCAGGGGCCTCTGGGCCTGTACATCAAGCTGGACTTTGGCAGCACGGCCTCCGCGGTCTGGATCAACGGCGTGCGGCTGGAACTGGAACACTACTAGAAGGAGGGCACCATGCACACCAAGACGTTCGTGACCCTGATCATCGTCGTCCTCGTGCTGCTGGCCCTCTGGACCGCCGGCAGCACCCTGGCCCAGACCTCCACGCACTATGACCTTTCCTGGAACGTGCTGGGCAACGGCGGCGGCGCGATGGACTCGACCAATTATGGCCTGCGCTTCACCGTGGGCCAGGCTGTGGCCGGCGGGGCCGACGGCACGGACTATGGCCTGGGGGCCGGTTTCTGGCAGACCGAGTTCTTCCAAGTCTATCTGCCACTGGTCCTGCGCCAGTACCCGTAGCGTACGACGCGGATCTCTCACACGGATACACGGATTCCGAGTTTCCCATCCGTGTATCCGTGCCGGAAATCCGTGTCAAGCAAGGAGGCAATCCCATGAAGAGCAAGTGGACACTGTGTTTGACCATCATCGCCCTGTTGGCTGGCCTGCTCCCGGCCGCCGGTCCCATCCTGGCGGATGGCCCCGACCTCCCCTCCGGCATGGCCCAGGGCGACAATTTCCTCATCTCCCGCGCCGAAGGGACGATACGCGGCCAGGCGGCCATCGCCTACAACGACGACCTGGACGAGTACCTGGTGGTATGGTCAGACGGCCGGGAAAACGGGGCGTATTGGGACATCTACGGTCAGATCGTCACCAGCGGTGGCATCCCCAAGGGCGGCAATTTCCTTATCCGCGACGAGGCCGCCACCACCCTCGCCTACCCGGACGTGGCCTACGATACCGTCAACCAGCGCTACCTGGTGGTATGGTACGACCTTACGGAAGTTGACGTGGAGGGCCAATTGCTGAATAACGCTGGCAGCGCGTTCGGCTCGGCCTTTAACGTCGCCGAGGGCACCTCCGGTGACATTCGCGGCTTCCCGGCCGTGGCCTTTCATCCCCCCACCAGCTACTACTTCGTTGTCTACCAAGGGGGCGGGTCGGGCAACTACAACGTTTACGGCAAGCGCGTGAGCGCGGCCGGCACCGTCGTCGCCACCGAATACGCCGTCTGCACTGCCGCCGGGGACCAGACCGACCCGGACGTGAGCGTGAACCCCGCCACCGGCGGCGATTTTCTCATCGTCTGGGAGGACGGGCGCACCGCGACCGACCAGATCTACGGCTGCCTGGTCTACGACACCACCTGGTTCCTGGGGGCCGAGTTCGCCATCGCTTCCGTCTCCGACCCGGTCTACAACCCGGCCGGGGCCTTTAACCCCGCCGCTGGCACTGCCGGCGAGTGGCTGGTGGCCTATCAGCGAGATGTCAGCGGGGACGACCAGATCCGCGGCCGGCGGGTGACGGCCGCCGGCGCCCCCATCGGCACCGGCATTCACATCTGCGACGATAGCGGGGACCAGTGGTATCCCGATGTGGCCTACAACGCCTACGGGAACAATCAATGGCTGGTGGTCTGGGAGGATCACCGCGCCGGCGCCACAAACTATGACATCTATGGCCGGCGCGTGGACGTCAACGGCAGCACGCTGGGCGATACGTTCGCCATTTCCAACCCATCGGGCAGCCAGAGTACCCCGGCCGTAGCCTCCTGCTCCACCTTCAACGGCTACCTGGTCGCCTTTTCCGACTTGCGGACCAACGACATCAGCGGGCAGCGCGCCTCCACCGGCGGTCTCCCGAACGGGCCAATGCTCACGGTCTCGGCACCCCTGGGACAACAAAAGCAGCCGGCCATCGCCTACAACAGCACGAACACGGAATTCCTGGTGGTCTGGCACGACAGACGCAACGAGACCGATTGGAACATCTGGGGCCAACGGGTGGACCTGGACGGTACCCTGCTGGGCGAGAGCTTTGCCCTCTGCACGGACGCCGCCGACCAGCTCAACCCCGACGTGGCCTATAACTCGGCGACTAACAAGTACCTGGTGGTCTGGGGTGACCGTCGCACCGACGCCGACATCTACGGCCAGCGGGTCAACGGCGGCACTGGCACCCTGGACGGCGGCAACTTCGCCATTGCCGACCTGGGCACTACCTTCCGCCACAGTCCCCGCGTCGTCTTCAACTCCGTTCCTAGCCCCGACGAGTTCTTTGTGGTCTACACCTACGAAACAGAAGCGGGTAACATCCGGGGCCGGCGCCTGAACGCCGACGGCACGCCCCTGGCGGCGGAGATTGACATCGCCACCGGCGCCAACGAGCAGGACTCCCCGGACGTGGCCTGCCGCGCCATCGCCACCGGGGGGAGCTACCTGGTGGTTTGGCGCGAGGTGGTCGGCGCCCAGGGGGATATCAAGGGCCAACGGTTGAGTGCGGCCGGCGCTTGGCTGGGGAACTATGACGTCTGCACGGAGAGCCACGCTCAGCCCGCGACGCGCCTGGCCTACAGCCCGGAAGCCGACCGCTACCTGATAGCCTGGACCGACGACCGCAACAGCGCGACCCAGGGCCGCAACGTCTACGGCCGGCAGATGGGCGGCGCCGGCACTCTCTACACCGAGTTCGCCATCTCCACCGCCAGCGGGGACCAGGCTCACCTGGCCGTGGGCTACAGCGGCGCAGTGAGCAGCTACGCGGTCATCTGGGACGACACCCGCAACGCCGGCACCACGCCCGACCTCTACGGCCAGCGGGTCAACTCCACCGGCTCGCTGGTGGACACGGGGGTCAGCACCAATGACCTGATCTACACCGGCCTCGGCGCGCAGGAGTACCCGGCCGTGGCCTGGAGCCAGACCGTGGGGCAGGGCCTGGTGGCCTGGCAGGACTCGCGGGCCGGGGCGACCGCCTACCACGTCTATGGCCGGCGTCTGGAAGCCGCCCTTCACACCGTCTTCCTGCCGCTGGTGCTCAAGAACTGAACCGTTCAAAACACCTTCCCGCAAGCTTGGAGCTTGCGGGAAGGTTGCAAGTCGTCAATAATGAGTTTTGGATTCGTCCGAGACGAGTTTGCGGCAACCTGCCCCCGGCGGATACCGTTCACGCAGACCGCGTGTCCCCTCGCCAAAGTACATCTGTCAGGAGGTCCCCATGTTTTCATCTGGTCGTCATGCAGTTGGTCTGGTGAGCATAGCCGTGTTTCTGCTGGCCGGGCTGGCGCCGCTGGCCGGCTCTACGCCAATCCCTTCCCACGTCGAGCAACCTCGGTTCGACCCGGCTGCCGTCGCTCGGCTTAGCCGAGAGCGCGCCCGGGCCACCGTCCGCGACGAAGGCGGCGTGCTCACGGCCCAGACCGGCGACGCCGGCGTGTCCTGGACGGCCCGGGGCGTGCGCCTGCGCTCTGCGGCCGACGGCGCGCCGGCGTGGAGCTACCAACTCACCGGCATCCGCCAGGGCGCTGCCTGCTATGACGTACCCCCGGCCCGGCCCATCGCTCAGGGCACAACCGTGGCCTATGCCCGGCCCGCCGGCCTCACCGAGCGCTACCTGGTGCAGGCTGACGGCGTGGAGCAGCTCTTCGAGTTGGCCGCGCCGGTGGGCAGCGGCGATTTGATGCTGACCGGCCGCGTGGAGACGGCCCTGGCCGGCGAGTTGGCCCCCGCCGGCGGCCTCGACTTTTACCATAACGGGCGCAAGGCCCTGCGCTACGGCGCAGCCACGGCCTTTGACGCAGCCGGGCGCAGCGCGCCGGTGGCCGTCGCCTATGCCGGCGGTGAGCTGGCCCTCACGGTGCCCGGCGACTGGCTCGCCGGGGCCGCCTACCCAGTCACCATCGACCCATACCTCACCGGCGACATCCTCATCTCCCGTGGGGAAGAGGAGCAGGGATACCCGGCCGTCGCCGCCAACGATAGCGCGCTCTTTCCCGAGTGGCTGGTGGTCTGGGAGGATAGGCGCGATGGGGATTGGGACATCTATGCCCAGCGGGTGGACGCCGACGGCATGATCAAGGGCGAGGTCATCAGCGTGGCCGACAGCGCCAACAACCTGCGGCGGCCAGCCGTGGCCTACGATACCACCCAGAATCGCTACCTGGTAGTCTGGGAGGACGCTACGAGCCCGGCCATCAGCGGGCGAGTACTCAACCTGAACGGCACGCCTTTCGCCGCTGCGTTCTACCTCACCACCGGCACCATTGCCCTCACACACCCGGACGTGGCCTACAACCCCGTCGCCAACCAGTACCTGGTGGTCTGGGAGTACGAAACAGCTGCTGATAACCACAACGTCTGGGGGCGCAAGGTGAACCCGGACGGCACCACCGACGGCGGCACCTTTGAGATCGTCACCCACCCGGACGATGACCGGGAGCCGGCCCTCGTGGCCTACCCAACCGGGCAATACCTGCTGGTCTGGAGCAGCGACCGCAGCGGCACCTACAACGTCGTGGGCAAGCAACTGCCCAGCGATGGCGACCCCACCGGCCAGTCCACGTTCCAGATCAGCAGCGGCGCCGGCGACGAGCGCAACCCGGATGCGGCCCTCTGTACCAGCAACTTGCGCATCCTGGCGGTCTGGGAGGACTCGCGCAACGACCCCGGCGGCGGCAGCAACTGGGACATCTATGGGCGGCAGATCTATAGCGACGGCAGCACGCCGGACTCGGGCTTTGCCATCTGCGACGCCACCGACAACCAGCGCGAGCCGGCCATCGCCTATAACCCGGGCACCGGCTACCAGGACTACCTGGTGGTCTGGAACGGCCTGTCCACCATCCAGGGCCGGCGCATCAACGCCACCGCCACGGTGCTACAAGACATCTTTACCGTCTCGGCCATCGCCGCCGAGGAGCAGCGGCACGCGGCCGTGGCCCTGGGCAGCGACCGCTACCTGGTGGCCTGGATGGACTTTCGCAGCGGATTTGCCGACATCAAGGGGCAACGCCTCACGTTGGCCGGCGCGTTGCTGGGCTATGAGATCGGCCTGTCCACCGGCTACCTGAACCAGCAACACCCGGCCGTGGCTTATAGCACTCAGCAGCAGCGCTGGCTGGTGGTCTGGGAAGACGACCGCGCTGGCATCCGGCGCATCAACGGCCAACTGGTCACCCGCGATGGCTGGATCCTCGGCCAGCTCGTCCACATTGGCACCCAGGGCTCTGGGCAATACTCGCCGGCCGTGGCCTATAACCCCGACGACGACGAGTTCATGGTGGTGTGGGCCGACTGGCGCACCGGCAGTTATGACGTCTGGGGCCAGCGGGTGAACGCTGTCGACGGCAGCTCGCACCCCGAGTTCCAGATCAACACGGACCCGGACTGGCAGTGGTACCCGGCCATCGCCTACGACCCCGATGCGGGGCAATACCTGGTGGCCTGGGCAGACCGGCGCGACGACGGCGGCAGCGGCACCAACTATAACATCTACGGCCGGCGGCTCTACGCCGACGGATCGTCCCTCGATGCCAATGATTTCACCATCTGCGCCAGCACCTACAACGACGAGGACGTAGCCGTGGCCTACAACCCGGCCCAGCGCCAGTACCTGGTGGTCTGGAACGGAGGATCATCGACCGGCCTCAGGATCGCTGGCCAGCGTGTGCGCGACAGCAAGCCCGGCTACCTGGAAGGCCCCAATTTCGACATCTGCACCGCCACCGGGGACCAGATGAATCCATCCGTGGCTTGCAACACCACCACCGGCGAGTACCTGGTGGTCTGGCAGGACCGTCGCAGCGTGAGCTCGCACGACATCTATGGCCGGCGCGTGAGCGGTGCCGGCACGCTCCTGGGCGCCGGCGACATCGCCATCTCGACGGCGGCCAACGGGCAAGAGCACCCGCGCGTGGCGTATGACCCATCTCGCAATCGTTATTTCGTCTGCTGGGACGACTCGCGCGACGCGGCCACGGCCCCCGACATCTATGGGCAGGGCCTCAACGCCAGCGGAGAGTTGCTCTTTACGACGGCCAACGAGAACGCGCCGGTGTGGGTCTATCCCCGCGAACAAGAGTATCCGGCGGTCGCCGGCGACCCGGCCGACGGTCGGGCGCTGGTGGTCTGGCAAGACCAGCGCAACGGCGTTAGCAACAACGTCTACGGCCGAGTGGGCACCCCGTTCGATTATCTCGTCTACCTGCCACTGATCCTGCGCCACTGAGCCGGGCCTGGTCAGGGAAGAGTGCGGTAAAAGTCAAGTCGGGATTGGAGACGTAAAACGCACCTAAATAACCGAAATTGGGACGTCTTGAACCAAGCCTGCCCATCACGTTTTTTTCGCTCATGGGGGCTGGTAGTGGTG
>JAHJIN010000515.1 GCA_018823415.1 Chloroflexota bacterium | reverse complement strand
GGTGCTCAAACGACGCTGTTTCGGCATTCTCAACCTCGATCACCTCTTCCAGCGGCTCTTTCTAGACCTTGAGGGCTACCGCCTATTCGCATGACCAGACCACTACATGTAGTGGCTACCACGGAAATTCCGAAAGAGCCAGTATACGTAAACGGGGGCGAGCCGACGCTGAGCGCCAATATCATCACCGGCAACACCGCCGGCGCTGCCTGGCACGGCTACGGCGGCGGAGTGTACATCTACGATGGCAGCCCGACGCTCGATGCCAATACGATCGCCAACAACACGGCCACGGCAAACGCCAGCGCCACCGGCGAGGGGGGCGGGGTGTACGTAGACTCCTTCGACCCGTTCACCTTGACCAACAACGTGGTGGCCGACAACCACGCGAACACCCTGGGCAGCGGACTGCGCTTTCGCGGCGGGGGCAGCTATCTCCCCAACACTATCTCTTTGCTGCACACCACGATTGTCAACAATCGCGGCGGCGGGCAAGCAGTACACGCGAACTTTAACATCACTCTCACCTTCACCAACACCATCATCTTCGGGCACAACGTGGGCATCAGCGTCGAGGCGGGCAGTATCGTCAAGCTGCAGGGTACACTATGGTATAGCAACACCACGAACTGGAATGGGGCAGGTACCGTCAACCCCGGCACAGTCAACGTCTACGAAAACCCGGTCTTTGTGAACCCGGCTGCCGGCGATTATCACATCGCGCAAGACTCGGCCGCGCGAGACGCGGGTGTGAACGCCGGCGTGACGACGGACCGAGATGGCCGGCCTCGTCCCCTGGGACCAGCCCCCGACATCGGCGCGTACGAATATGTTCGGGGGCTCCTCTACCTGCCATTGGTATTACGCAATCACTAACGCCGGCGCGTGCGTCGCACCCGACGAAGGAGTGTGAATCATGTCCAAACACCTGGATTGCCGCAACTTTGCCCCGGTGGACGTCGCCAAGGGCATCTGCCACATTCGCAAGGAGATCATCCTCGCTGATGGGAAGTCGTGCGAGTTCTTCGAGAAGCTGCCCAAGTGCAAGCACTGCGCCCACTACACGCGCGGCGAGAAAGAGTACCTGGGGGTCTGCGAGGCGGAGAAAGCCCGGCCTATAACGTACCCGGACCTGGCCAGCGTCACCTGCGAGTCGTTCGCCTGGCGAGAAGCCTGACAGCAGCCACGGATGAACATAGATTTGTACGGATTGACCTATCCGTGCCTATCTGGGTGAATCTGTGGCTCTTCTCACGCAAGGAAGGGAGATACACGATCGTGAAGTCACTCAAAGGATTGCTCAGCGCACTGCTCATCCTGGTGTTGTGCTCGGCGGCGCTGCTCTCTTGCGAGCCAGCCCGGCCGCTCACGCCGACGCCCCCGCCGGCTACGCCAACTGTCGGCCCCCCGATCCCGCCCGAAGTCCAGGACCACGTCCGCGCCCTGGTGGACAACGACTACAGCATGAGCATCGTCGTGGCCCTGGTTGACGCCAGCGGCACGACGTTCTACAGCTACGGCAAGATGTCGAAAGACGGCGCGCCAGTCAACGACCGCACCATCTACGAGATCGGCTCCATCTCCAAGGTTTTTACGGCTATCCTCCTGGCCGACCTGGTAGAGCGCGGTGTGGTGACGCTGGACGACCCCGTGGAGAAATACCTGCCCCCAGAGGTCCGGGTACCGGAGCGCAACGGCAAGAAGATCACCCTGGCGTACCTGGTGACCCACCGGTCCGGCTTGCCCCGGATGCCGACGAATTGGAACCCCCAGGACCCCGACAACCCCTACGTGGACTATACCGTCGAGGACCTGTACGAGTTCTTGTCCAGTTACACTCTGCCTCGCGACCCTGGCGACCAGTACGAGTATTCCAACGCGGGGGCCGGACTGCTGGGCCACGTCCTGGCTCGCATATCTGGTACTTCCTACGAACAACTGGTGATTGACCGCATCTGTCGGCCCCTGGGTATGGACGATACCGTGATCGCGTTGTCGGAGGAGCAGCGCGGCCGGCTAGCCCGTGGGCATCTCGCTCTCACCGGCGGACAGGAGACGGCGAATTGGGACCTCCTTGATTCCCTGGCCGGGGCCGGGGCCTTGCGCTCGTCGGCGATGGACATGGCCCGCTTCGCGGCGGCTAACCTGGGCCTTTACCAGACCGACCTGTACCCGGCCCTGAAACGCGCGCAGCAGGCTCGCGCAGATACCGACCAGCCGGGCGGGCAGATCGGATTAGGCTGGCAGATTGGCACTATTGGCGACATCCAGATCGTCGGTCACGATGGGGGAACCGGCGGCTATCGCAGTTCGTGCAATCTTGCACCCTCCCGGAACGCCGGCGTTGTGGTGCTCTCCAACTCCAACTATGGCATCGGCGGCGTCAGCATCGGTTACATCGGAGTCCACGTGCTGGCGCCACAGGTCGCACTCCCGCGCGTCAGAAAACCAATCCCGGTGGCCCCGAGCGTGCTGGCAGCCTACGTGGGTACGTACGAACAACCGGATCTGGAGCTGGTGCTCGACGTCACGGTGGAGAATGGCACTTTGATGATCCAGGCCCGAGACAAGACGCGCTACCCGATCTACCCGGAGTCGGAAACGGAGTTCTTCTACAAAGACATGGACGTTCAGATCACGTTCCAAAAGGACGACCAAGGGAGCGTCGTCGCGCTGGTTATGCACGCGGGGGGGCAGGACTATACGGCGAAGAAGATCCAGTGAACGCCGGTGTGCGCGGCCTGATCTTTGACATCCAGGGGCACTCGGTCCACGACGGGCCGGGCTGCCGGACGCTGGTGTTCCTGAGCGGGTGTCCCCTGCACTGTGCCTGGTGCGCCAATCCGGAGGGGCAACTGCCCCGGTCGCGCGTCATGTACCGCGAACAGAAATGCGTCCCCACGTGCCGGCGCTGCGTCAGCGCGTGCCCGCACCACGCTGTGGATAGAGACTCAACCGGTCTGCGCCTCGACCGCGCCCGGTGCGACTGGTGTGATACCCTGGACTGCGCGAGCGCTTGCCTGCACGAGGCCCTGCGCGTCGCCGGCCGCGCGTATACGGTGGACGAGCTGCTGCGGGTCCTGCGGCGCGACCAGGACTTCTGGGGCCGCGGGGGCGGTGTCACCTTCAGCGGCGGCGAGCCATTGGCCCAGCCCGAGTTCCTGCTGGCTGCCCTCCAGGAATGCCGGGCCAGCTACATGCACACCGCCGTGGAGACCTGCGCCCACGTGGAAACCGCTCTCTTGCTGCAAGTGCTCCGCTGGACCGACTGGCTGTTCGTGGACCTCAAGCACATGGATTCGGCGGCGCACCGGGCCGGGACCGGCGCCGGTAACGAGTTGATTCTCAGGAACATCGAGGCAGTGGCGGCGGCCGGGTGGCTGGGCCGGTTTATCGTCCGCGTGCCCATCGTGCCGGGGTTCAATGACGCGGCCGAGAACCTCCAGGCCATGGCGGGTTTCGTGGCCCGGCTCGGCCTCCGGGAAGTCAACCTCCTGCCATTCCACCGCCTGGGTGCGTCCAAGTACGAACAACTGGGCTTGAACTACCCCTACGCGCACACCGAGCCACCATCGCAGGAAGTCTTGTTGGCCGCCGGGCGTATCTTTGCGGCCGCCGGGCTACGCTGCTACACCGGTGCAGAGGCCCCCTTTTGACCGGGCTGGTTCCGTTCATTTTGTGAGATATATCCAAACATGCAAGAAGTTACCGATTGAAATCGGGGCTGTGGGGCACTGGCGCGCCGGGCGACCGCCTACGCGGTCGCGAAAACCCGCCTGCGCAGGCAGACAGTCAGCGTCGCAGACGCTCTTCAGAGGCGGTCTTGTTCGCTAGCTATTGCGGTGAGATCGTCTGTCCGCAAAATGAAAGAAGCCTACGCCGATTCGGCCAACCATTGACGAACCCGCCCAGCATAGTGTATAATACCTCTGCACACATCATCAGACCTGGCAGCGGTCCACCTGGCGGCCCGCGCAATCGTTCGGCTGGTATTCTAGCCGTTTTTTTTGCGCGCCGCGTCGGTCGCTTCTCCCAACCCCCGCGTTCGCGGGGGCTTTTGCGTTTAACCACTCCTGGCCTGGCCCTTGCCTCTCGCTGAAGAGTCAACGGTTAGGGTCTGTAAAAATATAACTTCCCCACTTGGGCTGATTTCCCCTGGGACAATTGAGGGGAATGGGGAACTTGTTCTTTTACAGGCCCTAAGCCTGTTCCTGTCCGGCCTGGTCGTCAGCGGGCTGGAGCTAGCGGCCGATGTGTCGGCTCGGCAGCGGCTGGCACCACAAACACAGTTCTCTGCCGCCATCCACTGGGTCGGACTGACGTTGGCGGCTGGCAGCGTGATCCTGTCGCGGGCGTTGCACTTTACGCCGGGGTACGTGTATGGCGCCGTGGGCGCGCTGGCCCTGCTGATGGCCGTCCTGGGGCTGGCGTTCCCGGTGCGGCTGCGCCGGGCCGGGGGCAAGCCGCCCGAGTGATCGTGATGTTCACCACTCTTCTTGATCGAGGGGAATGGCCATCCGGCGGTCGCGTTCCTGCTGCACGCGGGGCAGATCGAGGATCACGATCCGGCCAGCGTCATACGCGATCAGATCCCGCTGGCGCCAATCGTGCAGGATACGATTGACCCACTCGCGCCGGGCGCCGACGAGGGAAGCCAGGTCGGCCTGGTTCAAGGCCAGGTTCAGCACATAGCGCCGGCCGGGTTCTTGCTCCTCGCCAAAGCGCCGGTTGTAGTACAGCAGGATGTGCAACAGGCGGCCGGCCGCGTCGTACTGGGCGATGGTTTCGGCGTACGTGGCCATCCAACGCAGCTTGCTGGTCAGCAAACGAGCCACTCCGAGGGCCAACGCCGGCATGGCCTGCAGGTGCTGCAGAAACACGTCGCCGGCCATCCCCAGCAGCGAGCAATGCGCCGTCGCCACGGCCGTGACTGGGTGCGGGCGTCCATCGAGCACGGCACACTCGCCCAGGACATCGCCGGGGAACAGGATGTTCAACGTGGTCTCGTGGCCGGCCGGCGTGGTCTTGAAGGTGCGCACCTTGCCGCGCATCACCACGTATAACTCGTGACCCTGGTGCCCCTGCCAAAAGATCGGCTGCCCCTTGTGGAACTCGCTACGTTGCAAGCTCGCGCTCAGAACCAGCAGGTCCCCTTCCGGGAGATCGGCAAAGAGCAAGGTCTTGCGTAGACAAGCCATCCTGGTGGATGGCGTATCGTGGTCTGGCAGGGAACGCATGGGGTACCTCCCCCCGGCGCGGCTGATCACTGCGCCGGGACAACCACTCGAACGCCGTTGTTCTCCTCTATTCTACCACCTGACCCGTTGTCTCGTCAACGTCGCCTTTTGCCGATCGGGTGCCGGGCTATCGCTATCCAGGCCCTGGTTGCAAAGGACCCGCCAGGCCATTGCGAACGCCGCGCTAGATGGGCATAGGCTTTTTGTGTCTTGGGATACAGACGCCGGACCGAGAATATGCTATGCTAGAATAGAGGGTCGCCAGCATCGAATGCAGGGAGGAGACCGATTCATGGACACCGGGTACAGCGAGCACGAGTGGGCCACCCTGCTGTTTGCCCCGCTCTGGGTGTTTCAGGCCGCCGCAGCCAGGGACGAAATGGATGAGCAGGACTGGGAGGCGTTGGCCCAGGCCTGCCGGGCCGCCCGCGCCTACCGGAACGCCCTCTCCGAGGACGTTTTTGCGGAGTTGGCCGCGCATTTTGCCGAGTTGCGTGCTGGATTCGAGCGTGACGAAGCCGATGTAAGTGATGGCCTGGCTGAGGTCGTGGCCCTGTTGAAGGGAGAAGATGAGACAACCGCATGGGGGTTCAAGGCGGACATGGTCGCGATGGCGATGCAGGTCGCCCGGACATTGGGAGGTTGGCTGCGCGGTGCCGGGGTTGGCAGCGAGGAGAAGCAACTCATTGGTCACCTTTGCAGTGTGCTCGACATCGATGAGCGCGAGTTCCGTGGACCAAGATAACCGGGGGAACCGATTCAGCGAATCCTGTGGCAAGGGTTCCGTATTTGTGGGCAGCCTCTTCGCGCCGCGCCATGTTGTGCGAATCGGCAGCGCATCCGGCGAGGTCGATGCGCTGGTCTTGGCCAAACAGGACCACGCGCAGGCCATTGTACGGCAGGGGCAGTATGGTGCCGGTGGAGGACCGCTCACACCACAAGTCCCTTTGAGCACGGGAGACATACCTTCAGGAGGAGGGCAAAGCCATGAAATGTTATGCTTGTGACGATGTACCGGTAGGGCAGTGTCGCCAATGCGGTCGTTTCTTCTGCGCGGGTCACTATAAGCGGACGGGGTTCACGGTACTATGCAATACGTGCGCTGCGCTCCTATGGATGCGAATGGCCATCATCCTGCTGCTGCTATTGTTATTGTGCGTTTGTCTGCCTAGTATGCTCTACCTCGTGTCCAATCCTGAGATCTTGCAGGAAATACTCCCTGGGATCGTAGCGACACCGGTGCCATAGGCGTTTGCGCTACGAACGTATCACTACCACCCCGCCGGCGCCGATGGCTCACCAGTTTCAGGCCGGCCATCTGTATGATGACATCACTCCCGGCCAGGCCTGAGCATGCCCTTCCGGTGGATGTACCTCCCGATGTGGGCGACGTGTGGTTGCGGGTGGAGCAATACCCGGGCGTGGCTATCTATCTGACCTTGAACTATCCCAGTTCATACCAAAAGTTTTTGGTTGAAAGACCTGTCCGGCACTGTCGTCCACAGGACACTGTGTGTGTCTTGTGGACGACAGTGCCGGGCTACTCAGCCTTGTACAAGGAGAACCCTGAAATGAAACGCAATTCTTTGTTTCGCTTTATTCTTATCGTGAGCCTGATCCCGATCTCGATGATCTCGCTCGCCAATCCACAGATAGCCTTGGCTGCTCCCACGCCGCCCGGCTTGGACACGGTGCTGATCGATCATTTTGATGATTCGGCCATCGCGAATTATGTCGGTGGTACGCTGAACTATACGGATGGGCCAGCGGGTTTCGGCAGGGCCGCCGATTTCACTGGGGGGAATTGGGTCAAGTATGACGTGCCTGGCTGGTACCAGGGGCCCAAGACATATGATGCAACGGGCAAGCAAGGAACCGTAGAGTTGTGGGTGTATCCAATGAGCTATGGCATCTCCCTGGTGAACTTTAACTGGAATGACTCGATGTCCTCCCCATCAGCCGGCCATATTCTGCACCTGGGGATAGACTCGGCTGGCAAGTTGGGGGCCGAGACCTGGACGGCGATAGATGGTCCGGGTTATGCGTTGACGCCATTGCCAACCGGGAATACGACGATTCCTCTCAACCAATGGACGCACGTGGCGTTCACCTGGGGCGATGCAGGGACTAGACTGTATGTGAACGGGTACCTGGATGCCTCCACGCCGGACAATCTGTACCCGGCGTTGAAATCCACGTTCTATGTGTACGTTCCTTACTGGGGGAAGGCCGGGTTGGGTTACATCGATGAGCTGCACATCTTGAAGACTCAGGTGGGGGACACGCAGACACCAACCACCACGAATCTCCCCGCAAACCTCCTGGTCATGGCCGGCATAGGCATCTTGATCGTAATCGGCGGCGTGATCGTAATCGGCGGCGTGGGGCTGGGTCTCTGGCTTAGACGCCAGCGCAAGTGACGCGCAACTTGTGGGGATTGGAGCAGGCGCATTACTTCAAGTCGATGACGTTCCATTGCAGAACAAATCTATTCTGGTCGCACAAAACAGGAAATGGAGCATTGGAAATCAATTCGGCAAGATAACTACTCAGGCATAGAGCCTGAGCAGTTACTCCGTATCATCATTGCTGGGGCGCAAAACGCCAAATGACAAAAGCAGGAGGTGAACAATGGGCACCAGGCGTTTGAGTGTCGTTGGCTTGACGACCGTGTTCGCTTTGCTGACCGTCATAGTGGGGTGGACGTGGCTGGGGAGCGACCCGGTGCAAGCTGCGTCCAGCGTGCGCTATGTGGCCCCCGGTGGCAACTGCGGCGGGGCCAGTCCGTGCTATAGCACGGTACAAGCTGCCGTGGATGCGGCTCAGGCCGGCGATGAGATCCGCATTGCTACTGGCATGTACAGCGGCATCAATAATCAGGGCGGCAAGCCCCAGGTGGTGTACGTGGCCAAGAGCCTGACCCTGCGGGGCGGGTTCACCACAGCCAACTGGAATACGCCCAACCCAGAAGCCAACATTACCGAGATCCGCGCGCAGACGCTGGGGCGCGCCGTGTATATCACCGGAGCGAACACGGTGGTGACATTTGCCGGGTTGCGCTTCACCTATGGCGACGCCAACGGGTTGGGCGGCCATTCACCGACATCTTATGAGAACTATGACGCCGGCGGGAACTTGTACATTGACCAGGCCGCTGTCACCCTCAACGACTGCCGCATCACCGACGGCGCCGCGCCGTCCGGTGGTTATGGCGGCGGCCTGTATATTCACGACGGCGCGCTGACTGACCCGCACCCTCTGGCACACGAACGAGGCTGGGCACGGCGGGGCGGCTTATCTCTATCGCGCTACTACCCATATCGCCAACAGTGTCTTTCAGAATAACCGCACCACCACGATGAACGGCGAGGGGGCGGCGATGACAGTCTCCGGCGGCGCGTTCACCCTTTCCGGCAGCGTTATCGAGGCCAGCACCGCGGCGCAAAAAGCGCCTTCTGCTGGGGCGCTCGACGTGAACGCAAACCCATTCCTGATCGAAAGCAGTGTGATTAGCGAGACAGTGTACAGTAGCGGTGTTGACCTGAGCGGCACCGGGATGCTGTGCGGCAGCACGATCCAGGCTAACCAATACGGCGGGATGCGCATCGGCGATGGCAACATTACGGTAATAGATAACGAGGTGCTGTACAACGGGACCGGCGGCGCCTACGTGGAAGCCGGTATCTATGTCAGCGGCGTGTGGAATACCACAGTATATCTGGTTGGAAACCACATCCATCACAACCGACACCTCTATGCCTCCGCGACCGGGGGCGGTGTGTACATTGCTCCCGCGGCGGAGGGCTGGGTAACGCTGAGCGACAATCTCATCGAGGATAACACAGCCGGCAAGGCGGAGTGGTTACCCGACGATGGCTATGGCGGCGGCGTGTACATCAACGGCAGCCGGGTCACACTAGAGCGGAACCTGATTCGGAACAATACTGCCATTGGCTTTCTGGACCCGCTTAGCAATCAGCAGGGCGGGCGGGGCGGCGGTGTGTACATTCGCGGCAACCCGATCTTGCGCAACAACGTCATCACCGGCAACCGCGCTAGTTTCAGTGGGTCAGGGATTTACATCCGCGGGTCAGCACCGGAACTGTACCACAACACCATCGCCCAAAATGCCTGGGGAAGCGACGCGACCGGCATCTACGTGGCCGAAGCCTCCTCCACCGAACGCGCCCAGCCCAAGTTGTGGAACACCATCGTCGTCAGCCAGACGGTGGGCATTTACGCCAAAGGAGACGTGGTCAAGAATATCGTCAACGCCGACGGCCTCCTGTGGTACGGCAACACGGCCAACACCGGCGGAACTGGCACGTTCTTTCTCTCCAATGAGCACACCGGCGACCCGCTCTTCGCCAACCCAACTGGCGGTGATTACCACATTCACCCCGGCTCAGCGGCGATTGACAATGGCGTTGCCACCAGCGTCAGCATCGATATTGACAATGAACCGCGCTTTGGTATCCCCGACCTGGGCGCAGACGAATATTGGGCTCCCGGCGCGCTCAAGCGGGTGTACCTGCCGTTGATATTGAAGCAGTGATCGGCGAGGGTCAACGAAAGTAGCGAGCGCAGAGCGTAGGAGGTAGCAGCAGCGTCTCGCCCAACGGCGCGGCCCACGGGAACTATACCGGTGGGGAGGCAAACGAAGTGCCGGTCTACCAGATTTGCCAGCCGCCGGTGGCAACTGTCTCAACCATGTCAGATTAAGGAGATCGCAATGAACCTCAACCGCCCCCAACTGGTTCGTATTCTGAGCCTGACGCTGACCCTGGCCTGGCTGACCACCAGCGCCCTGGCTACAGCAGGCGAAACCACCCGCGTCTCGGTAGCATCGGACGGGACGCAAGGGAACAACGGCTCGGACGGTGCCTCCATCTCCGCCGATGGCCGCTATGTGGCTTTCGGGTCGAGCGCCAGCAACCTAGTTAGCGGAGATACAAATGGGTTTTCAGATATCTACATCCATGATCGGCAGACCAATACCACCACGCGCGTCTCTGTGGGTATGAATGGCGCGGAAGCCAATGGCGACTCCGGTGGCCCATTCATCTCCGCGGACGGGCGCTACGTAGCCTTCCAGTCCAGAGCCAGAAACCTGGTAAGCGTAGACACCTATGGGGGGGAGAACATCTTCGTTTATGATCGACAGACGGATACCACCACACTTGCCTCGGTCACCTCGGATGGAATGCACGGAGGTCCCTGGGCTTTCGGTCCCAGTTTATCCGCCGATGGGCGCTTTGTAGCCTTCGCGACGAACGCAGGATTGGTCAGCGGGGATGACAATGGGTACATCGACATCTTCGTACGTGACCTGCAAACAAATATCACCACGCGCGTCTCGGTGGCTTCGGACGGAACCCAAGCGAATGGCCAATCGTACGGCACATCCATCTCCGCTGATGGCCGCTATGTAGCTTTCCATTCGAGCGCCAGTAACCTAGTCAGCGGAGATACAAATGGTTTCCCAGACATCTTCGTCCATGATCGGCAGACGAATGCCACAAAACGTGTCTCGGTTGCCTCGGATGGAACGCAGGCGAATCAGCCCTCGAGTGGCGCGTCCATCTCCGCTGACAGGTGTTATGTGGCCTTCCAGTCCGAAGCCAGTAACCTGGTCAGCGGGGACACGAATACGACATACCAGGATATTTTCGTGCGCGATATGCAGTCGAACACCACCACGCGCGTCTCGGTGGCTTCGGACGGATCGGAAGCGAATGGCCCCTCGTTCAACGCCTTCCTCTCTGCCGACGGGCGTTATGTGACCTATGAGTCCGGTGCGAGTAACCTGGTCAGCGGGGATACGAATTCGATGGGAGACATCTTCATCCATGATCAGCAGACAAAAACCACAATACTCGTCTCGGTCGCCTCGGACAGGACGCAAGCGAATGGCTCCTCGGTAAGCGCCTTTCTCTCCGCCGATGGACGCTATGTGGCCTTTACTTCTTACGCCAACAACCTGGTCAGCGGGGATACGAACGCGAGCCAGGACATCTTCGTGCATGAGAATGACCGCACCCCGCCGACCGTCACCGCCAGCACCCGCGCCGACCCCAGCCCGACCCGCGCCGCCAGCGTGACCTTCACCGTCACCTTCTCCGAAGCGGTGACCGACGTGGATATGGCTGACTTCACCCTCACCGCTCCCGGCATCAGCGGCGCGGCGGTCACGGGTGTCAGCGGCGGCCCGACCGAGTACAGCGTCACGGCAGATACCGGCACGGGCAGCGGCACGCTGCGGCTGGACATCGTCGGCGCGCCCAGCATTCAAGACCTGTACGGGAATCCTCTGGCCGGCCCGTACACCGGCGGCGAAAGCTACACCATTGACAAGACCCCGCCGGTCGTTTCGTCCATCACCCCCGCCGGCCCGAACCCAACCAACGCCGCCAGTGTCAGCTTTATCGTCATCTTCTCCGAACCCGTGACCGGCGTAGATATGGCCGACTTCACCCTGACCACCACGGGCATTAGCGGCACGGCGGTCACCGGCGTCAGCGGCGGCCCGACGAATTACAGCGTCACCGTGAGTACCGGCGCGGGCGACGGCTCGCTGCGGCTGGATATCATCGGCACGCCCGGCATTCAAGACCTGGTGGGGAATTCTTTTACCGGTCCATACACCAACGGCGCAACCTACACCATGGACAGGACCGCCCCGGCGATGGCCTCCATCACCCGCGCTGGCCCCAGCCCCACCGGCGCCGCCAGCGTGAGCTTTATCGTCCTCTTCTCCGAACTCGTGACCAGCGTGGATCCGGCCGACTTCACCCTGACCACCACGGGCATCAGCGGCGCGGCGGTCACCGGCGTCAGTGGCGGCCCGGCGACCGGGTACCTGGTCACGGTCAACACCGGCACCGGGAGCGGCACGGTGCGGCTGGATGTGGTCGGCGGGCCCAGCATTCAAGATCTGGCGGGGAATCCTCTGGCGGGTCCGTACACCAACGGCGAAAGCTACACCATTGAAAAGATCGCCCCGACCGTCAGTTCGATCACGCGCGCCAACGCCAATCCCACCAGAGCCGGCAGCGTGAATTTCATTGTCATCTTCTCCGAACCCGTGACCGGCGTGGATCCCGGTGACTTTACCCTGACCACCACGGGCCTTAGCGGCGCTGCGGTCACGGGCGTCAGCGCGGGCCCGGCGTTAGTCTACCTCGTCACGGTCAGTACGGGTCTGGGCGATGGCACGCTGCGCCTGGATGTGCGCGACAACGATAGCATCGTCGATGCGGCGGGCAATCCGCTGGGCGGCGCGGGCGCGGGCAACGGGGATTTCACCGCTGGGGCAGCCTATGACGTGTCCGGCTACCGGATTTACTTGCCGCTGGTGCTGCGCAACCAGCCGTAATGGCGGCGCCGGCAAGACCTGAACCGTAGCAACTGCCGCCCCTCGCTGCGCTCGGCGCGGCTGAAGCGCGTACCGTTGGACGACCTTACAACAACCCGATCGGTAAAGCCGGCAACGCAAAATCCGCCGGGTTTCCGTACGTCTATCTCGTACGCGGATGTTCATTCAAAAGGTTCATCCTAGGCCCTAACTGGGCCAACATCGACAAAAGTTTGTCGATACACGCAGTGTCCGGCGCAGCCCCTTGCGGGTGTGGACGCGCAGCGTGAAGCCGTTCTCCGGGCAGCAGTTCCGCAGGAACTGCCGCCTGTGGCGGGCTACGCCCGCCACAGGCATAGGCCCTACCCAGTGAAATTCTTGTACGACGAGCAGGAATTTCAAAAGCATCAACCTGGTTGGCTTTGGTCTATCCAGGTTAGGAGGTGCGGAAATGAGTCGTCCAGTGCTGATACTGCTCATCGTGGTGATCGCCGCGGCCATCGCGCTGATCGGCTGCGGCTGCTGTGCGTGCGGGGCGTTGATCCTGGCGGTCACATCCACGCCGGTGGCCCGGGCTCCCGAGATCCCCAGGCCCACGGCCGCCCCGGAGCCCACCTTTCTCCCCAACCCAACCAGTACGCCCCGGCCCACCGACACCCCCCGGCCGCTGCCCACGGCTACTCCCCGGCCCACGAGCACGCCCCGGCCCACGGCCACGGCCACGCCGACGCACGCACCCGCACTCCCTACGGTCGCCGCCACTCCCACGCCGGTCGTCAGCTACATCTATATGGAGGATGACGGCCAGGGCCACCGGCGGTGCAATCCCGATACCGTCCCGGCCGGGCGCATTGTCATAGAGAGGGGCGTTGGCCGGTGGTCCACCCAGGAGGAAGCCTACGCCGCGGTGGGCGATACGTGGCCGCCCATCATCGCCAATGGGCGGGAGCTGGCCACCAAACACCTGGAACGGACCGAGGCCCAGTGGCACACCGGCGGCCCGGATGACCCGTCTCCGGGGTGGGGGTTTCACGCCAAGGTAGAGATCTGGCTGGACCCGGGCGTGTACGAGATCACCTCGCTGTGGCTGCACGATCTAAAAACCGGCACCCTGACGGTGACCGCGCCGTGATAGCCAAGTCGCTCTACCCGCGTGGGCGGCGGTCAGTTCCGGTTTATCTCGCTCGCGGCGGTGGATGGGAGCAGTTCACGCGGGCTGAATATGTCAAGGAGGGAGACACAACCAATGGGCAACAGAAATCCACTACCATGTATGGCAATTCTGATGCTGATCACCGCATCCCTCATCGCATGCAACATATTGCCGACTGCGCCAGTTCAACCCCAACCGGGCGCGACCCTCGTGGGGACGATCAACATGGATCGGGCGCAAAGCGCGCAGATCACCCTCAAGGTATCAGCCGACGGCCAGACAATCGAGTCGGTGAGCGTTTCGTTCACCGAGCTCAAATGCGAGGGATTCAGCGCCGGGAGCTCGTCCACGACGGTGACCGCGCGCGCCCCGATCACGGATGCCAAGTTCGAGTTCAAGCCGTCTAATATCGGCGAGATCAGCGGCCGGTTCACGTCGTCGATGGCGGCACAGGGCACCATCCACCTGGCCTTCTTTGAGGGCAAGGCCGAGTGCGGGACCTGGGAATGGAGCGCGACGGGTAACTAGCGACGTAAATCCTTTGGTCGTTACCAGCTCCAAAAGGATCGCCAGGTTGTCTCGGGAGGACAGCATGAACAAGGGTCAGATAGTCGCCAGGCGCAAGCGGCTGGTTGCCGCCGTGCTCGTCATGATCTTGGCCTTGATCGTGGAGATGAGTATTGGCCCGCACGCTCGCGCGCAGATGATCATCGGCGTGATCGATCTGGCCACGACCGGCGGGGGCATCGCCGTGAACACGGACACGAACCGCGTGTACGTCTCCGTGGGGAGCGAGATCCACGTGTACAACGCCCAGACCTATGCCCTCGTCACCACAATCGCGCTTCCCAGCAACTATGGCGCGTGCTATGACGTGGCTGTGAACCCCGGGACAAATCGGGTCTACGCCATCGCGTTTCGGACGTACGTCATCGACGGCGCCACGAATACGGTGCTGGCCAACCTGCCGACGCGCGGTGAGGAGGCCGTCGTGAACACGGCGACCAATCGCGTGTACGTGGCCGACCGATTGACCGACCCAGCGGTGGTGCGCGTGCTCGACGGGGCCACCAACACCTGGTTGCCCGACATCACCGTGGGCGCCCCGGGTGTGATCGGCTATATCCATCTGGCGGCCAACCCGATGACGAACCGGGTCTACGTCGCCTTCACGGGCGACGACGATCTGCGCGTGCTGGACGGCAGCACCCACGCCGAGGTGACGCGCGTGCACGTGGACGACATCGGCTACGTGGCAGTGAACCCCGATACCAATCGGGTGTACGTGGGAACAGGTAGCGAGGATGTGATCGTGCTCGACGGCACGGCGCACACCCCGGTGGGTGCCATTGCCCGGCTGGGCACGCAACTGCACCTGAACCAACTGACCAACCGCCTCTACGGACTGGACCCGGCTTCGCCGGGCTATGTGGTGCGGGTCGCCGACCTGACCACGGACAGCGTCGTCGGATACGTCTACCTGGACGGCAACCTGGTGGACTATGACGTTTACCAGAGCCAGGGCCAACTGTTTGGCACGCACGCCACCAGCCCTTCGACCTGGCGCAAGAAAATGAGCGTCATCCAGGATGCCTCGCCCACCAGTCCGCCGCCGACACCACCGCTCCCTCGCGTCACCGCCACGCTCGATCTGCCGGCCAACGGGTACGGCGTCGCGGTGAACACGCTGACCAACCGCCTGTACGTGGGGGTGAGCGGGGGCATCTCCGTGTTTGACGCCACCACGCTGGATGCATTGTCCTCCATCTCCCTGCCCGGCGATCTCGGCTCGCCCGACGTGGCCGTGGACGAGACGCGGAACCAGATCTATGCCGTCACCGGCAGCAAGACCCACGTGATCAGCGGCACGAATGAGCAAGAGATCGGGAATCTGGGCAATGGGAACCATATCTTTGCCAACTCGACCAATGGCCGGGTGTACATTGCCGACACCGGCTTTTACGTCGGCGAGCCGGATATGGTCAAAATCTACGACGGCGTGACCTTGACCCACATCCGCACCATTAACCTGGGGACTTCGAGCTACTACGAATCGATCAATATGGCGGTCAACCCCACGACGGGCTATGCCTACTGCACCTATTCCTACGGCGATGGCCTGTACATCATCAGCCCGGCGACCGATGACGTGACGCAGACGTTGGACTTCTCTTCCATCGGCGACGTGGCCGTGAACCCGGTCACGAATCGCGTGTACGTGCGGATGTCGCGCAGCGAGCAGTCGGGCATACTGATCCTGGACGGCCACACCCACGCCGAGCTGGGGCTGATCCCGGGCGCGAGCGGGTATCTGGAGACGAACCCGCAGACCAATCGGCTGTACGGTGCGACGGGCAGCACGCTATTCCAGGCCTATGACGGAGCTTCCAACCGGTACTTGAGCCGCGTGTTCCTGGATGCCAGCATGATGGACTACGCCGTCTACCCGGCGCTGGCCCGGCTTTACGTGACGCACCATAGTGTCGAGGCGGAGCAGAGCCAAAAGCTATCCGTGATCCAGGATACCACCTGGACCCCCCAATGGTTATTCCTGCCGCTGGTGACCAGAGACACTGCGCCATGATCCTGTCACGGCTCGACCAGATCGCATACTGCACCCCAACGCCGGGACCGCGCTGACGATAGGTATAGTCAACAAGGCACAAGGAGGAGGTAGTACTGATGGAGCAAGTTCCATGTGGTCATTGTCACGGAAGCGGGCAAGAGTGGCAGAGCGTTGATCTGAACACCGGTCAGGTGCAGTATCGCACGTGCAGTGTGTGTGGGGGCAGCGGCTCGGTCTCGGTGGATCGGGCGTATTTCAGCCAGTATCCCGACGTATCGCTGCGCAATGCCCTGGACCTGATGCAACGCCACGGCCAACCGGTGGAGATATGCATCACGGACGACGACGTGCGTGTTCTTTTCGGGAACGGGTCCCGGTACGTGTTGGGCGGGTTTACCGTAGGCTATCGAGGCACAGGACCCGATTTTGCCAAACGATTCCTCGATGCGGCCGGGTTCGACGTATCCATGGACGACATCGCCGGGATGAAACCGCCGGTCACCCTCACAGCCGGGCAATCGTACGTCCCGCAGAGTCCGGTCGCCCCGGCGCCGACAGCAGCAGGCGAGCCCAGGCTCGAAGAGGCGGAGAGCGGCAAGGCGCCGCCCCTCATCTCTGAAGCGGAACCGTCCCCGGCTCTCGCTTCGTCCCGGCGCGGCCAGGTGGCCGGCTGCCTGGCTGGCCTGTTGGCCGTGGCCCTGGTCTGCCTGTGCGGTGCGTGCTGCCTCGGGATCGGTGCGATGTGGCTGGTGCGCGATAGTGCGCTGCAGACAACCGGCCGGCCCGCCTCGCCCAAACCGGCGACGCGGACGCCCGGGGCTGTTCCCACGCGCATGCCCGGGCCACCGCCTCCCGCCTCGCCCGTGCCCGTGATGCCGACACCCGGGGCTGTTCCCACGTACAGGCCCGAGCTAGCGCCTCCCGTCATTCCGCCGTTCTTGCAGGATAAGCTGCCGATCCTCCAGGAAACATTTGGCACCAATGCCCGAGGCTGGCATCAGCAGGGACCGACACAAGTACAGGTCAAAAACGGTCAGCTTTGCCTGACGATGGGGATCAACGACCAGCACGATATCGTCTGGTGCGCCGACGGATGCGGTCCCTACCCGGGTTCGTACTACTACCAGGCCGACCTGACGCTGGAGAGCGTTGGTGACATCGAGTGTTACTACGGGTTGGTCTTTGACCTCACGGACAATGATTATTACTCGTTCCAGATCCTAAAAGACAACAACTACCACCTGGCCAAATCCGCGGGCAACGAATGGCTGATCCTCATTGACTCGAGACCGTCCCCGGCGATCCGCCAGGCCGGGGTCAACACCCTGGGGGTACACGTCCACGCCGGGCAGATCGACCTGTACATCAACGGGGTGATGGTGGATACGTACCAGGATCCCCGGCCGCTTGGCCCGGGCCAGATCGGGTTCTTTATCAAGAACATCGGTGAAGTGCTGGTGGACAACGTCCTCGTATACGCCGACGAGAGCACCGGCAAGGTCAACATCAACACCACCACCGTCGCCGAGCTGGAGACGCTGCCCGGCATCGGCCCGGCTGTGGCCCAACGCATCGTGGAGTACCGCCAAACCCGCGGGCGGTTCACCCGGATCAAAGATCTCAAGCAGGTCAGCGGCATCGGCGACCAGTTGTTCGAGCAGATCAAGGACCTCATCACCGTGTGACAGGATATTCGCGCGCGGTTCGGGATACAGCCCGACAACCTGAGAAGGACGAGGGCCAGATCCACGAGGGGAGCACGGTCGCCGATGCATCTGGAGCTTCACCTTCAGCAAAGGTAGCCCGCTGACCGGTCCCTACGTCACGGCGACTGCCACCGACCCGGCGGGCAACACATCCGAGTTTTCGGCCCCGCAGCGGGTGTGGAACCGGCTGTACTTGCCGCTCATACTGAACGGTCGTAGCTACGTAGGCTAACTTCTGCGGGTCGCGGTTCTGAGTTTAGCCTATGTAGCGATGACAGAATAGCGTACGGGTGGCAAGCGGAGCGAACCAGATCCTACGGCCCGGGGACCAGATCGTGGTCGGGCAGACCGTGCTCGTGTTTCAAGGGTAGCCTACCGTTCAGAACCCATGAGCGGGAATGGCATGGCCCTCGGGGGGCACTGGCACGATGAGCAACATCGTGGTCAGCAATTTCGTCGGCCCGGATGTCAGTGGGGGCACATCCTGGCCAACCAAGATGGCGTCGGGCTCGGCAGTGGGGCCAGCCATAACCTGATCGGGACGGACGGGACCGGCGTTCGGGCCATTCCCAACAGCACCGAGGTCGGTATCAACGAAGGCCGCGATTGCGTACAATAAACTGGCGGCGGGAGGTCGCGATGAACCGGAGACTTGGCTTGTTCATTCTGAGCTTGGGCCTGCTGCTGTTGCCTGTGGGACCGGCCCAGACCACCCCACCATCCCGGACCGCCGGCGCCAAGCTCGTGGCGGCCTACTATTTCTACTGGTACAACGTCTATACCGGCCAGCACTTTGTGGATCCCGACCACACCGACGCTCTCACCGATCATCCCCCAGACGCCTACCTGAGCACCTATAGCTGGACCGAGGTTGCCTGGCACCGGCGCGAGTTGCTGGATATGATGGCCGCCCAGGTGGACATCGTCCTGCCGGTCTACTGGGGCAGCGACCAGGAGACGTACTGGAGCGTGCCGGGCCTCCAAAACCTGGCTACAGCGGAGCAGCAGCTGATCGGCGAAGGGATCACCCCACCCCGGATCGGGATGTTCTACGATACCACCGCCCTGCAGCAGCAAAACGGCGGGGTAAAGCCCGATCTCACCACGCCGGCCGGCCAGGCCCTGTTCTATGACCTGATTGCCGACTTTTATCACCTGGTCCCGTCCAGCCTGTGGGCGCAGGTGGATGGCCGCCCGCTGGTCTGGCTGTACACCAGCGAATATGTCACCGCCTACGACCAGAGCACCTTCAGCTACGTGGCCCAGCAGTTCCAGGCCGATTTTGGCGTCACCCCCTACATCGTGCGGGAGGCCTCGTGGCTGGGCGTCACCACCGACGGGGCCTACTACTGGGGCGTCGCCCTGAACGGGCCAATGACGGTCGGCCACGTCGGCAGCATTGGGCCGGGCTACGACGAGACGGCGGTCTATGGCCGGCCTGACCCGCGCGTCCGGGACCGGGAGTGCGGCGAGTTCTACGTCGACGGTTGGGAAACCATCGCCAGCTCCGGCGCGACCCTGGTGGGTATCGAGACCTGGAACGAGTTTCATGAGGGCACCGACATCGCCCCCAGCCGCGAATACAGCACCACCTACGTCGCCCTCACTGCCCAGAACGTGGCGCGCTGGAAGGCCACGGACTATGGCTCAGCGCCTCCCGTCTGGCTCGATCTGGGACGTTCTCCCTATGCGCCGGGGCTGCGCCCGGCCTTCAACTTTCCCGATGGCGCCTGGCTGGTGACCGGGCTGGCCGGGCGGCAGGGCGCCTATCCCGACCACACGACCTCGCCCCCATCGTACTTTATCTACCTGGACGTGAATGACGCTTTCATCTCCGCCAGCCCCAGCGAGGTGTGGGTGACGGTGGAATACTATGACAGGGGCACCGGCGGCTGGGTGCTGGAGTATGACAGCACCGGCAATCCCTATACCACCCTCGCCGTGGCGCTGCAGAACACCGGCCAGTGGCAGCGCCACACCTTTCACCTTACCGACGCCTACTTTGGCGGACGCCAGAACAATGGCGCCGACCTGCGCCTCTCGGACAACGCCTGGTGGGACGGTCAGGCCGACTACTTTGGCCGAGTCTGGATTGCCACATCCGCGCCCGGCCACCAAGCCCCCGATCTGCTGGGGCTGACCGACGTGGGGCTGTGGCCCGGCCAGGTGCTCGACATCCCGATCTCGGCCAGCGACCCCGATGGGGGGCCGGTGGCGCTGACCCTGGATCGGGGTCCCAGTTTTGCCAGCCTGACCGACCACGGCGATGGCACGGGCACCTTGCGGCTGACGCCCGATGCGACGGTTGCGCCGGCCTGCGCCCCCCGGCTCCGGGTGCTCGCCACCGACGCGGGCAGTCCGGCCCTGGCCGACGCCGCCACGATCCAGGTCACGATCTATCAACACGCCGTTTTTCTGCCGTTGGTCGCGCGCAGCCCATAGCTGGTGGTGTCGAACCGGTGCTTGGGCACCTACTACCCGATCATTGACGCCAGTCCATGACCGGTGCTATAATTAGAGCACCCCAGCATGGAACTCTAGTTTCGCTCACATTATGTCAATATAAGCAATTAGGACCGAGTCTGCATATCGCGTAACAGCCATCAGGTTTGGAAGGTGACACCGCTTCCGCTGTGTGGTACAATAGCGGCTCTCAGAAGCATGACCGCCACAGG
>JAHJIN010000057.1 GCA_018823415.1 Chloroflexota bacterium | reverse complement strand
GGCCCTGCCGGACCGGGACGCGTGGGTGTTGGACGTGCTGGAGGCGATGGGTGACGTCTACCAGTTGATCAGCCGCTACGCCGAGGCCATCGAGCGGTTCCAGCAAGCCATTGCTCAGCCCCAATGCCCCACCCGGCGCCGGGGCGACCTGCTGCGCAAGATCGCCAAAGCATACGAGTTGCAGGGACTATACGACGAGGCGCTGGATTATCTGGCGCAGGGCCGGCAGGCGCTCGCAGAGCGGGAGCAAGACCGGCACAGCGCCGAAATGGCCCGCATCTATGGCTTGTCCGGCTGGGTGCGCATGCGTCGTGCGGAGATGGAGCAGGCCGTTGAGGAGTGCGAGCGGGGATTAGCGGTTTTGGCCCTGCTGCCGCGCGACGAGGCCCGCCTGCGCGATGAGGCCGAGTTGTACAATACGCTAGGTGCTGTCTATATTGGTCAGGGCAACTATTCTCGGGCGACTGATGTTTACCTGCGTAGCACCAATCTTCGCGAGCAAGCCGGCGACCTGCCCGGCCTGGCCCGTTCCTACAACAACCTGGCCAGCATTGCCGGGGTGCAGGGCGATATGGACAAAGCCGGCGATCATCTCCGGCGCAGCGTCGAGATCAGCCAGCGGATCGGCAACCACTATGTGCTGGCCTTTGGGTACAATAACCTGGGCGTGGTTGCCTATACTACTGGCGATGCGGAAAAGGCCCTGGAGTACTACCAGAACGCGCTCTCCCTGCGCCAACGCATTGGCGACCAGTATGGCGCAGCTCAGACACTCATCAACATGGGCGAGGCCCTCGTCAGCCTGGAGCGCTACGACGTGGCGCGCGGGTACTTGGAGCGGGCTGCTGCCGCCTGCGAAGCGCTTCAGAGCAAGGGGGATCTGCCCGATGTCTACTGTCTGCTGGCTAGGGTCGAGTTGGCTCGGGCTGACGTTGCCTCGGCCCTGGAGTATGCCGGGCGCGCTCGGGACGTTGCCGCCGCTATCGGCAATCCCGAATGGCAGGGCATCGCGGAGCGCATCCTGGCCGAGGGCTATCAGTGCCAGGGCGATGTGGAACAGGCCGGACAATCGTTTGAGGCCAGCATTGCCGTGTTGGAACAGGCAGAGAATCAGGCTGAACTGGCTCGCAGTCACTATGAATATGGACTGATGCTGACTGATCGGTCAGGCGAGGGTGAAATGTCTCGTGTAAACCTTCAGCAGGCCGTCGAGTTGTTTGCCGCGGCCGGCGTGGAAAAAGAGGCAGCAAAAGCGCAGGCGGCCCTGGACCGCTTGATCTCCCAAGGGGCGTAGGGCAAGGTCCTTGCCTTTGGCAAGGCAGCAATTTGCCCTACGCTTTGCGAATGTAGGTCGGATTGCCAATCCGGTCTACTCAACGGGCTGAGCCGATTCTCTCCGGCTCAGCCCGGTTTTGTTGTTCAGGTATTGCTAGAAACGGAGAACGAACGCTCGACTAGGAGTTTCTGAAGACCAGGGGTAGATAAATGGTTATGCCACCTGGCGTCAACGAGCACACACCCCACCGAGAAAAGTGGTCAAACTGGAGCGAGATCTGGTTGGCGTTCGTGTTCACCACGTAACTGTTCGCCAGGACCCAGCGCCCGGCCAGCGTCGAGTAATAGACCGGCACCAGCGTGTGCTCCGAGATGCCCTGGGCCGCCAGATCCGCGTCGGAATAGTGGAAGGTCATCACCACGTTCTGGTTGAACTGGGTGATTGCCTGGCCGCTCTCGTCCACGGCCCAGATCTCGTAGCCGGCGCCGATGAATTCGTGCCCGGCGTCCGGGCGCATCGCCTGGGTGGGCAGGATGTAGAGCGTCACCGTGCCGGACACGGTCAGCGCGCCCGGCGGGATGCGCAACTCCACATCGCCCGGTAGCACGATGGTCTGCATCTGACCCCCATCAAAGCTGACGACATGCGACTGAGGCAGCGCCTTGGGACCGTCCAATACCAGGTTCTGAACGGCGTGACCGCTGGATGGGACGGACACGACAACCTTGCGGCTCTTGTAGTACAGGCCGGCGTCCCAGTCCTCGTACACTGCGCCCACGTGCCAGAAGGTGCCCGAGATGACGCGCAGCGTGTAGGTAAAGATGTGGGTGCCCGGCACCGGCGTGGCCTCGGTCTCGGCCCACTCGCCGTTCCTGGCCCAACCCCACACATAGGCCGAGTGGGTGGGCGTGACGGTAAGACCCGGCGTGAATACGATCGTGCCGTGGATGGTGCCGTCCAGCCGGCGGAAGCGGAGCATCAGACCCGTGGCCGGCGTGCTCGCCGTGACCGTCAGATCCTCGATGGGCGCCGGGTTCTGCCAGCCCCGCGCCGCCAGTTCGTCGTCCGGCAGCGCCGCGCCCACGACGTACGTCCCGGCCGGCACCCACAACTCAAAGCTGCCATCGTCTTTGGTCTCGCCATAGGTCTCGTAATAGCCGGCAACAGACGATTCGCCGTGAGCCATAACAAAGGCCCGCAGGCCCGAGCCGTCGGGGGCCAGTACCGTGCCGCTGATGAGGGCATTGATGGGCCACACGGCCAGGTCCTGCACCACAGCCTGCCCAGACGTGACAGTTACGGTCACCGGGTCCGGCGACGCCACATAGCCGGTCGCCGGGTCCAGCCAGGCCCGCAGGTGCCACGTGCCCGAGACTACCGTCATCTGATACCCGCCGGCGGCATTGACGTTGGCGCTGGCCCAATGCCCTCGCTCGTCCCGGCCGAATACCCCGGCTAGGGCTTTGTCTCCCAGCGTCACCTTGGTCAGTACCTCAAACAGGTGCCCCTCGATGACGGCATCTTTGGCCTCCAGGGGCACCGTCATCGTCACATGCTGGCCGGGCTCGACCGCGCCGGCGCCGGCAAGGCCAGACACATAGGGGGCGTGGGGCGGCAGGTCCAGGCCGCCGATGTACGAATGTCCGCCCTGGACCCGGAGATTAAAGCTGCCATTCCACATGGGTGCGTCAGAAAAGAACT
>JAHJIN010000514.1 GCA_018823415.1 Chloroflexota bacterium | reverse complement strand
CTCCTGGACGGTGTAGGGAATCCGATAGGCCCAGGCTCCCTCCGCCCCCTGCCGCATCTTGGCCAGGTAGGAGTTATAGTCGTCGGCGTAAAACAGGAACCCGCCGTACTCCAGGCCGGCTGGCGCAGTCAGGTAGCCCACGAGGTATGGGACAGCCGTGATGCCCAGCACGAGCAGCGCGCCGACGATGGCAATACGCCAATCCGCGCGGGTCAGGCGAGGCATTATGGCGGTGGATGATCTACTCATAGTTCAATATCCTGATATAATCATGAGTGACACCCCGGCCCCCAGCCGTGGGGTCGTATCCTACAACCCCGAAGGGAGACACTCATGCGTACTCAACCCGTACCCCCCGATACCCTCATCATTGCCGCCGACATTGGCAAGAACGTCCACTGGTTCGGCTGCTACGACGACCGCCGCACGGAGTTGGTCGCCCCGCGCAAGGTCCGCAGCCATCAGCCCGGCTTTGCCGAGTTCACCGCCGTCGTGGACCTATTGCTGGCCAGCGGTCGCTTCCGCGCCGCCGTGCTTGGCCACGAGGTCACCGGCGTTTACCACGAACCCTGGGCCTGGCTCATCCAGGCCCACTACCAGGCCTGGCTGGGACCCGAGTCGGCCTGCCCGCTGACCTATCGCTGGCTCAACCCGCTGCTGACCAAGAAACGCCAGGAGCAGCTCGCTCTGCGCCCCCGGTCCACCGACCGCACCGCCGTCGCCGCTGTGGCCGACTGCCTGGCCGATGGCCTGGGTCATCCGCCCCATCTCTACACCGGCGCCGCCGCCCAACTGCGCGAATTTGTGCGCACCTGGGAGCAACTCCACCGCCAGCAGCGTCACCTGGCCCGGCAACTCGTTCCCCAGATGGACCGCCTGTGGCCCGGCGCCATCGCCAACGTCAAACAGTTTCGCGCCGCCCATCCTGAACTGGAGCCACCGCTGCCCATCGTCCAGACCAAAGCGCTGGACCGCGACCGCGTGGCCGCGCTGCTGCTCCACTATCCCAATCCGCACGACGTGCTGGACCTGGACCCCGCCGCGTTGCAGGCCCACCTGCGCGAACACGCTGGCCGGGCCGGCCCCAAAACGGTCCAGGCCATCCTGACGATGCTCCAGCAGGCTCCTTTGCCGCCCCGCGACCTGGCTGACCTCTATGCCCAGCGCCTCCAGACGGATTATCAGGCCTACACCGACCTCAGCACTCGCCTGACCGACCTAGTCGCCGACATCGAAGCCCTGGTGGCGACGACGGACGCCCGTTTTCTCGACTCGGTGCCGGGCATCAGCCCCCTGCTGGCCGCCCGCTACCTGGTCGCCATCGGCCAGGCCGCTTACTATCAGACCGCCGCCCAGATCTGGGCCTTGGCTGGCTATGACCTGGTCACGGCGGAGTCGGGCGACACCAAACGCCTGGGCCACATCACCAAGCGCGGCAGCCCGGCCTTTCGCGATGCCCTCTACCAGATCGGCTATCACACCGCCAGCCAGTGCCCGCCCATCGGCCACACCTACCTCGCCGCCCGCGAACGCGGCCTGAGCGAGGTGGGGGCCGTCATCCACGCGGCCCACAAGGCCAACCGCCTGTGCTTCACCTTGTTGACCGAGCAGCGCGACTATCGCCCCGTCGCCGCCGAGGAGCAGGACCAGTTCCGCGCGCGCTGGCAGCGGGCCCACAAGAAGCACCGGCGCCGCCGGCCCCAGCGTATCGCGGCCTGACGCGCGCAGCCTGGTACTGCTAGACAAATGTCGGCCTACCCTCACGCGGCTGAACGGGCGGAGCGGGTCCCGCACGATCCTGGCCGTGCCGGCGTTCCCCTGGACGGACCCCGCTGGGGTCGCGTCGCACTCTAGCCTGGCTGCAGCCAGTCCCCCGGCTGGCCCCATCACGGTCCGCAGTAGACGTCGTGTAGTTGGTGTCGGAATGACGTCCATCAGGATGGACAGTGGGCTGGCGCACGCGGGGGTGATTGTGGTCCGGTTGACCGCCCCGCCCCGCGCCGCCGCCTACGGGTAGCCCCGACTATTGTTTCCGCTCTTCCAAACAGCCGCTGCTGCCTGGCCGCTTCACTGCGCCTGGGGTCAGGCCCTTGACAAGTCTAGAAGACGCTAGCTGTCGCAGGCGCTCCCGGGTGGCCGGGTCCAGTTCGCTGGATTCGCTGGCCACGGCGTTCGCCTGGGCATAGGCCAGGATCCGGTTCAGATCGGTGTGCAGCCGCTGCACTACCTTTCGTGCTCATACAGCCTAAT
>JAHJIN010000513.1 GCA_018823415.1 Chloroflexota bacterium | reverse complement strand
GCGAACGCATCACCGCCCATGCCGCACGACGCCGGCTCGACGACGGTCAGCGTTACCGCCGTGGCAACGGCAGCATCCACCGCATTCCCACCCGCGCGGAGAATGGCAAGACCGGCCTGGGCGGCCAAAGGTTGGCTGGTGGACACCATCCCGTTGGCGGCGTACACGGGTTGTCGTGCACCGCGATACGGCGCGTGGGGATACGGCACGTAATCCGGGGCTGGGATCATCACCAGAGCACCGCCGCCAGATCAGCGCGGGGTACCGGCCGCGACTGGAAGCAGCGAATGGTGCGGTGATCGCCAATGGCCCGAGATAACTCCATATGACCTTCTCCAACGACACGACCAAAGGTTCCCCTTTGTCAATGGCCGTGACCCTATTGTAGCACAGCCGGGGGACCTTGTAAAGAAACGCGAGATGGCGCCGGATGGACTTGGCAAACCACGTATTCGGTGGTAAAATGTAAGGTACACAAAAGCACCAACCATTCAAAAAAAGAGAGGGGGTAGTGGAACATGTCTGGTCATTCAAAATGGGCTACTATCCGCCGCAGCAAGGCAGCGAACGACGCGAAAAGGGGCCAGTTGTTCACCAAGCTGGGTCGCGCTATTACCATTGCCGCGCGCGAAGGGGGCGGTGACCCGGAAACCAACTTTAAACTGCGACTGGCGGTCCAAAAGGCCCGGGAAAGCAATATGCCCATGGACAATGTCGAACGGGCCATCCAACGCGGCGCTGGCGGCGGTGAAGACGACAACTATGAAGAGATCATGTACGAAGGCTATGGCCCGGGAGGGCTGGCGATCCTGATCCAGGTCGCCACCGACAATCGCCGGCGCACCGTGGCCGAGGTGCGCAGCACCCTCACCCGCGCCGGCGGTAGCCTGGGGGCCACCGGTTGCGTGGCCTGGCAATTTGAATCCAAGGGCGTCATCTTGTTGGATGCCCAGGACAAGGACCCGGAGGAACTGGCCCTGCTGGCCATTGACGCCGGTGCCGAAGACGTGGACATTGACGACACCGATGGGCGCGTCGAAGTACGCACAGAGCTCACCTTGCTCCAGATCGTCAAGGACGCCTTGGAAAACGAGGCCCCTATCATCTCGGCCGAAGTGTCCATGATCCCCAAGACCGTGCTCGCATTGGATGAAAAGGACGCCCTGCGATCCATGCGGCTCATGGAGCAATTGGAAGAACTGGACGACGTGCAAGACGTATACACCAACCTGGACATCTCGGACGAACTCATCGCCCAGATGTCTGACTAGATCACGTCGAGAGTGGGGATGGTCCATGTTCCGGCCGGTCGCGGCCGGAACATGTGCGTGAAGGAAAAGCAAATTGGCCCGTACTGGAACCAGCAAACGCGATTACTATGAAGTCCTGGAAGTCAGCCGCAGCGCCTCGGCCGAAGAGATCAAGCGCAGCTACCGGCGCCTGGCGCGCCAGCATCACCCGGACATCAGCAAAGAGCTTGGTGCCGAGGAACGCTTTAAAGAAATCGCCGAAGCCTACGAAATCCTCAGCGATACAGACAAGCGCGCCGCCTATGACCGTTTTGGGCACGCTGCGTTCCAGGCTGGCATGGGCGGCGCCGGCTATGATCCCTTTGCCGACTTTGGGCTGGGCGACATCTTTGAGAGCTTTTTCGGGGGCATGAGCGGCCGCACGCGCTCCCGCACCGGCCCCCAGCAAGGCCGAGACCTGCGCTACGTCCTCTCCCTAGAGTTCGAAGAAGCCATCTTTGGATGCGAAAAAGAAATAGAAGTACCTCGCCTGGAAGTCTGCGATGCCTGCCGGGGGACCGGAGCCGAGCCGGGCACCCAGCCCACGCGCTGTCCCACCTGTCAGGGCACCGGCGAGGTGCGCCAGGTACGTCAGAGCTTCTTTGGACAGTTTGTAAACGTGACCCCCTGCACACGCTGCCAGGGGCGCGGCGAGATCGTAAACACGCCCTGTCGCCGGTGCAACGGTGAGAGCCGCCGTCACGTGAGCAAGACCATCCTGGTCACCATTCCCGCTGGCGTCGAAGATGGCATGCAGATTCGCCTGTCGGGCGAAGGTGAGGCTGGCCTGCGCGGTGGACCGGCCGGCCATCTCTATGTGGCGCTCCAGGTCAAGGCGCACAACTATTTTCAGCGAGATGGACAGAATATCGTGCTCGAGTGGCCGCTCAACTTTGCCCAGGCGGCCCTGGGTGACGAGATCGAGGTACCCACCGTAGACGGGGCATTCAAGCTCGTGGTCCCTGCGGCCACCCAAACCGGGGCCACATTCCGCATCAAAGACAAGGGCGTGCCACGCCTGCGCGGCACCGGCCGGGGCGATCAAATAGTCATCACCCACGTGCTCACCCCCACAGACCTCACCGACGAACAGCGCAGCCTGCTCCTGCAATTGGGCGAGACCCTGGGCCAAGAGATCACCCCCCAGCGTGCTCGCAGCATCCTCGACAAGGTCAAAGACGCCTTGGGCATGTAACAGGCAGAAAGCAGTACACCACCCCGGCGGGTTTTCCACAAACCCGCCGTTTTGTGCTTCTTATACTTGACATTATTAGTCAACTATATTATACTAGGCCTATCCAGTGAAATTCTTGCGTTAGCGAAGCGGCACGAGCAAGAATCTCCAAAAGCATCCATCAGGTTGGTTCTGGCTTGTTCAGGTTAGGTTCATAGAAACAGGCACCCGGTGAAAGCCGGGCATCGACTAGCAATCAGGAGGGCACATCATGTCAATCACCAAAACCGATGCGGAATGGCGTCAAGAACTCACACCAGAACAATATCGGGTGACCCGGCAAAAAGGCACCGAGCGACCCTTTACAGGCGAATACTATGCGTTCAAGGACACCGGCACCTATACCTGCGTGTGCTGCGGCAACGAATTGTTCAACTCGGACACCAAGTATGATTCCGGGTGCGGGTGGCCCAGCTTTTGGGCGCCGGCTGACCCCACCGCCACCAGCGCACAACGAGACACGAGCCACGGCATGGTCAGGGTCGAGGTGTTGTGCGATCAATGCGGCGCGCACCTGGGTCATCTGTTTGAGGATGGCCCGGCGCCCACCGGGCAGCGCTATTGCATCAACTCGGCATCGCTCAAGTTCGAGCCGGGCCAGGGCTAACGGCAGAGACTCGTGCACCGCCTCATTAATACCAAAGGCCCCCTCCTTTGGGAGGGGGCCAGCGGCTCGAGTTGGGCCTGGGAGCGTCCTCCCTGCCTTCTCGTGTACGGGTGGCCGGTGAGCATTACAGAACTAGCAACCGGGAATGATCAAGCGTTGTCCGACATAGATAAGATTGGGGTTCCAGATGTTGTTGGCCTGGCAAATAGCCCATACCGTGGTCCCATACCACTGCGCGATCCTGGAAAGCGTGTCCCCATAGCGAACGACATAGACACGCGGGCCAGGCGGGCCGGGTGGGCCATAGGGGATGTATAGCCATGTCCCAGCATAGATGCGGCTGGGATTGGCAATCCCGTTGGCCTGGGCAATAGCCCAATAGCTGACTCCGTACATGCGGCCAATGGAGTACAGCGTCTCTCCCCAGCGTACACAATGCCATCTTGCACCTGCAGCGGGATCATTACTCGGCGCACTGGCCGACACCGTGGCTGCCAGCACCAACTGCATGACCAAGACTATAACCAGAACCAGGGAGATACGCACCAGCAAAGATTTCTTCATCGCTTCCTCCTTTCCCCCGAGTACGTTCCCTCTCTTTCGGCCACCCAGAAGTTTGTGAATTCCGCTGACGTGCCCCGATCAGCCAACCGGCTCCGCCAAGCCAGCCTGCACGCCGAGAGCCAAACTCGTTACCAGGTTCGTGACGGGCGTCAGGGGATGATCAGGACCTGTCCTGGAAAGATCAACGACGGATTGCTCAGATTGTTCGCCATGGCCAGGGCCATGCTCGTGGTGCCGTAGCGCAAGGCGATGGCGCTCAACGTATCGCCCGGCTTGACCACGTATGTGCCCCCAGGGCTCGGCTGGCCCCCGCCGGGAATCACCAAACGCTGTCCCACATAGATCAACTGGGGGTTGGTGATATTATTCGCCTGCGCCAGCGCGTCCACCGTGGTACCATATAGGGAAGCAATATACCACAAGGTTTCGCCGGCCTGGACCACATGGATGCCCTCACCGCCTGGCCCTGGTTGTACGCCGCCGCCGGTTGGGATGATCAGCCGCTGGCCCACATAGATCAAGCTGGTGTTGCTGATCCCGTTGCGCTGGGCGATGGCGGCTACGGTGGTGCCATAGCTCCAGGCAATGGCTGACAGCGTATCACCCCACTTGACCACGTACACGGTCTCACCGGCGGCCGGCGGCGTCACGGGTTGAGCCGGTTGCGCCGGCGTGGTGGGGCCGCCAGACGATGGCTGCGTGGGCACCGGGACCGGGGTAGCTTGCCCCGGCGCCAACGTGGCCTGCGGCGTGGTGGGGATGCTGGGCGTGCTGGTTGCCACCGGTGCCACCGCTGTCGCGCCCGACGGAGTTGTCGGCCCCGGGCTTTGCTTGGCCAACGCGGTGGCGGTCGCGTCTGTACTCACCATGATGCGGGGGGTGTTGGTGGACTCCCCGGTGCCAGGCGTCGTCATGGGCACTGGAATAGTGGAATCACATGCACTGGCAAGCACCAAGATCAGGGCCAAAGAGATCGCCAACAGGAGGGGAACGTACGCTTTCATCTGTTTTCCTCCAGACTCTGGGACTCGCCCCCTTCCTGCATCACAACAAACCCGACATCATGGAGCATGATAGGGGACTGTATCTATCATATCATAAAGCCCCCACATCGTCAAGACTTTTAGGCAGAAAAGCCCTCAAAATACACGAATGATGTCCTTTCTACCTCAAGGGTGCCCCAACTCGGGCTGACATCCCGCACCCCGTCCCCGCCCAATGTCCCTGACTAGCTCCACTATTAGTTTACCATTTAATGAGAGCCAACACAATCCTTCCCGAGTATGCTCTTTTCTACGACGCCAGTCGTAGCAAAAGTCTGGTCCGCGCCATTGCGGGACGGATCAGGTTCGGGGCGCACCGATCAGGCCGGGCATAGCAAACGGGGCGAGCGCCAAACGCTCGCCCCGTGAACTAGGCCACGCTGATGGCGTCAGCCAGCCAGCTAGCTGTTCAGAAAATCTTCGATGGACTGTTTGCTGATGCGATATGACGTGCCGATCTTTTTGGCCTTGAGCTGCCCGGCAGTGATGGCCGCAAGCACCTCCTCTTCGCCCGCGCGCAGGTACGCTGCGGCTTCCGATAGGGTCATGATGTCCGGCACGACTGGCGTAGCCGGCGCACCACCGGCCGGAGCCCCACCGCCGGCTCCCATGGTCGATAGTTGTTGGGCCATTGCCGCGCCCATGCCCAGGCCGGCGCCCAGTCCCACGCCGGCACCGGCGAGTTCGCCGCCACCACCGCCGGCTGCCGCTGCGTCTCGCACGCCTCGGGCCGTGGAATACCGCAAAAAGTCACGCTCGCCCACAGCACGCATGGCTGTGGACTCGTCGATCATCTTTTGCACTTCTTCCGGTGGCGTAATAGCCCCCAGGGCAAAGAGTTTGAGGTCCAGACCAAAGGATGCAAAGACATCCTTGACCTTGGCCTTGACGCCGGCCGAAATCTCGTTGTACATGCGCCCCAGGTCCAGGATGCTCTTGAGCTGCTCGCCCAACAGGTCCAGGATCGCTTGGCTGATCAGATCGGATAGCTGCTCCTGGATGGCATCGGTGCTATAGGCCTCGCGGCCGCCCACCATCTTGTTCACGAGTAGCTGGGGATCGCCCACCTGCATGGTATAGCTGCCAAAGGCCCGCAGGCGCACCATGCCCAGGTCTGTATCGCGAAAGACGATGGACTGCTTGGTGCCCCACTTCATGTTGGGGAACTCGCGCATGCTCACGAAATAGGCTTCGGCGCGGAACGGGGTGCTGCCAAAGATGTTCCCCAGGAACGAGTCCAGCATGGGAATGTTGGCCGTGGTGAGGGTGTGCCGGCCGGCGCCAAACACGTCCAACGCGTTACCATCGCGGAAGAACACCGCCTTTTGGTAATCGCGGACCACCAGCTGGGTGCCCAGCCGAAACTCGCCCGAGCCGCCCTCGGGGATGCGATGCACGAGCTCGTCGCGCATCTCGTCGGTGTACTCTACGATCTGCAATACCGCCATTGATTATCCTCCTATCTTGTAGTTGCTGCATCACGCATTCAATTGTTCACCGGTCCCGGGACTATTGCACTCCCAGGATCACGTCCTGTCGACGGCTAAAGGCGCGGTTCAGATTGTCTGTTTCCTGGATCAGGTTGTTCAGGACGATGGGAATACCTTCGCCGCTGCTCGCCGCGCCCTCCAGGGCGGTTATCTCGTTCGCCACGCGGCCTACGCCCTCCAATAGGCCCTGGTCATAGTTATAGATGGCCTCCAGGTCGTCTTCCTCTACCTTGACGGCGTCGAACCAGCCGGCATAGCCATAGCTGGCTGTCTTGATCTTGTCGATAAAGATCTGCATCTTGAGCGTGGCGCGCTCCGCCTGATCCAGATATTCCAGGCCGCCGGGCACCTCGGTCAATTGCACGGTAATGTTGGCAAGCCGACCCCGCTGCTCGTCCAACTGACGTCCGATATAGTCGCGCAGCAACTTGTCGGCATCGCGCCGCTTGTTGCGGTTGAAATAGCCGCCAAAACCCGGGATCTTGCTGCCAATCTCTTCGATAAACCCTCGTTCCTCGAAAACCTTACCCATCAGATCCATGTATGTCCCTCCTTAAGAGTAATCCGTGATTCGTACACTCGCTACAAGAACGTTTCAGCCCCGCAGTATTCGCATCGTACCACACCCTTGCCCACCAGTCCGCGCGGGCCGCCGCAGCTGGGGCACGCATTCTGGGGCATGTCCGCGACCTCGCGGGCATAGAGCACGCCGCGCTTCCAATCTACATAGCCAGTAAACAGCCCTTTGCCCACCAGGTCGTACACATAGTCCTGAATTTGCTCACGGGGCTGGTCCATCTCGATGGATAGGTCGCTGATGGACACCTCCCCCCGGGTAAGCACCGCCGTCAGTAGGCGCTTTTCTTGCTCCACTTGCAACAGGTCGCGGTCCTGGGCCTGCCCGTGGCGCAGCAGCAACACGCCGATGATCAGGCAAGGCAAGGTGAGCAACACCGCGATGAGAGCCAGGCCAAACACCGCCGTGGACAGCTTGCCGCCCTGTTCTACGGTCTGTACGGCCAGCCACAGGCCGCCCAACAGCAAGATGAGCAGGCCGGTCGCGATGAGAGCCAAACCCAAGAGCCGCATCGGGCTGCTCATGGCATGGGTGTAGCTTGAAGCGCGCTATTGACGCCCGAAAATACGTCCGAGATGGCTGGCCCGCTGAAGCAACAGCCCCCCATGCTCAGGAAACTACACGCGCACAGCCCCACCAACAGCAACACCACAACCACGATGACGATCACGACGACGATCAGCCCGGTGTTCGATTTTTCTTCCACGTTACCCCCTCAGCAAGTCAGGCACCCAACGGCGCGTTGGACCGGCGTTGTCGCCGGAACACCAACCACAAGATTACCAGCCCCACAATGCTGGCGACGACCACAAACAGCACCGGCACCAACACCGCCAGCAGCGCGATGACCAGCGAGCCCACGTCTTCGGCCAGGCTTACCACCGGGTTCATGGTCCCGGCGGTGGTGGCCGTGATAACCGGTCGCACCGTGGCCTTGGTGGCGTGAACGCCGCCGGCCACCAGCAAGCCGCAGACCAGGGCCAGCACCGGATGGATGTCGCTGACGACGTTGGACGTGGCCGCGAACAGGATGGCACCGGCCACCGGCCGCACCACCGTCTGGATCACGTCATTGATCGAATCGGCGGCCGGCACCTTGTCGGCAAAGAACTCGATGGTAAGCAGGAACAGCAGCAGAATGATGACCCACTCGTTGGCGAGCAGGTTGTACGGTTCTTCCAGCACGATGAGATCGGTAAAACGCGCCAGCAGGGCCACCACCAGCAGCGGCACATAGGCATTGAGGCCGGCCGCCGTAGACAGGCCAAATGCCGAGGCGATACCCGTCAAAGCACCTAGCATAGTCTTTTATCTCCTTTCTGCCAAGGGACGAATTTACGAGGGAACCAATCGTCGATTGGCCGGGTCATCGGTTTGTAGATTTGGCAAGGCTTCACCGAACAAGCGTGTGAGCAGCGGATAGACAAAAGCGCCGGCTCCCACGCCGGCCAGCCCGCCGGTCAGCAATCGCAACACGTTGGTGCTTTCCCACAAAGCCTGCCAGTGTACGCCTTGCTCGCTCCAGATAGGCCAGAATACCAGTTGCGCGCCGCCATCCAGGGCCATGGGCACCAAACACATGATCAGCAGCGGCCAGGGAATCGGGTTCCGAGGCAGCCGGTTGCGCCAGGGTGAGAACCACAGCGCGTTGAACAAGATCCCCACGGCCCAGAACCCACCATAGATGGCGAAACACCGCGCGCACAGCGCCATGGGCAGATCGCACACGGTCAGCGAGCGCGATGGCAGTTGGTGGCACAGCGGATGATAGGCCGTGCGGATTAGCCAACCGGGCAACCATAAGCCGTGGCACTCCAGCCAGGGGGCCAGGGCCGGCAAGACCACAAACACCCCAATCGCCAGGTTAAAGGCCAACAACCCCCATCGGCCCCAACGATTGCCCAATGCCTAATCCCAGGATGAGGGGTCGCTTGGGGCCATGAACGGCAAAAAGCAAAGGGGCAAGCAAGAGAATACGCCGGCAATACCCAGGCCAAAGACCACCCACACGCAAGCGAACAGGCCCAGGGTCAGGCTGATGCCGCCGGTGATCATGCCAACGAGGGCCAGCTCGTCACCCTTGACGGCACCACCGCTCTCTCGGATCTGAGTGCGGGCCATATAACCCAGAACCAGGGCTATGACACCGGGGATGAGGAGCATGCCGCCGCCGGCCACCAGGCTCACGACGCCCAGGATCATGCTGGCAATGGCCAGGCCGCTGGTCTCGACGGCGGGACCGGCATAGGCGGGAGCCGGGGCTGGGACAGCTACCGGGGCCTCGATCGCTGGAACCGGGGCCAGCCGCGTACCGCAGGATTCGCATTCAGCCGCGCCTTCTGGGACAGTCGCACCGCAGTTTGGACAGAACATCTGTAGAACCTCCTTACAGTCTATCGATTGGCAAAGCTATCAACCACGCCATTGGTCGGGCACGACCACCGGGGTATTGCAGTACGAGCACACGATGGTCGGACCGGCCTGCGGCTCGGATTCGAGCGGCGCACCGCACGACGGGCATACCAGCGCCCAGGGTATGGGCCTGCTTTCTCCCCCCGTCCTTTCAGATGGCTGGGCCGGCTCACGTTTCACTGCTTCTATCGCCACCTTGGTCGTGTCGTGGGGATCGTATTTGACCTGAAGCACCGTGCCGGGCTGGTACAGCGGGATCTGCAGGCGCGAGATGGTACGTGTCGTCTCGACCTGGAACGGCGCACTATCTAGTGGACGCAACTCCAGCAACAGGCCCACACGCGGGTTGTCGTTGATGGTGATCCCCGTGTCCCACAAGTTCAGGATGGTCGCCTCGGCCGGCGCGCCGCTGACCAGCAAGGCCTGGGTCACGGCCGCCTGATCGCGCGCTCGCTTGAACAGCCAACCGGTCAGTCCCAGGGGCAAAGCGATGGATAGGATAGTGATAACGATGGAGCCGATCACCGTGACGACCACAATGATGGCGACAACGGCCATGATGAGCAGGAAAAACAGGTCACTTGGCATATTCGCCCCTGATAACTAGGAGGGCTCTGAACCCGCAAAGGGCAGCCAGCAGGGCAAGCACAGGAACGGCAGAAACGAAAGCGCCGAGCAGCCGCAATAGCCGCCAAAACCCAGGGCCGTGAGGCCCAGGAGCAGCGCGCCCACCACGGTGGCCACACCGCCAGTGATGAGACCCACCACGGCCAGCTCTTCGCCGCGCAACGCACCGCCGCTTTCGCGGATCTGGTTGCGGGCCATATAGCCCAACACCAGGGCCAGGATGCCCGGCACCAGCAGCACGTTGGCGCTGATCACCGCCACCAGGCCCAGGATCATGCTGGCAATGGCCAGGCCACTGGTTTCGGGAAGCGCCGTTGCCACCGGCACCGGCAATACCAGCGAAGCGCCACAGGATGGACACTGGATGCTGCCGTCGGGCGCTTGATGTCCGCATTGGAAACAGTACATGGAACCCTCCTGGTTTGTGGTGCTGGCAGTATACGGAGGATCGATTAACCGGAGTTAAATCGTGCCGGCTAGAAAATGCCGCGCACGGCCAGCAAAAAGCCCAGCAGGATCATGGGCAGGCCAATAATCGCGCCGATGCCGGTGAGACTCAACAGTGTGCCCACCAGCCATGAGGACGAGGCCCAGCACCACGGCGACGAGCCGCCCGGTGAGCCCCAGGATCAGAGTCAACAACCGCCAGATGGCCCAAAAAGGCCACAGAAGCAATGGCACCTTGTCTTGCTGCTGCTCGACCATGTTCTCCTCCACTGACCTGATGTCATTATACCAGACTGGCGCCAAAGAAGCAATCCTTTGCAGTGCCTGGCGTCGCCGCGGGCGATGCGTCTATAGCCTTTCCAGGCGCCGGATGGCCTTTTTGGCCTCCCGGGTAAAATCCAGCCCGGTGTAGTGCCAGCCGTCGGGGTTGGGCGAGGCGCGCAGGGCGTCCCGGTACGCGGCGAGCGCCTCCTCTGTTTGCCCCACCGCTTCCAGCGCCCGGCCCAACTGATAGAGCACCGGATGGTTGCCGGGCCGGATCGCCAGCGACCGCTGCAGGGCCTCAACCGCTCGCGCCGGCTCGCCGCGCGCCAGGTAGACCAGGCCCAGGTTGTACAGCGCATCGTAATGATCAGGCTGGCGTGCCAGGGCCGCCTGCAGGTAGCGCTCGCCGGCCTCCAGGTCATCCTGGGCGGCCCGGGCCACACCCAGCGCAAACAAGGCCGCCGGCTCATCGGGCAGGACGTGCAGGATGGCGCCGGCCCGCAGTTCGACCGCCGCCCAGTCCCCGACCCGCAGCGCCGCGCGCAGGCTGGACAATTCGGACGCCACCTCTTCGGGGAGCAACGCTGGGCACCCGCCAAACTCGCGCTGGAAGGCGTCCAGCACGGCGGTCACGGCTTGTTCTGGGCCGCTGGCCTGGACCTCCAGGAAGCGTGGGTCGTACCAGCTACGGGTGCATTCCAGACGCAGGGACGCGCCATCCGGCAGGCCATACGCTGTCACCGTCACCCGGTCCACGGCCTGTCCCCCGCCGCGCGGCTCGTAGCCGGCATAGTGAATCACTTCCAGGCCGCGCCGCGCGTCTCCCTGGCGGCGGGTGCGCCGGTCATAGGTCCACGGCTCGCTCTCCCGGCTATCGAACAGCCAGTCGGCCGGCGGATCCCAGCCTGGGGCCAGCAGCGGCGCGGACTGCCGGGCCAAAGCCAGCAACGGCTCGGCGTCGCCATCGTGGGCGCGAAAAGGCTGAATGCGGCGGGTCTGGGCGGTCATGTGTCCTGGGGCACCCCCTTCATGCTCAGGCCGATGCGCTCGCGGTCGCGGTCCACCTTGATGACACGCACGCTTACAATATCCCCTACGCTGACCACCGCGTGGGGGTTACGCACGTAGCGGTCGGCCATCTGCGAGACGTGGACCAGGCCATCGTGCTTGACGCCAATGTCCACGAACGCGCCAAAGTCCACGACGTTGCGGACGGTGCCCTTGAGGATCATGCCCTCTTTCAGGTCGTCCAGGGAGAGCACATCCCGGCGCAGCACCGGCGGCGGCAGGTCGTCGCGCACGTCCCGGCCCGGGCGCTCCAGGGCATCCAACATGTCCACGAGCGTCGGCTCGCCCACGCCAATCTCGCGGGCCAGATCGGTCAGGGTCATGCTCATGGCCTGCAAATCGGCGCGAAAGCGGCGCACACGGGCCGGCAAAGGCTCACGACTCTTGTCCAGCAAGGTCAGGAGCTTGTGGCAGGCGGCATAGGTTTCCGGGTGGATGGGCGTGTTGTCCAGCGGTTCGTCGCCGCCGGGGACGCGCAGGAACCCGGCCGCCTGGGTCCACGTGCTGGGGCCGACGCCGGGCACCTTGAGCACGTCATCCCGGGTGCGAAACGGGCCGTGGGCCTCGCGGTACTTGACGATGGCATCGGCCGCGCGACGGTTGACGCCAGCCACCCGGCTCAGCAGCGCCGACGATGCCATGTTCACGTCCACGCCCACCTGGTTCACCACGCTCTCCACTACCGCGTCCAACGCCTCGGTCAGGGCCTTCTGGTCCACGTCGTGCTGGTACAGGCCCACGCCGATAGAGCGCGGGTCGATTTTCACCAGCTCGGCCAGGGGATCCTGCAGGCGTCGGGCGATGGAGACGTTGCCCCGTTGGGCGGCTTCCAGGTCGGGGAACTCGCGCCGGCCCTCTTCGCTGGCGCTATACACCGACGCGCCGGCCTCGTTCACGATGACATAGGCCAGGGACGTGCCCTCGGTCTCGCCGATGAGCTCGGCCACCAGGGCTTCCGTCTCCCGGCTGGCGGTGCCGTTGCCGATGGAGACAATGTCCACGCCATAGCGCTCGGTCAGCTTATGTACGGTTTCTTTGGCCTGGTCCCACTGGCGCTGCGGCTCGTGAGGATAGATGGTGCCGCCGGCCAGGTACTTGCCGGTGGGGTCCACCACGGCCACCTTGCACCCAGTGCGAAAGCCCGGGTCGATGCCGAGCACTGTCTTGCCCCGGAGCGGCGGCTGCATGAGCAGGTTGCGCAGGTTGGTGGCAAAGACGGCGATGGCATGGCCGACGCCCTGCTCGGACATGGCGCTGCGCAGCTCGCGCTCGATGGCCGGGGCGATGAGCCGCTTGTAGCCGTCGGCCACGGCGGCCCGGACGTGGGACGCAAACGGCGAGTGCAGGTTGGTCACGGCCCACAACTCCACGTCCAGGACGATGTCGTCGTCCGGCGCTTCCACCTTGACCTTGAGCACGCCGTCGCGCTCGCCCCGGCGCAAGGCCAGCGCCCGGTGTGGCGGCACATCGCGCAGCGGCTCGCGATAGTCATAATAGAGCTGGTAGACGCCGGTGGGGTCTTTGGCCGGGTCGGCCAGGGCGGACACCACGAACCCCTCGGCCCGGGTGGTCTCGCGGACCTGGGCGCGGACAGCGGCGGTCTCGGCCACGGTCTCGGCGACGATGTCGCGCGCGCCGGCCAGGGCCTCTTCCACGCTCTCAACGCCCTTTTCCAGGTCCACAAACCCGGCCGCCAGGGCCAGCGGGTCCTCCTCGCCCTGCGCCCACATGCGGTCGGCCAGGGGCGCCAGCCCTTTTTCCCGCGCCACGGTGGCCCGGGTGCGGCGCTTGGGCTTGTAGGGCAGGTAGAGGTCCTCCACCTCTTGCAGCGTGGCAGCAGCGCGGATGCGGGCCTCCAGCTCGGGCGTGAGTTTGCCCTGCTCCTCGATGGAGCGCAGGACCACGTCCTTGCGGGCCAGGAGGTTGCGCAGATACTTGGCCCGGGCCTCGACGGCGCGGATCTGCTCTTCGTCCAGGGAGCCGGTGACCTCTTTGCGGTACCGGGCGATGAACGGGACGGTGTTGTCGTCGTCCAGCAGTTCCAGGGTGGCGGTCACCTGCCGGACGGACAGGCCCAGCTCGGCGGCGATGGTTTCGATGACGAAAGCGTTGGTGTCGGTCATGGGATGCTCCGTGAGAGTATGTGGAAGGGCCAGCAGAGTCCGTCTGCTGGCCGTGATGTACTGCCCGGGCAGTGTGTGATCGGCGGTGTTTATGCTTCCGAAACCGGCGACAGTGCGACGGAAAGGACCTTCAGCCCTCTGGCAATGGCCTCTCCTTCGTCCTTGAAGGCACCGCTTTGTAGCAGCGTCTCTAGCGTCTGGCGTATATCAGAGCGCAAGAGCACATTGCGGGCGATGCGCCGGGCACGCTCTTCCACCAGCGCCTCCGATAGGGCAGCCACGTCCCGGTCCACGTCTGCTATCGACAACAGCGCAGCCTGCGGTTCGTGTGGGGCAATCCTGTTTATCTCCACGGCTCACCTCCCATACGTCTCGCTCACGTGCTTGACCAACTGGTTGCTGTAATGCGTGCCTTGTTGCTGGCAGAGGCCAAGCACGTGTCGAATGTCATCTTTGGTCAATAGCCCATCCAGGCCAGCCTGCCCTACCACGCCGGGGAACCCGGTGATGCGCAACTCTTCTTCCTCGGCTACGGCGCGGGCGGCCAACTCGTCCAACAGGATCAGCGTGCAACCCAGTTCCGGGCGGGCAGCGACGACCATTGCTTCCGCTTCCGGCAAGTGGCTACGGTAGTCTGGATCGCCGGATAGAGATTGCGCCGCAATCCGGCGGGCCAATATCTCGGCCCTGGTCCGCTCGTCGCCTGTCAGTGCTTCTGCCAGCATCACAAACCCTTCCTGAACGAGATCGTCCAGCGCGGCAGCAGCGCCGTGCATGGCAAACTCGGTCACCTGCGACGGAGCGATGTAGATGATCCTGAAATATCGCTTCAGGATATCCACCCGACCACACTGAAACGCCGATATGAGCGGCCCGGTGTTGCAGGCCACCACGGTCTTGGCGATTCCCTCGTCAGGCATTCTTTTCTCCGTTCCCTGCAACATGTCCACGCGGACAAGACCAACTCATTATACCCCACGCCGCGCACAGCCGCAAGCGACAATTCGCCGCCACCCCTGGGGTAGTCGCCACCTGCCGGACGGCCACGCCCAGCTCGACGGCGATGGTGTCGATGACAAAGGTATGCGTATCGGTCATATCTACTCCGGGCAACTATTTCGGTGCCCATTCGGGGGCATAATACTGGTAGAGACGATCATCCTGACCTATGAGTGGAATCAGTTGCGAGCCATCAGCGCGCACCAACCACAAGCCTTCAGATGAGAAAAGGAGCCATCGCCCATCAGGAGACCAACTCAGGCCTGTGCCGGGCTCTGTGGTCAGCAGACGCAAACCCGAACCGTCAGCGTTGGTGATATACGTGCAAACATTGGTCGAGTTGATCTGATCCGGGCAATTGGCTACTACCGCAATGTACTGCCCATCAGGAGACCAGACACCGCCGCCCACGTGAGGGATGTTGGCTACCACGGAACCATCCAAGGTGATGACGAGCACTGCCCCTTCCGCAGCCAGCAGCAATCGCTGTCCGTCAGGAGACCAACCCATTGGACTGCAATGCTTTGTACACTGAAATACTACAAAAGGTTGAGAACCGTCAGCGTTCATGATGTACGTCTGATCCCCATTCTCCAGATGCTCAAAATCCCAGGCCCCGTAGGCGATGTGCTGACCATCCGGAGACCAATGCGGAGTGGATTCAGAGAACTGGGGTGTGCGAGTTAGGTTGACCAATCCTGATCCGTCTGCTCTCACGTAGTAGATATCCTTGTTCAAGGGACCAAAGCTTCGGTACCGAGCGTTACATTGGCCTCGTTCAAAGACAAGACCCTGTCCGTCTGGTGCCCATTCTGCTCCTATATCGCACTGCGGATCCTGGGTCAGGCGTTTCTCCTCGGTGCCGTCGGCGTTTATCACCCAGAGGTCTCGGTTCCCTCCCTGCACACGCTCGAAGGCAATGCGCGTGCCATCCGGCGACCACCGGGGGTACTGACCCTCGGCGAGCCGAATAGGTGGGCGAGAGTGGTCCGCCCAGATCACATAGATGTGCGATGGGGGGGCCTCTTCAGCGCCTCGAATAGGATTAGCCTGTTTCTGGAATGCAATACGACTGGCCGGGAGGGTGAGTGTGGCAGTCGGGTTGGGTCGAACGGTCGGCGTCTTGGTCGGCGCAGTGGTGGGCGTGCCGGTCGGCACCGGCGTGCTTGGTGCTGTCGGGGATAGAACGCGTACCACCGGGGTGGGGCTGGCGGCCGGCGCGCCCAGGTCACAGGCCGGAAGGAACGCCAGCGCAAGCAAGGGTAGCAGGACAAGCAGGCGCCATCGCATGAGAAGTCCTCCCGTGGGGCAGGTGGCTATCGGACTCGTATCCTAGCCCGGGGCAGACGTGCGCCACGCATCCAGCAGCGCCGGCAGGTCAGCCGGATACGGCACCAGCCCCACCCGGCCGGCTGCCGCCCACAGTTGCCGATCAAAGGTGGCGAACGTCACCCGCTCGCCCATGGCATCCAGCCACACAGACGCCGCGGCCAGATGGACGGCATCGTAACCCCGCAATCCGTGGTCCCAGGCCAGGTTATCGGCCCGGGCCACCACGATTTCGGTGGCCTGGATGCGCACCAGGTCCGGCCACTCGTTGCGGAACACCTGAAGGCTGGCCGATGCTTCTTCGGGCAACAGGGCCTTCACGCGAACAGCCCGGGCCAGCGCGGCCGCCACCTCGGCCCGGCTGATGACGACGGTGCTCACGGCTTCAGCCCGGGCAATGGCCTCGTTCACGCCGGCCGAGCCGGGTTCGACCACGTAGCGCTTGACCAGGGCGCTGGCGTCCAGATAGAGGATCATTCGCGGTCCTCCAGCAGCAGGCCGGCGACGGTCTGACCGCCCCGCGTGTGGACCGCCGGCGCCGGCGGGGGCAATTTGCTCCCACTCCAGGCCACCAGGCCCACGCGGGCCAGCATCGCCAGGCGCTCTTCTGCGGAGGGGCTCATGGGCACGATGCGGCCCACCGGCTCGCCCCGCTCGGTGATAACCAGGGTCGCGCCGGCCTTGACCTGGCGCATATAGCGGCTCAGTTGAGCCTTGAGTTCCCGGATCCCCACCGAGGTCTGGGTCATGAGTCACCTCCTCATCAATGTGGTCACATTATACTATATGAGACCACTAAAGACAAGGGGAGTCGGGACACTCGGAACCGAACCGGGCTCTGGGGTTTTGCACAGCGGATCTCATTGGTTGTGCACCTTGATGGCCTCCAGGTCCATGCCGCATTCCGCGCACTGTTCTTGATACCAGGTAAAGCGAGCGCCGCACTGTGGACAACTCCACTTTTCTTCCTGGTCCTGTACCCAGTGGGCTATTCCCCGGTCCCGGATCAGGATCATGTCCGCATCCCGAAAGAACACCCGGGTATGCGGCAACACGTTTCCGATCCGGGAGATGGCGGCCCGCCGGTTCTCGACGTTCACACAGGGGTATTCGGTGCACTCGACACACGCCGCCACGCCCTTGTCCTGGGCGCACTGTCGTATCGAGCACCGCTGGCATCCTGCAAACAGCACCTCGGTCTTGCATCCCGTGCACACGACCTCGGCCTGGGTCAGATGTTGTTGGAGTGGTTGCGGCAAATCCTCCCACCGGGCCGGCATGTTCGTTTCCAGGCTCTGGCGATAGAGGTTCATGATGTCGCAAGCACCGCAGTACAGCCCACAGTACGAGTCGGACCTAAACTCGGTCATACATCCTCCCCCAATTCCATCAAACGTCATTCAGCCGGCCGATGGCGGCCCGTCGGGCGCGATCAATACCCCAATTGACGCAGTCGCTCCTGGAACTCGGGGCTGAGCACGGCCTGCTGCTCGCCCACGGCACCGCGCTCGGCCAGGGCGACCGTTTCGCTCATGGTGGCGCGCAATTGGGCCACCACGTCTGGATACATGGCAGCTACGTTGGTGGTCTCGCCCGGATCAGCCAGCAGGTCATAGAGCTGCGTCGGCGCGCGGCCGCGCAAATCGCCGTCCACCACCTCGACGAGCTTGAAGCGCGAGTCGCGCACGGACATGACGCCGGTCATCCAGAAAGTTTCGGCATAGGATGTCTGGGGCCGGGCCGGCGAATCGGGCGGCAGGCGCAGGCTGACCCCGCGCATCACTGCCGGCTGCTCGATGCCGGCCACGTCCAGGATCGTGGGGGCGATGTCCAGCGTACGGGCCAGGCCCTCGTCTATCGTGCCGGCGTGGACGTTGCCCGGATACTTGACGATGAGCGGCACGGCAGTGATCTCCTGGTACAGGGTCCGGCTATGGGTCCAACCCTGGTGCTCGTAGAATTCCTCGCCGTGGTCGGACGTAAAGACGATGAGCGCCCGGTCATAGAGGTCCAGACGCTTCAGGGTCGCGAGCAGTTTGCCCAGGTGTTCGTCGAAATACACGATCTCGCCGTCATACAGGTCGCTCTGGAGCTGGGCCAGGGCCGGGTCTTTTTCGTAATAACTGAGCCCGGTGTACGGATGCGCAAAGTATGGCCCATGCGTGTCCATGTAATGAACGTACAAAAAGAATCGCTTGTTGTGGTTGGCCTCCAGCCAGGGCAGCACACGCCAGTTCACCCGTTCGGCTTCCTGATAGGCCCGGTCGCCATTGTGGTAAAACGCCGATTCCAGGGGGTCCAGGTCATAGTATTCCGCGAACCCCTGATCATAGTTCAACTCGTGGAACAGGTTAGTGTTGGCGACAAACCCGGCCGTGTAATAGTCGTGGCCGGCCAGGACCTCGGGCAAGGTGAGCAACTCGTCCGACAGCATGTCCGGCAGGCGCAAAACTCGGTGTGAAGACGAATACAGCGAGGTCAGGATGGTGGCGACCGAGGGCTTGGTCCACGCGGTCTGCGTGTTCATGTCGCGATACAGGACCCCATCGCGGGCCAGTGAATCAATGTGCGGCGTTTGGATGCCTGTATATCCGTAGCTTGAAAGCCGGTCAGCCCGCAGCGCATCCAGCACGATCACAATGACCACGTCCGGCGGATGGGAACCCGACAGGGCAGCCATCGCCCCGCCGCGATAGGCCAGGATGCCCACGGCCACAAGCACGACGACCAGCAGGCCGGCCGCGCCGCCCTGGACGATCTCGACCCAGCGCAGGGGATGCCTAATCAAGTTGTCGCGACGTTCATGTTCTGTCATGTCCTTGCTTTCCGCCGGGTAGCTGCTCAACCCGTGGTTAGAGCATGTATCTACTTGCCCAGCCGTCAATATCCCAATTGGTGCAGGCGCTCCTGAAACTCGGCATCCAGCACGGCTTCCTGGCTGCCGACGGCGGCCTGCTCGGACAGGGCCATCATCTGGCTCAAGGTCGCGCGCAACCGGGCCAGCACGTCCGGGTGTGTCTCCGCCAGGTTCATCGTCTCGCCGGGGTCGGCAACCAGGTCATAGAGCTGCGTCATCGCACGCCCGCGCGGATTGCCGTCAATGATCTCGATGAGCTTGTAGCGCGAGTCGCGCACGGCCATGGACCATCCCTTCTGGCAGGTGGTGGACAGGGAAAGCTGACTGCGAGCCGGCGCATCTGGCGGCTGACGCAGGCTGACCCCTTCCATGATGGATGGTGCCGGGATACCGGCCACATCCAGGATAGTGGTGGCAATGTCCACGCTGCGAGCCATGCCCGCATCCGTCATCCCGGCGCCGGCCCCGCCTGGATACTTGATGATCAGGGGGATGTTGGTCACTTCTTGGTACAGGGTCTTGCCGTGCGCCCAGCCGTCGTGCTCCAGGAACTCTTCGCCGTGGTCCGAGGTCAAGATGATCAGCGCATCATCATAGAGGCCCAGGCGCTTGAGCGCGGCGACGAGATTGCCAAACTGCTGGTCGAAATACCTGATCTCGCCGTCGTATGCATCGCTGATGGGGCCGAGCAGGGCCGGGTCCTCGTCATAATAGCTGCGCCCGTCATAGGGATGCAGCCAATAGGGCCGGTGCGTGTCCATATAGTGCAGGTACATGAAAAAGCGCTGGTCGTGATTGGCCTCCAGCCACGCCAACACGCTCTGGTTGAACAGCTCGGCCTCCTGGTAATACTTTTGCCCATCGCGGTTCCAGGTGGACACGACGCCGTCCAACGCATAATAGTCCTGGAACCCCTGCTGAAAGTTGAACCGGGGGAACAGGTTATAGTTGGTGACAAAACCCACCGTATGATAATCGTGGACCGCCAGGACCTCGGGCAGCGTCACCACGTCGTCCGGCAAGATGTCCGTGTAGGAGCGGGCCTGATGGGTGGGCGGGTACAGCGAGGTGAGGATAGTCGCCACGGACGGCTTGGTCCACGAGGACTGGGCGTTCGTGTTGCGGTATAACACGCCGTCCCGGGCCAGGGCGCTGATGTGAGGCGATTGGTCGATGTCGTATCCGTAGCACGATAGCCGATCCGCGCGCAGGGCGTCTGGCACGATGACGATGATGGCCCGGGGTGCGGTCGGCCCCACGACAGCCGCTAGCGCCCCGCCGCGATAGGCCAGCAGCGCCCCGGCAACGAGCAGCACGACCAGCAGGCCAGCCACGCTGCCCTGGACGATCTCGTGCCAGCGCAGTGGCCGGCGTGCGATTCGATCTCCCATCACGATTGTCCCTCATCGACTGACAGTGGTTCCACGGCGCGCTCGGCCGGGAACAGCGTGATAATCGCATAGCTGATGCCGCCCAGCAATCCCACGCACGCGGCGATGAGGATGCGCTGCACCAGCAGGTACGCGCCGATGAGCTCCCGGTCCACGCCGCCCACCGCCAACACCGCGTACCAGCCCAGTTCCAACGTGCCCAAGTTCCCCGGTGTAAACGCGAACGCCTGGCTGAGCTGGGCGATGGCCATGCCAAAGAACAGCAGGCTAGGCGCGATGGGCAAATCCAGCGCCAGGGCAAAACACCACAGCCGCAGGAACGTGAATGCCAGCTTGAGCAGGTTGAACAGATAGAGCCGGCGGGCCTGGCCCCGGCTCAAGCGCCGGTCCGCCACCTGCGCCATTTGCTCGCGGTTGCCCAGGCGACGCGCGAGAAAGGGCACCCGGGCCGCCAGCCGCAGCAGCCAGGTATAGCCCTTGATGGTCGTGCCGATGATGGCCCCAGGCCACAGCTCAAAGGCCAGCCACCCGGCGACGAAAATGAGCGCCGTGGCGCCGGCCGCCCACTCGAACGGCCACACGCCCACCACAAAAAGCGCCGCCGGGGCCAGATAGACCAGGTATGTCGCCAGGTCAAAGACCCGGTCCACGGCGATGGAATAGATCGCTGCGTCGATGGCATACTGGTGCGACAGGCGCAGCGCCAGCGATCGCACGCTCACGTCGCTCAGCGTGTCCGGGAACACCTGGCTCACGGCCCGGCCGATGATGAAATAGTGATAGTACTGGCGCGTGGGGGCCACGTGCCCCGCTCCACCGGAGCGGCCGCCAGCCAGCGCGTCTACCAGCACGCCCCACCGCGCCGCCGACGACACCGCCAGGCCAAAGGTGCAGGCCAGCGCCCCCAGCACATAGACCGGGTCAATGCGGGCGATGCGGTCCAGGTCCGAGACGCCACTAAACCAGATGACGGCGGCAAAGAACGCCAGACCCACGACGAGCCAAAGCAAGCGCAGCCGCTTGGCGACGGCATAGGCCCGGCGGGCCAGTTCGCTCAGGCTCACGAGATATAGCCCAGGGAGCGCAGCCGGTCCACGATCTGCTCTTCCTCGTCGGCCGAGTATTCGAACGCGCCCTTGCCGGCGCCCGCGGCGGCCTCGATGCGTTCCACGGGCCGCTCGGTCTCCAACACCTCCTCCAAGACGCGACCATCCATGTCGGCCGGGACCGGCAGGCCCATCACGTGCAGGATGGTGGGAGCCAGGTCCAGGATGTGGGCGTCTTCAACGCGCAGGCCCGGCCGCACGCCGGCGCCATAGGCAAAAAAGATGCCGTTCATCCGGTGGTGCGACGAGATGGCATAGCTGGGCTCCAGCACCGTGTTGGACGGAAACTCGAAATCGCCAAAGGCGATGGCCTCCAGGTTGCGCGGCATGAACACAATGTCCGGCGCAATGTCCATGTACGCGCCGTGATAGATCTCCTCCTTGCGATAGATGTCTTCGATGAGCGGCTCACCGGTCTTGGGGTCCTTGAGCTGGCGCAGCGCGGCGATGATCTCCTCACGGACGCTGTTATAATCGGCCGGGGCCACGGCGCCTTCGGGCTCACGGCCCTGCACGTTCAGGAACACCTGCCCGATGTAGCCCATCGCGTACGCCTGGGTGCGGCCCCAGTCTACGTCGGCAAAGGACACAAAGTAGCGGCGCAGCTTGGCATAGCCGCCCCGACGCTTGTCCATCGAGCGCCGCAGCCCTCCCAGCCCGATGCGAATCAGGAACTTGTAGACCGTGCGTGCCGTGATCCCCAGTCGGAACATCAGCACCTTGCCCAGGGTGATAGGGTTGCGCCGGAACCGCATAAACCCCCGGCGCTCCAGGAAATTGTTCACATAGAGAAACTGGTAGACCGGCCCGGCCCCGTGGTCAGACATGATGAACAGGGTCGTGTTGTCGTCCAGCTCGTCCAATATCTCGCCCAACACCTCGTCCATGCGCTCGTAATAGTCGTTGATGGGGTTGCCGTACTGCTCGTGCTCGGCCGGGTCATAATCGTGCCACTGCGGGTCGCTGACACCCCACGCCCCGTGCTGGATGGTGTCCGTCTCGTTGAACACCACCATGAAAAAGTCCCACGGCTTGTGGCGCATGAGATAGCGTACGGCCTTGATGCGCTGGCCGGCGGTATAGTACAGTTCTTGCAGGAACTCGTCTACCCGGCCCTTCGCATAGACCTTGCGAGGATAGATCACGTATTCGCCCACCTGATCCCGCAGCTCTTGCATCAACTCGGGCGGATAGGCGCGCTCGGCGTCCGGCGCGTTGTTGGGCGTGAGCATCCCGGTGATCATGTAGCCGTTGACCGGGTGCGGCGGATACGTCACCGGCACGTTGAGCACGATGACCGGCCGGCCGGCGGCCCCGGCAATGTCCCAGATGGCCGGGGCGTCGCGGTCGCGGCTGCTCACCGGGATAGGATAGTAGGTACCCGGCCGGCGCTTCATGAAATCGTACAGGCCGTGCTGGGCCGGGTTCTTGCCGGTCATGAACGAGCTCCAGGCCGGGGCCGTCACCGGCGGGATGGTAGTGGTCAGCGGGCCGTGCGCGCCGCCGGCCACCAGCCGGGCGAAATTGGGCAGCTTGCCTTCATCCAGCAGCAGCTGGATACGGTCCAGCGTGGCCCCGTCCAGTCCCAGGACAAAGACGCGATGGCCGGATGGATTGTCGTTGGTCATGGTTGCCTCCATGGGCGGCCCTCTCCCCCGCGGCTCTCTCCCTCTCCCCGAACGTGAGAGGAAGGGACCGGGGAAAGTGAGGGTCATTCGTATCTTCTCAATAAGTCGGGGATGTCCATAAACGAAGTGGCGGTACCCCGTCTGTCCGTGAGGCACAGCAACAGGCTACCACACGGTGTTTCTACCCGTGGGCAGAGTGCGAGCTGGAATTGATCCGTACATTACCAAGG
>JAHJIN010000056.1 GCA_018823415.1 Chloroflexota bacterium | reverse complement strand
TGCCCGGGAAGAGCCGCCGCCGTCGGCCTGTGGATAGTGGGGGCAGGCGCGCTTTTCGGCTGTCCCCACTATCCACAGGCACCCACCTTGCCTATCGGTGGGTCATTAGGACTTATTGGAGTATAATCAAGAGCGTGTGATCCCGGTCTTGAACAACGTCTTTCCCGAAGGCGGGCTGTCGCGCAAAGACATGGAGACAGCGCTGGGAACCGGCTTTCGCGCCGTGATCCCTCATGCCCGCGCCCTGTTTGTGGACGGCATCAACCACGGGCATCCGGTGGTGCTGGGTGCGCCCACCACACCGCCGGCGCTGATCATCCAGCAAATCGCCTATCACCTCAGCCCGGTCGAGCGGCGCAACCAGCCCCCGGCCGAGCCATCCGAGATGTGGCTGCGTATCCAACGCGCCCAGCGCAAATAAGCCCCGACCCGCACAACCGAATCTGGAGAATGGCCCATGGCAACCCTCACCGGCGTGCCCCGCTGCCCATCCTGCGGCGCGGCGCTCAAGGGCGATGAAGTGATCTGCTCCAAGTGTCTGGCGCGTCTGCCCCAGGCCAGCGCAGCACCGGCTGTGCGCCCGGCGCCGGCCGGGGAACCCGGTGCAGACCATCAACGCGCCGGACGTAAGCGACTGGGCACCGTTCGCTGGAGACGCGTCCTCCTGGTGGCCCTGGCCTGCCTCGTGGCCCTGGCGGTCCTGCTGGCGTTGTCGTCCTGGCTCTGGCACGATGCCGATTGGTACGTCCAAGAAGGCAACCGTCTGCGCGGTCAGCAACAGTATCCCCAGGCCGTCACGGCCTACCAGGAAGCGCTGCGCCAGGACCCCCAGCGCGCCGATGCCTATTTGGCGCTGGGCTGGACGTATTTCTACCTGGCCCAGGATACCCAGGCCCTCACCCAGTTTCGGCAGGCCGCTGACCTGGACCCCCGGCTGGCGCCGGCACATCTGGGACTGGGCAAGACCCAGTATCACCTGGAAAAGTATGCGGCAGCCGTGAGCGAGCTGCAAAAAGCGCTCGAACTGGACCCCGATCAGGTTGACGCCTATGGCTATCTGGGGGCCGCGTATTTCCACCAGGAGCGATACCAGCAAGCCATAGCGCCTCTGAGCAAGGCCATTTCGCGTCACCCGGCCGACCTGGATGCCTTGCGCCTCTTGGGACGCGCGTACCTCCAGCTTGAGCAATACGCCAGCGCTATCACGCCGCTGCAAAAGGCCTGGGATTTGGAGCCGAGCGACACAGACACCGCCATGTGGCTGGGCGAGGCCCATTTCGCCCTGGACCAATATGCCCAGGCCCTATCACTTTTGCGCCAGGCCGCGGCCCAACATCCCGACAACCTGCACCTGGCCCTGCTGGTAGGCCAATGCCTGTATGAGCAGGACAACTATGATGCGGCCCTGGCCCAGTTCAACACCGCGATTCAAGACACCCGGGTCGAGGTCGAGTTGGGCACGGCCTACCGCTATTCAGGCTGGTCGGCCTATCACCGCGAGCAATATGAAACAGCCCTGGCCTTTTTCCAGCAGGCCGTCGCGGTGCAGCCCGACGAGGCCGATGGCTATGTGGGACAAGGCTGGTGCCATGTCAAACTAGAGGACTGCAAAAAGGCCCAACCCCTGTTTGAAAAGGCCCTGGAACTGGACCCTGAGTCGAGCCAGGCGCAAGAAGGGCTCAAGGCCTGCGAATGACAGTCGCCTTGAGCCACTGGAAGGGACGATGAATCACGCCAATAGGCCTGACCAACGCGGCCAAGGGCTGATCGAGTATGCGATCCTGCTGGTCATGGTCAGCCTGGTGATGGTTGCCGGCATTGTCCTCATTGGCCCGCAACTCCAGTCGGCCCTGGGCGGGATGCAGCCGAATGTCGCCGGCGTGACACCTGTTACCACACCCCTGGCCGGCACGCCCACGCCAACTCCCGAGCGCGTCCCCGCCACGCCCACGCCCGCCGATTATGCCCGTCAGCGCGACTGGCCGTTTTTTGACGATTTCAGCGCCGGCTCGGCCGGGTGGCAAGAGGTGCAGGGCAGTCGTTGGCGGGTGGAGAATGGGCGCTATGGTGCCGGTCCGGGCGGCGAGCACCGCAGCTTTGCCGGCGACGAGGCCTGGACCGATTACACCGTGACTGTAAGCGCCACTCTGGCCGAAGGCAACGGCTATGGCATGTATTTTCGAGCCACTGGGTGGGATCACGCCAACGCGTACATCTTTCAATACGACCCCGGCTATGGTCAGGGCGCGTTCCTGTTTCGCAAGATCGTAAACGGGGCCGAGCAAGAACCCTTGGCCAGCGAGTGGGCACCCCCGGGCTTTGACTGGTACGATGTCAACCACCAGATCATGCTGGTGGTGCGGGGTAACACGTTCACGGCTTATGTGGATGGGCAGTCCGTACTCACGGCGCACGACGACGCCTATTCGCACGGCGGGGTAGGCCTACGCACCTGGGACGGGTCGAATGCCTGGTTTGATAACGTGGCCGTGGGTCCGACCCTCTAAACGCTGGCTCGGAACCCGGCCGATTAAACAGCGCGCCCCTCTCCCGTTTGGGAGAGGGGCGCCTGTACGTGCCGGGCAAATTGCCAAGACACAACGGATTTCAAGCTGGCGGCGCCGGCTCGTCCGGGGCCGGGAGCCGCCGGGGCCGCTCCACCGACTCGATCTGCGGGCGCACCGGCCGACCCACGCCCGGCGTGTCCAGTGCGTCCAACTCGACGACCAGCCCGCCGGTGAGCCACGCCAGCGCGTTGTAACCCAGCGTCAGCAGGTTCGCGCTCAACCCCATCACCAGCGCCGACAGGCAGCATGTCACCACCACCAGCAACAACGCCAGCATCCAGTCGTTCTGGTCCAGCACCCGCAACGTCTCAACTGCTTCTTGCAGGTTGAGCAGGTCGATGAGGTCAAAGCGAATGGGCTGGCCCAGCACCTCCAGGCGCACGTCGCGCCAGCCGGCCATCACCTGATACACCACCGACACCAGCCACGAACCCGACAGCCCACACAACAGGCTGGGACACAGGCTCAAGAGCACGCCCAGCACAAACCCATACTTGAGCGTGGAACCCAGGCTGATCTTGCGTATCGCATATTTCGTCATGTGCCCCTCCACAAATAGCTTGCACAAGTGGGTCGGATTGGCAATCCGACCTACGCTTTCGTGCCACGCAGCAGGTGCGCTGCGCACGTGGCAGATCCTCCATAAGCGGTTTGTTGGTGGAAACGCGATTCAATCGCGCCCGACGTTCGCTGTGTGTCGTATGTGATAGCACACCACGCTCACGGCCACATGCACGTTCAACGAGCGGCCCTTGCCATACATGGGCACGAACACGGCCATATCGCACAGGGCTAGGGTCTTGGCTGTGACGCCGTGGTCTTCGTGGCCGGCCACCAGACAAATGCGCGACGGATAGTGGGCCTCGTGATAGGGCCGGGACTCTTCAGTGATCTCGAGCGCGCAGATGGTATAGCCCTGCTCACGCAATTCCCCAATGGCAGCGCGGGTGTCGCGCTCATAGCGCCAGGGCACCACGCGCTGTTTGCCCCGGGCTACCTTGTCCAGCGTGGGATTGGGCGGCGTGGCCGTGATGCCGGTGAGCACGATCTCGTCCACGCCACAGGCATCGGCCAGGCGAAACACCGAGCCGACGTTGACCGGATATTCCACGTCTTCCAGCACCAGGGCAATGTGATGCTCTGACACGGGGTGCTCGCGCCGATAGTCACGCAAAAAACGCTTGAGGGGCGTGTCTCGCAATTGCTTCATCGGTCTCCCAGATGCGCGCGAATGGCATCGGCGACCTGGAACGGGTCACCCGTCACCACGCTGCTGGCAAACAGTTCCATCGCACCCAGGTCCGAGGACCGCACGCCCGGCTCACCCCGGCTCTCGATGCGCACGATGGCCGGAAAGCCGGTCCAATCCTCCGGCACAGCATCCCAGGGCGGCAGATACAGCCCCAGGTTAAAGGCCACCACGCCCAGGCGCTCTACAAACGCCGCCAGCACGTCATAGACCGCGTCAACGAGGTCAGGGCCCAGCGTGGGCGCCAGCACCACGGTTTCCTGGTGCTTGATGGGCGTGAGCGACGGCATGATGCGAGCCTCGCCGACGCTGATCGCCAGGCCCAGTGACTTGTGTACGGCCAGCAGGTCGTCAAAATAGTTGACGCCGTGGGCCAGCCGATACCAGGCCGCCGTGCGCCGCCAGCGTTCGATGTGGGCATAGTGCATGCCGCGCGTCAGGGTCATCTGCGCGTGCCCGTGAATGATCGACGCCCCGCTGGGCCACAGGCAATTCCACAGGAAAAAGAAATACCGGGCCTCGCGGTCGTGGTCGCGGGCCTGCTCCGCCCAGGCCAGGGCCGTGTCCACGGCATCGTGTACCGCGTCCCGGGTGAACCGCAGCGGATGGTGCTCGTTCCAAATGATCAGCCCGTGCCAGGTGTCGCACTTGGCAATGTTTGAAGCCGTGACGCACGTGGCGCCTTCTACCCGGCCAAACACGTCGGCCGGCGTAGCCTCCAACGGGTGGCAGAACGGCCCTCCCGCGCTGGCGGCGACGAGCGCGTCCAGGTCGATGGTTTCCCGCGAGTCAAAAGGCCGGCGCGAGCGCGTCGTGTTGAACAAGGCCCCTTCCAGCATGATCAGGTTGGTTACCTTGACGATCTGCTGCCGGCGCACGGCGTCTACCGAGCCAAAATGCTCCCGGATCCACGGCTCCATACCGGCCGGGGGCGCCAACTCGCCGACGGCAGCGTCCACGCGAAATAGACGATCCCAGCGGGCCTGCTCCTCGGTCGAGAGCACGGCTACCAAGTCCGGCAGGTCAGCGATTGTAAGTGACGAATCGGGCATGGTTCTCCTTGTCGGCAGGTAATGCCAGTAAGCCCCATAGTACAGCAACTTGCGATAACCGTCAAGTCGGTGGCTTCTCAATACTTGACAGAATCAGTCAACTATGATAGGATATGGGCTGCGATTATGGAACTCATTGACAAAGCCCGGTCATCTGACCTATAATGGTAAGTGAGAGATAGCGCGGACCTCGGTCCGTGCCAGGGACGGTAACGAGACGATCTGGAGCGCGTGCATGTCTTGGTCCATCAAGATTGCGACGGTCAAGGGCATTGACATTCGCATTCATCTCACATTTCTGCTCATCCTGCTATGGGCTGCATTCAACTGGGGCATTGCCCGTCCGGGCGGCTGGCCGGGCATGGTCTATGGCGTCACCCTGATCGTGCTGGTGTTTGCGTGCGTGGTGCTGCACGAACTGGCACACAGCCTGCTGGCCCAATCGTTTGGCGTGCGCGTACGCGGGATCACGCTGCTGCCCATCGGCGGGGTGGCACAAATGGAATCGGTGCCGCAGCGCCCTGTCCAAGAATTGCTCATGGCTGCGGCCGGGCCGGCCATCAACCTGGCTTTGAGCGCGGTGCTCCTGGTGCTGGCGATGGCGGTTGGCTCGCTGAGCGGGCTGCCGATGCGGACACCCCAGGATGTGCTGGGGCTGGCCGGCGCCCTGGGGCCGCTGTCTTTGCTGGTCGAACTGGCGCTGGCTAACGTGGCACTGGCGGCCTTTAACCTGGCACCGGCCTTTCCCATGGACGGCGGGCGCGTGCTGCGGGCTGTCCTGGCCCTGGCGTTGCCCTATGAAATGGCCACCCAGATCGCGGTGGCCGTGGGGCAAGGGCTGGCGCTGCTGTTGGGCCTGTGGGGCTTTTTCCAAGGCGACCTGCTACTGGTTCTCATTGCCGTGTTTGTGTACCTGGGAGCCGAGCAGGAAGGCAACGAGGTGCGGGTACAATCGACTCTGCGCGGCATGCAGGCCTGTCACATCCTATCGCGAGACCCGCTGGTCCTGGCTCCTGACACCACGCTGGGACAAGCCCTGGATCTTACACCGCACGGCCATCAGATCGATTTTCCGGTACTGCAAACCGGCCAACTGGCAGGCATACTCACCCGCGAAGGGCTGCTCCAGGGCTTACGCGAGCGCGACCCGGCCACGCCCGTCCAGGCCGTGATGCACACAGAGTATCCCACCGCCGTCCCCACTGCTACCCTGGCGGCCCTGCGCCGGCAGATGATCGAAGGTGGCTGGCGCGTGGTGGCGATCATTGACCAGGGTCGTTTCGTGGGCCTGCTGACTCTGGCAGACATTGGCGAGGCGTTCATGATGCTGTCGGCGACCCGACACGCACACGCCGACAATGCCCCCATCGGCGGCTGCGAACGACCCATTGACTCGTGATTCCGATCCTCCCGCAGGTTATAACCCTGCGGGAGGTTAACACAAGAGGTAACAGACATGATTTCACCAAACAAACTCACAGAAAAAGCCCAAGAAGCCTTCCAGATCGCGCACAGTATCATGCAGCGCATGGGGCACGGCCAGTTGGATGTGGAGCATCTCACCCTGGCTCTGCTGGAACAAGAAGAAGGTACCGTGGGGGCCATCCTGCAATCCACGTCGGTGGACGTGTTTCTGCTGCGGAATCGGCTGGAAGGGGTGCTGCGGACGTTGCCGCGCACCCAGTATGCCGCGCCGCCCATGCAGGTGTATACCACGCCGCGCATCAATGCCCTCATTGCCGCGGCAGATGCCGAATCGCATCGTTTGGGCGACAGCGTTATCGGCTGCGATCACCTGTTCCTGTCCATCGTGAGCGAGCGCAATGGCATATCGGCCCGGATCTTGCGGGACCTGGGGCTGACGCGCGAGGACGTGGAGACCAGTATCAAGACCGTGCGCGGCGGCCAAAAGGCCACCGACCGGGGTGCCGAGAGCCGCTATCGGGCCCTGGCCAAGTATAGCCGGGACCTGACCGCGCTGGCCGAGGAGGACCGGCTGGACCCGGTGATTGGCCGCGACGACGAGATCATGCGCGTGGTCCAGATCCTGGGTCGGCGCACCAAGAACAACCCGGTGCTCATCGGTGAGGCCGGCGTGGGCAAAACCGCCATCGTGGAAGGGCTGGCAACCAAGATCGCGCGCAACGAGGTGCCTTCTACCCTGCGCTGCAAGCGCCTGCTGGCCCTGGATATGGGCGCGCTGGTGGCCGGCACCAAGTTCCGTGGCGAGTTCGAGGAGCGGCTCAAGGCCGTGCTGGACGAGATTCGCCAGGCCCAGGGGCAGATCATCCTCTTTATCGACGAGCTACACACCGTGGTGGGCGCCGGCGCGGCCAGCGGGTCTATCGATGCCAGCAACATGCTCAAGCCGGCCCTGAGCCGGGGCGAGCTCCAGTGCATCGGGGCCACCACGCTGGACGAATATCGCGAGTATGTGGAAAAGAGCGGCGCCCTGGAGCGCCGGTTCCAGCCCATCCTGGTAGAAGAACCCACCGTAGAAGAGACGGCGGCCATCCTGGAGGGCCTGCGTCCCTACTATGAGCAACACCACGCGGTCCACTTTGAAGGCGAGGCCCTGGAGGCCGCGGCCGAACTCGGCCATCGGTACATCTCGGACCGGTTCCTGCCCGACAAGGCCGTGGACCTGATGGACGAGGCCGGGTCGCGCCGGCGCATCGAGCTGGCCAGCCTGCCCCCGGACCTGATGGAGGTCGAGTGCCGCCTGGAAGAACTGCGGCGCGAAGAAGAGGCGGCCAGCGAGGCCCGCGACTATGAGCACGCTGCCAAGCTCAAGGCCGAGAGCACTGCCTTGCAGGGGCCATTCGAAGAGGCCCGGTCCTCTTGGCTATCTGAAACTCATCTGGACGACTGGATTCGCCGCGAGGACATTGCCCGCATCGTCGCCAGTTGGACCGGCATCCCCGTCATGCGCATGCTGGAAGAAGAGACTGCCAAGCTGCTGCGCATGGAAGACAGCCTGCACGAGCGCATTGTGGGCCAGGACGAGGGCATTGTGGCCGTGAGCGACGCCATTCGCCGGGGCCGGGCCGGTCTCAAGGACCCCCGTCGCCCGGTGGGCAGCTTTATCTTTCTCGGTCCCACCGGCGTGGGCAAGACCGAGCTGGCCAAGGCCCTGGCCCAGTTCCTGTTCGATGACGAGGACGCCCTCATCCGCCTGGACATGAGCGAATACCAGGAGCGGCACACCGTGGCCCGGCTTGTCGGCGCGCCGCCGGGCTATATCGGCTACGAAGAGGGCGGCCAGTTGACCGAGGCCGTGCGGCGCAAGCCGTATAGCGTGATCCTCTTTGACGAGATCGAAAAGGCACATCCCGAGGTGTGGAGCGCCCTGCTCCAGGTGCTGGACGACGGGCGCCTGACCGACGGACAGGGACGCACGGTAGATTTTCGCAATGCGGTCATCATCATGACCTCCAACGTAGGCACGCGCTATCTGGCCCGCAACAAGCCGTTGGGCTTTGCACGCCAGCCAGCCAACGACGACGAGGAAGAGCCGGACGCGGCCCAGGCGCGCAGCCAGGTGACTCAAGACCTCCGGCAGACGTTCCGGCCCGAGTTCCTGAACCGCATCGACGAGGTCATTATCTTTCACCCGCTCACGCGCGACCAGATCCTGGGGATTGTGGACCTCCAGATACGCGAGGTGAACGACCGCCTGGCGGAACGCGGTATCCAGGTAGAGATGACCGAGGCTGCCCGCAACTGGCTGGCCCAGGAGGGCTATGATCCCCAGTTTGGCGCCCGGCCGCTGCGCCGGGTGATCCAGCGCCATGTGGAGACCCCGCTGAGCCGGCAACTGCTGCGCAGTCATGTATCGCCGGGCGATACCATCGTGATCGATGTGGGCGACGAGGGACTGGTGTTCGAGCCGCAAAACGCCGCCACCCTGCCCGTGCCCGAGGCCGAGGTCAGCGAACCGGTGGCCTGAAGGGCAAATCGTTAAAACCCAAGGCTCCCCGGCACCTATGTGCCGGGGAGCCTTTCATTGGAGAGCACTTGCTCTACATGTGCATCTGCGGGCCTTCTCGCAGGACCTTTTCCGGGTCTTTGTCAAAGAACACCTTGCAACCTTTAGAGCAGAAATAGTACATCTTGCCCTGATACTCAGACGTGGCCTTGGCGTTTTTCTCGTCCACGTCCATGCCGCACACGGGATCCTTTGCCATCGGGTTCACCTCCTTGTATATAATATCACCACGAACTCGTGGTACCGCACCACCCACTTGCGCCAAGCGGGTGCCCCGGCGATAATAGACCTGTTCGGCATGCGCCGAACGACGGACCACCCGGGAAGGCTACACCTCCGTGCCGG
>JAHJIN010000512.1 GCA_018823415.1 Chloroflexota bacterium | reverse complement strand
GAGCTGCTGCACGTGCCCTATCGCGGGACCACGCTCCCCGACCCGAACAGCTCTTAGAACGGCACCTTAACTTGTTGCTAACCAGGGGCCGGATAGTGCCAAACTATCAAAAACCCCTTGTCTTCGCGCTTTTGAAATGGTAAAATACTACCAGCACAAACGTTCGGGCGCTACCAGTGGGGGGCCAGCGGTCCCCAGTCCACAATATCTTGTGGTGGTGTATTGCCACGGACGGCAAAAGCCGGTATAATAGACCGGAACGTTTGACCCTTAAATACCAAGACCCCGCGCGGCAAACGCGGGTCTTGGTTGGACATCGGTAGGCAGTTTTTGGGGGCGGCTAACTCCCGGCGGTTTCCCTACCTTGTGATATTATTATAACCGGAACACTTCCGCTTGTCAACATTGGCAGGGGTGGTCCGGCGATACAAGGCAGACGAAACCCACACGGAAAGGAACCTCCCCGGCGTGTGGGTTTTTTGCGTGCCCACCATTACTCAGGAGATGCAATCATGCTATTGCAACAGGTCCAAACGGGGGTCACTTTCAAGATCCTCCTGGCTCACTATCAGCCGGTCCTAGAGGTGCCCCAACCGGGACCCGTGGCCCAGGGCAAACACAGCGACGTATCGGCGGCCTTTCGCCACGTGGTGGCGCTAGGCCTGGCAGCGGCACGATGGACAGCAAATCACAAGCGGAGGTGAAGCAATGAGCAAGTTAAATAGATTGGCCCCGGGGGGAACCGGGGCCAATGGGGACGTTGACAATGCCTGGCGGCTGGTCAACTACCCTCATAATACCATATCCCCGGCGAACACGCAACCCCACGGCTACATTGCCCCGGACGCCCGGGGCAGCCCGGCAGCCTGGAGCGCGATGGACGCGGCCGCGGAGCTGCTGGCCCAACTGGACACGGCCAGCCTGGTGGACGCCCACCAGCTCCCGGTGCGCGCAGATCTGGCCCGAGACCTCCGGCTGACGACAACGGCGGCCGCCCTGGTGCCAGCGGACAGCGCGGCCCTTTGCCTGGTGGCCCGGGAGGTGCGGCAATGACTGTCCAAGTGCCCATATTGATTACCAGCAAGATGCGCTCCGACCTGCGGGGCCGGGGCTATGCGGACGGCGCCATTGACGCCATGACGCCGGCGGAGGCTTGGGCCGCCCTGGGTGGGATACCCCAGCCCGGCAACCCGCAACCCCGGGCCTTGCATCACCTGGCCCGCGCGCGGGCCGGGGCCAGCGACTGCGACCTGGACCTCATCCGGGCGACGTGGCCCGATGTCCCCACCAATGGCGGCGGCGGCTTGCCAGCGGCGGAACTGACGGTCTGGCTGGGCCAGCGGCCCGAGTTGGCGGACTTGGTGGCCAGGATAGACCCCGAGGCCCCCCCACCGGAACCGGACGCCGGCCGGGAACTTTACGGCTGGCAGGTGTTCACGGTGGCGGACGCCTACGCCCCACGCCCGCCCATTGAGTACATAGTCAAGGGCCTTTTCCCTCTCCCCAGCCTCTCTATTGTCTATGGCCCGCCAGGGTGTTTCAAAACTATGCTGCTGGCGGACCTGGCGGCCTGTGTGGCGGCCGGCCTGCCCTGGCTAGAACCCCTCCCCGGCAAAGACGAGATGACGGCCAGGGCAACCATCAAAGCGCCGGTGCTGTGGCTGGACTTTGACAATGGGCTCCGCACAATGCACGAGCGGATCGAGGCGACGGCCAGAGCGCGAGACCTGCCTCCGGATACCCCGCTTTACTACGTTTCCATGCCCAACCCGTGGCTGGATGCCGCCGCGTGGGACAGCGTGGCGGAGCTGTGCCAGCGGACGGCGGCCCTGGGCGCGCGGGTGATCATCATAGACAACCTGCGGGATGTTTCGGGGGGCGTGGAAGAGAACGCCTCCGAAATGGGCGATGTTATGAGCAACCTGCGACGCTTGAGTGAGGAAACCGGCGCGGCAGTGGTGGTGATCCATCACCAGCGCAAGAGCAACGGGGCAGCGGGGCGATCGGGTGATACCCTGCGCGGTCATTCGTCAATCGAGGCGGCCCTAGACCTGGCCCTCTTGATCGAACGCGAGGAACACGCGGATACCATCCAGATCCAGGCAACGAAAGTGCGCGGCGCGGACGTGTTGCCCTTCGGCGCGCGCTTCACCTACGACTGGAAAGGGGATACGACCGATCTGGAGAAAGTCCGCTTTTACGGCCTGGAGATTGAAGACCTGGCCAGCGACGCAGCGATCCGGCGCGCAATCTTGGAAGAGGTGGAGGCCCAGCCCGAGATCAACAAGGGCGAGTTGACGAAAGCAGTACTAGACAGCCTCCCCGATACCCCACGGGCGCGCGTATGGGCGCAAATTGACCACCTGACAGCCGATGGAAAACTCCGTGTCAAACAAGGCGCGCGAAACGCCAAGCTTTACAGTGTGCCCACAGTGCGCGACCTTGATCTGGGCAATGACGGTTAGTTTTCTAGTTTTCCGAGTTTTCTGGTAAACTTGGAAAACTGAAGGTCATAACCAGTTTCAGTTTTCTTCCCCCTTTTAAGAGGGGAAAACTGAAAACTGGAAGACTGGCCCGGAGAGTCTAACTTGACGGCCGCTGGAGAATAGCGCGTCAAGCAAGACGCGGGGACCGCCAAGCTTTACAGCGCGCTCACAGTGCGCGATTTTGATCTGGGCACTGCTGATTAGTTTTCTAGCTTTCCGAGTTTTCTGGTAGACTTGGAAAACTGAAGGTCATAACCAATTTCAGTTTTCTGTTTTCCCCCCCTTTTAAGGGGGAAAACAGAAAACTGGAAGACTGCCCCGGAGAGCTTACCATGCTTGACCGGCGAGCAATAGACGATCTGAAAACCAACCCGGCGCTCTTGCGGGATACTATCACAGCGGACCTGGGAGAGCCCAAGACCAGTGGGACTGGCGGGCGCGCGTTCTGGTGTTGCCCGTTTCACGGGGACCGGACGGCCAGCCTGGTGATCAACCCCAACGGGACCACGTGGCGGTGTTTCGGCTGCGATGCGGGCGGCGACGTGATCGAATGGCTTCGCCTCCGCCGGGGCCTGGACTTTATGGGTGCGGTGGCCGCCCTGGGCCTGGATGTGCCCGGCGACGGTGGCCGGCGCCAGCGCAAGCCCACGCGGACGGCGCCAAAGCCCGAGCCCTCGCCCATCAGGGTGGCGGCGGCCCCCACGTGGCACCCGGACGCAGCCCTGGCCTTGGTGCACGAGTGCCAGGCGGCCTTGTGGACTGACGCCGGTGCCAAAGCCCGCGCGTGGCTGGCTGGCCGAGGCATTGCCGAGGCGACGGCCCGCGCGTGGGGCCTGGGGTATAGCGACGGCCGGCCCATCCGCGGCTTGCCAGTGTCGCGCGGGGTGGTGATTCCCTGGCTGGTGGACGGGCAGCCCTGGGCCGTCAAGGTCCGCCGGCCGGTGCCCCCACTCCCCGGCCCGAAATACAAGCACGTCAAGGGTGGCGGATCCGGGGTGCTTTACGGCCAGGACCTCTTGACCGGCGCGGCGGTGGCCGTCGTCTGCGAGGGCGAGCTTGACGCGGTGCTCTTGTGGCAACACGCCGGGGACCTGGTGGACGTGGTGGCCGTGGGCGGAGCGACCAGCAAGCCCGGCGCGGGCAGCCTGGCCCAGCTGGCCGGTGCGAGCCGGTGGCTGGTGGCCCTGGATCGTGATAACGCCGGCGATAAGGGGGCGGCCTGGTGGGGTGACTATTCGGCGCGCGTGCGGCGCGTGCGACCCCTGCAGGGCCGGGACATCGGGGAGTTTGCCCAAGCCGGCGGCGATTTGCGGGCCTGGGTGCTGTATCACCTGGCCCGGCTCACACAGGGCCCTGCGGAGGACGCGGAGCGAACGTCCCCGGTGGTGGCCATGGGTCCCACCACGGCGGAGATTCCCGTGGTGGATCCCACTGGCCCGGCGACGTGGCCGGCGCTCCCCGCCGATCCTTGCCCGATATGTGGTGGCCAGCGCTGGCAGCGGGATGCGGCCCTGGTCTGGGCCTGCGGTGTCTGCAATCCGCAAGAGCCAGAGACGCCCAGCAGCCTGGCGCTGCCGGCGGCGGCTGGCGATGGGTGACTTGGCAGAAACGGCTAACTTTTGTTAGCAATTCCGGCTACTTTTGCCCGAAGATGGGCGGCGGGCTAGCGGCGCTATTTGCGCGTGACGGAAACCCGGGTCCGCGTGCGAAAAGTGACCTGGCAGACGGCGGCCTTGCAGGTGAACATCGCCACGGCTGGCAGGCAACAGGTGACCGTAGCCGGCGGTGACGTGAACCCCGGCCCAGCCCGCAAATCGGTGGAGGTGTAGACCATGACCAAGCGACGGCCCCCCACTGGCAAACAACGGTTTCACGAGGCGGCGGCCAGCGAGCCCGAGGCCCGGCTGGTGGCCGCAATGCTTGAGTTGGCCGCAATGGATGCCCAGGCCCCGGACATCGCCCTGGCGGCGGAGGCCCGGCGCTGGCTGCTGCGCGGCGACGGCCGGCGCTGGCTGGCCTGGCTAGATTTGGACGGCGACGGCGACGGACAGGTCGTAGTGGATTGGTGCCGGCGCTTGCCCCCACCGGGACACGCTCAGTGTGCGGCCGCGTGACGGCTGGTCCAGCTCCCCGCCCCCCTTTCTATGGCTCTGCCATGACAGGTTCATAGGCGGGACCAGTGCCCGGCCCCCCGCCGGCCCCAGCCCAGCCAACCGGTGCGCCGGGCGG
>JAHJIN010000511.1 GCA_018823415.1 Chloroflexota bacterium | reverse complement strand
GGTGCTCAAACGACGCTGTTTCGGCATTCTCAACCTCGATCACCTCTTCCAGCGGCTCTTTCTAGACCTTGAGGGCTACCGCCTATTCGCATGACCAGACCACTACATGTAGTGGCTACCACGGAAATTCCGAAAGAGCCTGGGCGAAGCCATCAAGGCGTTGGAAACAGCGAGCTCAGAGGTCGATGACACGATACGATCAAGATTCCCAGCAGTTTACGGGTACTTTCCTCCTTCTATCTCACCTGTGCGTCCGCTATCATCCCGACTTTTTCCAGTGAGCTACTAGCAAAGCCGTGATTGCAATACAGTCCCCCAAATTGGAGGACGACTCATGACCACACGAAAACTGTTGTCGACCTGGTTGGTTGTTTCCCTGCTGATCCTCTGTCTATCAGGAACAACTTGTCCCTCAGTTTATAATCGTTCGGTGTCTCCGCGTCCTGGGATCAGGCTTCTCACCTTGGACGCGGGGACACATGATAGTTCATCGTGGTCTCCGGACGGTACCCGTTTCGTTTTCGCTAGCTCTCCTCCGCCGCGAGGCGGGACGCCGGAGATCTATACGATGAACACACAGGGAAAGAACTGGATACAACTGACAGATGATGGTAGCTACAATAGTCAACCTGTCTGGTCACCAAAAGGTGATCGCATTGCATTCGTATCACTCCGGGATAGTCGGCAGACTTTTACTGTTTATGTCATGAATTCTGATGGAAGCGATATCACGCGCCTCATCGAGGGGAACCAACTATCCTGGTCTCCAGATGGCACCAAGATCGCGTTTCAGGCCGGGGACGAGGGCATGGCAGAGTTACGCGTCTGGGACCAGGGCCATGTGACAAGCCTGACACGGAACATATATTACGATGCCGAGCCGTCTTGGTCTCCAGATGGACGGCAGATCGTCTTTTCCTCGGCAAGAAAAGATACCACTGGAGATGATCTGATTGACAACGCAGATAGCTGTCAACTCTACGTGATGAACGCTGACGGATCAGAACAGCGTCCATTGACAGAGGGGCCAGATGGTTATAGGAAGCCAGCATGGTCGCCGGATGGCCGCTGGATCGTTTTCAAGCGTCAGCCGTATCTCGGCTCGGGTCGTAGCGAAAGTGTAGAATTGCTGGATCTTCGAACGGGGCAAACACAGCTTCTTCTAGATTGGTCTCAATGCCGTAGCTTTGCCTGGTCTCCAGACGGCAAGCAACTAGCTTTTACCTTATTCAGGGGAGACATCAGCGATATCTATGTCATGGATGTAGCTCAAGTGTTAGGCAAACCGTTTCCGTAGACAGTTGAGGTGAACCGTGCTACCAGAACTGTGCATCACGCTTGGCCCAACTGCTCACTAGTAACGGCACCCTGCGTACGCCTGAACCACTGACCCACTCTGCACACATTGAAGGCACTGAGCAATCCCCTCGGTGCCTTCAGTTGCATCAGTGCCATCAGCCCCCTCGCTCCCGTCTACTTGCCATTTCGCCTCACATCGGGTATCATATACCCACTCGACCCCGGAGGCGTGTTTTGAAGGCATTGATCACCGGCGTGGCCGGCTTTGCGGGCAGTCACCTCGCGGAATACCTGTTCGCCCACACCGACCTGGACGTGTGGGGTCTGGACATTCGCTTTGGCCACAATGTCGCCCACCTGGACCGGCTGCGCCAGGTCCAGGCCGATCTCAATGATGCCGCCAGCATGGCGCACCTGATCGACCAGGTACGCCCGGACTATGTCTTTCATCTGGCAGCGCGGGCCACGCCCTCGTTGAGCTGGCAAACCCCCTGGATCACTATCCACGACAACCTGCACGGGCAATTCAACCTGCTGGAAGCCCTGGTGAACACCAGCAGTGAGGCTCGCGTGCTGGTCATTGGCTCCGGCGACGAATACGGCCTCATCCAGCCGCAAGATCTCCCGGTAAAAGAAAACGTCCCGCTGCGCCCCAACAACCCCTATGCGGTGAGCAAAGCAGCACAAGACCTGCTGGGCTTTCAATACTATGCCTCGCACGGGCTGCCGGTGGTCCGGTCGCGCGCCTTTAACCACATCGGGCCGCGCCAGAGCGACGCCTTTGTGAGCGCCAGCTTTGCCCGCCAGATCGCCGAGGCCGAGGCCGGGCTGCGCGAGCCGGTGATCCGCGTGGGCAATCTCAGCGCCCAGCGCGATTTCACCGACGTGCGCGACATTGTGAGGGGCTATTGGCTGATCCTAAAGGACGGCGTCCCCGGCCAGGTCTACAACCTGGGTTCGGAACGCGCGATTGCTATCGAGCAGCTCTTGGACATGCTGCTGGCCCAGAGCCGGGTCCGCATCCGCATCGAAATCGACCCGGACCGACTGCGCCCGTCCGACGTCCCCATCCTGGTGAGCGACTGCCGCAAAGCCCGCGAGCGCACCGGCTGGCAGCCCCTCATCCCCATCGAGCAATCCCTGACCGACGTGTTGGATTACTGGCGGGCGCGCGTGCGGGCAAGCTGAAGCGCCCTCTATGTGACAGCGTATACCTCAAAGCAGAGGTTCAGACCGACAGCACTTGCCAAAACCTGCCTCAAGGAGGAGGCCATGAAAGCAGTAGTACTGGTGGGAGGCAGCGGCACGCGCCTGCGCCCGCTGACCACACCAATCCCCAAACCCATGCTCCCGGTGGTCAACCGCCCATTCCTGGAGCACGTCATCGAACATCTGAAACAATACGGGCTGGACGACATTGTTCTGCTGGTGTGCTATCGCCACGAGGTCATCCAGGAATATTTTGGCGATGGGCGCGACCGTGGCGTTGCCATTACCTACGTCGTGGAAGAAAAAGGCCCGCTGGGCACGGCCGGCGCGGTCAAGAACGCCGAGAGCTTGCTCACCGAGACCTTTGTCGTCTGTAACGGCGACATCCTGACGGACCTGAACCTGGAAGTCATGATGGCCTTTCACCGCGAAAAGCAGGCCCGGGCCACTATCTCGCTGGCGCCAGTGGATGATCCCACCGCCTATGGCCTGGTGCAATTGGCCGATGGCCGCCGGGTGGAACGGTTCGTGGAAAAGCCCAGTTGGGACGAGGTGACGACCAACCTCATCAATGCCGGGACCTATATCCTGGAACCGGGCGTGCTGCGCTACGTGCCGCCCGAGACGCGCTTTTTGTTCGAGCGCGGGCTGTTCCCCATGCTGTTACAAGTGGGCAATTCGGTCTATGGCTACCCGTCCACGGCCTACTGGCTGGACATTGGCACGCCCGACGATTATTTGCGCGCGCACCGGGACATTCTCACTGGCCAGATCGACGTGAACATCCCCGGCCGGCGCGAGGGCGACGTGTGGCTGGGCGACGACGTGCGGATCGACCCCACGGCGCGGATCCGGGGCCCGGCGGTCATTGGCAATGGCTGCGTCATTGGGCCGCAGGTACGCATCAACGGCCCGGCCGCCATCGGCGATGGCTGCCACCTCGACGAAGGTACATTTATCGAAGATGCCGTGCTCTGGCAGCGCGTGACGGTGGCGCGCCAGGTGGTACTGCGCCACTGCGTCATCGCCAACGACTGCACCCTGGGCGACAACGTGCTCGTCACCGACAGTTCCCTGGTGGGGGCCGGCTGCACCATCGGCGAAGGGAACCGGCTGGAACGCGGTCTGCAGCTGGGCCCCGGCCGGACCCTGGAGCCAGAGGCGATTCGATTCTAACGCTGGCGGATACCCGTCAGATGCAAGACAAGGCAATGAATTGAGGAGGCATACCATGAACACGGACGTCCGGGAAATCATTACACGCTACAGCGCCAAGATCGTCGACCCAAACATCTTTTTCCAGCCCAATATCCCACCGAAAAAGCTGTCGGGCGCACAGGAAGTATATGCCAAAGATGTTCGGTCAGAGGATATACTGGTCCTGATCGACAACACGATGCGCGGGAACGCCAAAGATGGCGCTGTGCTCACCGACACCCATTTCTACGCTCACAGCACAATGGAAAAGCCCGTTTCCATCGAGTTGGGGGCCATTGAGACCGTCTCTTTCAAGGAAGGATGGTCCAGCAAGCTGATCATTAATGGGATCCCCTTTCTGGACATCAATTTCCCCAAAAAAGAAGCCATGCGTCTGGTCACACGAATGCTGGAAGAGATCGCGTCTGTACTCCACGCGCCGCCGGTCGAAGCGCCGCCCACCACCAAGTCACCGGCCGAAGCACTCAAGGAACTCAAGGCCCTCTTGGATGCAGGCATCATTACCGAATCCGAGTTCCAGGCCAAGCGAGAAAAGTATATTAGCCAACTATAAGCGCGTGGCATAACCCCAAAGCTTGGTCAGATCACCCCAAGGAGGAATCACACATTGAAAGTACTCATCACCGGCATCAGCGGCTTTGCCGGCAGTCACCTGGCCGAATACCTCATCGCGCGGGGCGATGTGGAGGTGTATGGCCTGGTACGGTGGCGTAGCAAGCTGGACAACCTGCAAGACCTGGCCGCCCGGGGCCAGCTCAACACGAACGCTGTCGAAACCAACATCACCTGCACCGAGATGCTGGATGCCTGCGCGCAGCCCGGCCAGGTCAATCTGATCCAGGGCGACATGAGCGACGCCTACTCGATGCGCCAGCTCATCCAAGTGGTGCAGCCCGATCGCATCTTTCACCTGGCGGCGCAGAGCTTTGTGCCGGCCTCGTGGAACCTGCCGGCCGAAACCCTCACCACCAATATGGTCGGCGAGGTCAACCTCCTGGAGGCCGTACGCGAGTGGGACGGCGACCCACTGATCCAGATCGCCGGCTCCAGCGAAGAATACGGGCTGGTACTGCCCGATGAGGTGCCCATCAAGGAGACCAATCCCCTGCGGCCGCTGTCGCCCTATGCCGTGAGCAAGGTAGCCCAGGACCTGCTGGCCTGGCAATATCACCGCAGCTATGGGATCAAGACCGTGGTGACGCGAGGGTTCAACCACACGGGCCCGCGCCGGGGCAAGGTCTTTTCCACGTCCACCTTTGCCAAGCAGATCGCGGAAATCGAAAAGGAACTGCGGCCGCCAGTCATCAAGGTGGGCGACCTGAGCAGCAAGCGCGATTTCACCGACGTGCGCGACATGGTGCGCGCCTACTGGCTGGCGCTGGACCAGGGCGTGCCCGGCGAGGTCTATAACATTGGCTCCGGCGTCACGATGGAGATCGGCGAGATGCTGAACGTGCTGCTGTCGTTGAGCACGGTCAAGGTGGAGGTAGAGCCGGACCCGGCCCGGATGCGCCCGTCGGACGTCAAGGTCCTGTGGGCCGATCCGTCCAAATTCATGCAGCAAACCGGCTGGCAGCCCCAGATCCCCTTCCGACAGACCATGCAAGACCTGCTGGACTATTGGCGGGCGCGCGTGGGCCAGGATCACGAATAAAATAACAACGAGGGAAAACACATGACTCATCCAATCAAGTTCGGGACCGACGGCTGGCGCGGCCGCATCGCCGACGATTACACCTTTGACACGGTGTGCCTGTGCGCCCAGGGCACGGCGCAGTATTTCCTGGATCTGGTCAAGGATACACGGAAACGGGGCCTGGTGGTCGGCTATGACGCCCGGTTCGCCTCGGAGCACTTTGCCCAGGCCGTGGCCGAGGTGCTGGCCGGTAACGGTATCCCGGTGCACCTGGTAGACCGCATCACGCCCACGCCGGTCTTTTCGTACAGCATCGTCCACCTGGGCGCGGCCGGCGGCATCAACATCACCGCCAGTCACAACCCGGCCGCAGACAATGGCTTCAAGGTGCGCGGCGATTACGGCGGGGCCGTGGACCCGGAGGCGCTGCGCCAGATCGAGGCCCGCATCGACGTGGCCGACGCCACCAACGGCGTCAAGCGCCTGCCCCTAGCGCAAGCCCAGGCCGAGGGCCTGGTGCACCTGTTCGACCCATCGCCGGCCTTTATCGCCGAGCTGGAGCGCCATATCGACCTGGAACGCATCCGCCAGGCCGGCCTGCACGTGGTGGTGGACCCCATGTGGGGCGCCGGCATGGGCTGGTTCCCGCGCCTGCTTGACGGCGGCACCACCCGCATCACCGAGATCCACAACCACCGCAACCCCCTGTTCCCGGACATGCAGCGCCCGGAGCCCATCCCGCCCAACATCGCGCGCCTGCAAGAGGCCGTGGTCAAGCTAGGGGCCGACGTGGGCATTGCGAACGACGGCGATGCCGACCGCGTGGGGCCGGTGGACGAGCACGGCAACTTTATCGACCAGCTCCGCACCTTTGCGCTCCTGGCGCTCTACCTGCTGGACGTGCGCGGCTCGCGCGGCCCCATCGTCAAGACCGTGTCCACCACGTCCATGCTGGAAAAGCTGGGCGAGCTGTACGACGTGCCGGTCTATCGCACCGGCGTGGGATTCAAGTACGTGGCCCCCAAGATGCTAGAGACCAACGCCATGATCGGCGGCGAAGAGAGCGGCGGCTATGCCCTGCGCGACCACATCCCCGAGCGCGACGGCATCATCGTGGGGCTGATGGTCCTGGACATGATGGTGCAGACCGGCAAGACCCCGTCGCAACTGGTGGACTGGCTCTTTGACAAGGTGGGGACGCACTATTACAACCGCATCGACCGCCAGTTGCCACCGGTCGAAAAGGACGCCATCCGCGCCCGCATCGCCGCCAACCCGCCGGCGACCATCGCCGGCCGCCCGGTGGTAGACATCTGGGACGACGACGGCTTCAAATACACCCTGGACGACGACTCGTGGCTGCTCATCCGCTTCAGCGGCACCGAGCCCATCATCCGCGTCTACACCGAAGCCTTTTCGGAAGAGCAGGTGCAGCAGATGCTGGCCGAAGGGCTGCGGCTGGCCGGGTTGGAAGAATAACGGTCAGCTCTCAGCTTTTCCGCAGGACACTGCGTGCAGCCATCAGCAGAGATAGGGACTGAAGAAGCTGAATGCTGCTGGCTGAGAGCTTTGATAGCTTTTACCGGTCTCCCGAGAACCTGACGCTCCGGGAGACCTTTTTCGCGAGCGAGGACTCATGTTCCCCACCGGCCACATCGCCTACACCTCTGGCGGGCTGGCGCTGCTCCAGGCCCGGGGCTGGGCACCGGACGTGGACTATCGCCTGGTGGCCCTGGTGGCCCTGGCCCCGGACCTGGTGGACAAGCCCCTGTCCCTGCTGGTCTTTACCGACGCGCAGACCACCCAGGGCCTCTGCCACTCGCTGATCGTGCACCTGGCGATCACGGCGCTGGTGCTGCTGTTTGCACGCCGTTTCTGGCCCTATGCTCTGGTGCTCAACCTGCACCTGGCCTGCGACCAGATCTGGCGCTATCCCCACACCATGCTCTGGCCTCTGCTGGGGCCAAATTTCGAGCCGTGGAAGCCCATCGAAGGCGTGGATGGCTTTCTGGTGGCCTATGCCGAGATCGCCGCGCGTCCGGAGGTGCTGACCTTGGAGCTTGTCGGCCTGGCGATGGTTCTGGTGCTGGTGGCAAGCCGCCGGCTCTACCAGCCGGCCCGGCTGGCCGCGTTCCTGCGCACCGGCCGACTACCGTATAACGGCCACCACCAGCCGGCCCCGGAGCGTGTGCCATGCGCGTGATCGCCGGTGAAGCCAAGGGCCGCAACCTGTACCCGGTCCCCGGCCAGGGCACCCGGCCCATCGCCGACCGGGTCAAGGCCGCCCTGTTCGACACGCTGGGCGCGCGCGTGCTCGACTGCGCTTTCCTGGACCTGTTCGCCGGGACCGGGAGCGTAGCCATCGAGGCACTGAGCCGGGGCGCGGACCACGCCGTCCTGGTCGAACAATCCCACAAGGCCATTGCCACCATCCACCGCAACCTGCAAGAGACCGGCCTGCGCGACCGGGCCTGGGTGGAGCGCGCCGACGTCTTTCGCTTCCTCCGGGCCGTCGATGAGTCATTTGACATCGTCTACGTGGCCCCACCCCAGTACCAGGGCCTATGGGCCAAAACCGTGCGCCTCATCGACGAGCACCCCGGCATCCTGACCGCCGACGGGCTGGTCATCGCCCAGATTCACCCCAAGGAATACGAGGACCTGGCGCTGACCGCGCTGGCGCTCACGGACAAACGCCGCTACGGCAGCACCGAACTGTGCTTTTACGAGCCGGGGGCCACGCCCGATGGTCACTAGCCTGGACGACACCATCGCCGCCATTGCCACGCCCATCGGCGAAGGGGGCATCGGCATCGTGCGGCTGAGCGGGCCGGACGCCGGGCCCATCCTGCGCCAGGTCTTTGCGCCGGCCCGCGCCACCGCCCCGCTGGAGCCGCGCCGCCTTGTCTACGGGCACGTGGTGGACCCGGTCACCGGCGAGCGCATCGACGAGGTGCTGGCTGTCTTTATGCCGGCCCCGCACACCTACACTCGCCAGGACGTGGCCGAAATCCAGTCCCACGGCGGCATCGTGCCGTTGCAGCGCATCCTGGCCCTGGTGCTCCGCGAGGGGGCGCGGCTGGCCGAGCCCGGCGAGTTCACCCTGCGGGCCTTTCTCAACGGCCGGCTCACCCTGGACCAGGCCGAGGCGGTGCTGGACATCGTCCAGGCGCGCACGGCGGCAGCCCTGCGTGTGGCGGTGGATCAACTAGGCGGCCGGCTCACCGGCCCGGTACGTCAGGTTCGCACTAACCTAATAGAAGCATTGGCCTATCTCACAGCCGCCATCGACTTTCCCGAGGACGAGATACCGCCCCACGACCTGGCGGCGGCCCTGCGCGACGCGCGCCAGCACATCACTGCCCTGCTCGCCACCGCCGACCAGGGCCGGGTCTATCGCCAGGGGGTGCGCACTGCCATCGTGGGCCGGCCCAACGTGGGCAAGTCCAGCTTGCTGAACGCCCTCCTGCGCGAGAGTCGGGCCATCGTCACGCCGGTCCCCGGCACCACCCGCGACACGCTGGAAGAGGTGCTCAACCTGCACGGTGTGCCCTTTGTGCTGGTGGATACGGCCGGCATCACCCAGAGCGACGACATGGTGGAGCAACTGGGGGTGGAGCGGAGCCGCCGGGCCATCGCCCAGGCAGATTTGGTGCTTCTGGTGGTGGACGGCAGCGAGCCGCTGGATGACCGGGACCAAGCCATCGCCGGGCTAGTGGGGGGCCGGACCGCCCTGCTCGTCGTCAACAAATCCGATCTGCCGGCCGTGGCGGACCTGACGGCCCTCACCCAGGATGAAAATATAACGCAGACTGCAGCTGCCTTAAGCGCAGCACCCTGGGGGGCAGCCGCAGTGGGGCGGCTCGGGGAGCCGCAGTCTGCATCGATGAGCTATTTACGAGGGAGAGAGACGGTGCGGCTATCCGCCCTCACCGGCGATGGCCTGGACGCGCTGGAAGCCGCGATGGTGGAAGCCGTGCTGGGCGGTCAGGTGCTGGCCTCGGATGCGGCGCTGGTGACGAACCCGCGCCACCAGGAGGCGCTGAGCCGGGCTGCCGCGTCCCTGGCCTCGGCAGAGCGCGCCCTGTCCGAGGGATTGCCGCTGGACTGCATTTCCATCGACGTGAGCGACGCTGTGGCTGCGCTGGGAGAGATCACCGGCGAGACGGTGACAGAGGATTTGCTGGACAGTATTTTCAGTCGATTCTGTTTGGGGAAATGAGGCGTCAAACGTGAAACGTCAGGCGTCATGTGACATTTGGCGCCTGGCGTTGTGCGAGTTGGAAAGGAGACAACATGCGGATTCTCATCATCAACGGCGACGATTTGGGGTACAGCACCGGGGTGAACCGGGCCATCGCCCAGTGCCACGAGGCCGGCGTGCTCCTCAGCGCCACGGCCCTGGTGAACATGCCGGCGTGGCCCCAGGCGGCCGCGTACCTGCGGGAGCACCCGGGCCTGGGCGCCGGCGTCCACCTGGTCTTTAACGACGGCCGGCCGGTCTCGCCCTTGATGCAGGTCCCCACCCTGGTGGACGACGACGGTTATTTCCTGGAGGACGAGGCCCTGCTGGAGCACGGCGACGAGGTGGACGTGGATGAGTTGGTACAAGAGTGGCGCGCCCAGATCGACCGCTTTGTGGCGGACACAGGCCGACAGCCTACGCACTTGGACAACCACTGCGCCATCTCGTACATGTGCCCCGAGTGGTTCGGCGCGGCGATTGCGCTGGCCGGGGAGCTGGGGCTGCCCATGCGCATGCCCTTTGGCGACGACCTGGAGGAGCGCATCGGCGAGATGGCGGCCAGCGGCGGGTTCTCGCCGGACATTGCCCGGATGATGGCCGGGCAGTACCAGGCGTTGATGGCCGAGCGCGGCGTGCGACACCCGGACCGGTTCTTGATGGATTTTTCCCGGGAGGGCGGACGCACGGCGGAGAATCTGGTGCGCATCATCCGGGGCTTGCGCGAGGGCGTGACCGAGTTGCTGGCGCACCCGGGCTACCCGGCGGCAGACGCCGGCAGCACCAGCCGGCGCCCGGCCAGCGACCAGGGCTGGCGGCAGGAAGAAACCGAGGCGCTGCTGGACTCGCACGTGCGCGCTGCCATCGAGCAAACCGGCGTGCGGCTGGCGCATTTCGGGGATGCGTGGGAGTGATGACCGCCGACGGCCAACCGCAGCAAACAGGGGAAGAGGAAAAATAAATGCACGCGCAACGCTTTGCCATACGGCATATCCTGGCATCCGTCGGTAGCATTGTGATCCTCACCGGTTTATCACCATGCTTCTACTTTCTGCTGGTTCTGGCGACTGGTGATGTAGGCGGACCACTAAATTTGTGTATCATCCCATGCGCGAACTGTATTACCGCGGCTGGTGTCACCCTAATCCTATTCATGCCCATTTCAGCAATATTGGAGCAACTACTGAAAAGATTGAGAGCCAAGTGGCAAACACTGTTCCTTTCACCTGGGATGGCAACCGGGCTTTTCATCATCAACCTGGCTCTGGTACTTGCTGGCTTTATGCTCTTGGTCGGTATAGTCCTAGCAGGGGACTTGGCTCCTCACATCATCAGTGACCATGAGCGAGAGGCCATTCTCGTGGGATTGGTACTGATTCTGTTCTTAGGTGGCGTGCCATTGCTGCTGGGCACTACACTCTACTGGTTTCTCTTGAGGATCGCGGACGCGTTATTAACCGCAGCAAATCGCCCAAGATCATAAGGTGAGCATCTTGCAAGTTACGACATAGCCGCCAACTGTTGGGCGGCCTGAAGCAAGCGACTGACGCCCCAGGACACCAGGAATTCGCCCTCGGCGCGGCGGTTGCCGTCAGGCAGGGTCGTGGCGGTGAGGATCTGGCGCCCTTCCAGGATGAACCGATACCCGGCCAGGACCTCCTCGTGGATGGCAGCCATCTCGGGCGGCGGCTGGAGCATGTCCAACACCGCTATTATCTCTTCCACCGTCGCCGGGGACAGGTCCCGGGCCACGCCGATATAAGTGGGCGACAGATAGGTCTGCACCTGTATGCGATAGATGGCGGCCGCGCTCGGGGGCGTCGGTGGGACGGCGGTCGGCGGCCGGGCCGGCGCGTCAGTCCGAGGCAACTGGGCCAACAAGAACACCCCAACTGCTGCCGCCAGAACCACTAAAGCCAGCGCCAGGATCAAACCCGCGCGTTTTTTCATCGCTCGTACACCACCTTCCCATCCAGGATCGTCATGTTCACCCGCGTCTTAAGGATCGCCGGCGGCGGCTCGGACAGGATGTCCCGCGAGAGCACCACGATGTCGGCCAGCTTGCCCGGCGTGAGGCTACCCTTGATGTGTTCTTCGCCGGCGGCGTACGCGGCGTCCAGTGTATACGCGCGCACGGCCTCCTCCACGGAGAGACATTCCTCTGGATACCAGCCCTCGGCCGGCTCGCCCCGGGCCTGGGGCACCGTGGGGTCCGGGTGCTTGCGCGTGACGGTCGCATAGATGCCGGCCAGCGGGTCAATGTCCTCGATGGGACCGTCGCTGCCAAACGCCAGCCGGGTGCCCCGATCCAGCAGGCTACGCCAGGCATAGGCATAGCGCGCCCGCGAACCCCAGAGCCGGTCTGCCACCTCCCGGTCCGACGGCGCGTGCAGCGGTTGCATGGCCGCCACCACGCCCAACCCGGTCAGCCGGCCCAGATCGGCCGGGTGAATCACCTGCACGTGTTCGATGCGATGGCGCAATCTCTGTTCCCCCATCGACGGAAGGGCCGCCAGCACATCCAGCACCCGGCGCACGGCCGCATCGCCAATTGCATGAACGCAGGCCGGGAACCCGGCCCGGCTCGCCCGCCCCACCAGATCGCGCAACTCGTCCGTGTCCAGCACAGTCAGGCCCCGGCGCGTGGGATCGTCCGCATACGGCTCCAGCATGTCGGCCGTGTGTGAACCCAGCGCGCCGTCGGCATACAGCTTGAGGCCACCCAGGCGCACCCAATCATCCCCAAACCCGGCCCGCAGGCCCAGCCCTATGGCCGCGTCCAGGTCGTCCTTTTCGATCATGGCCCAAACCCGCAATGCCAGCTCGCCACGCTCACGCAGGGTCAGCCAGGCGGTCAGCTTGTCGGCCTCTTCCGGCGTCTGCACAGACGTGAGGCCCAGGCTGTGGACCAGGGGCATGGTCTCCACCAGGGCTGATAGCGTATCGGCCAGGGGCGGCGGACCGATGACGTGCTTTTTGAACCAGTCGATGGCGAGTTCACGGATAATGCCGGTGAGGGCACCGCCCTCGCTTCGCTCGTCGCGGTCAAACTGCCCGCCGCGCACCTCTGGCACGACATCCAGCAAGCCACCGCGCGCCAGGGCTACCGTGTTCACCCACAGCGTGTGGCCGTCCTTGCGCCGCAAGGCCACCGGGTGGTCTGGCGCAATGGCGTCCAGGTCATGGCGGGTGGGAAAGCGTCTCTCCGGCCACACATTGTGGTTCCAGCCAAAGCCCTCAACCCACATACCCGGCGGCGTGATCGCCACGCGCCGGGCCACGGCGTCCAGCACCTCGGCCAGGGACGACAAACCGTCCAACATCGCCCACCGGCGCGCCAGTGCATAATTGGCCAGATGCACATGGCTATCGATGAACCCGGGCAGCACAGCTTGGCCGCGCAAGTCGATGACGATGGTGTTGGGGCCGCGGAGGGCCAACACGTCCGCCGTCGGCCCCACCGCCGCGATACGATTCCCATAGACGGCCAGGGCCTCAGCGCGCGGCAGGGCCGGGTCCATCGTATAACACACCGCATTGTGCAGGACAAGATCGGCGTGGAGCATAATTCCCTCGCGATGTATGATGCGTCAACCGTCATGCGTCAGGCTCACGTTGCACGCTTGATGGCTGACGATGATTATACCCCAGGCCCACTCCTCCGGCAAGCCGCTGTTCTGACATCCGTGCATAATTCTGGAGACCCCATCGGTGGAGCTGAAACTGGCGCATCTCTTCCCACTGGGAGCCTATTTCTGCACTTGTTTGTAGACGCTATGCCCCACCTGTTATGCCAGGAAGCAGTTATGCACAGATGTCAGGCTGTCACCGCAACGTGATGTGCTTTTGACCTCAAGATTTGGCCTATATATAGTGGTTTACTCTGGATAACTACTACATATTGTGGTAAAATAGGCTTGTTGGGTATTGTAAGGCTGCGCTAAATGTGCTATAATGAACGCAGGTCGCACCATATAGTGTGCGGCTGACCGTGGCCCCGGTGTAAGGGGCCAGTGACCGCGTTACGAATGCTTTCATTCATCTCTGCGGGAGAGAAGAGAAAGGAGTTCGCCGTGAGAAAGCTATTATCGGTCCTCCTGGTCCTATGTGTGGTGATTCCCCTCATGGGGATCGCACCGGCAACGGTGCAGGGCCGGCCGGCTGCCAAGCCCTTTGTGGTGGCCCGGTTCCCCACCAAATCCGAGCCCCACGGTGTAGCCGTGAACCCCTCGAATCACAAGGTATATGTGGCCAACCAAGAAAGTCACAACACCACCATATACCTGGACACCGAGGGCGGCGGCATCCTGAACCCCACCTATGTCACCGAGGGCATGCACGACGAGCAGATCGCTGTGAACCCCACCAATAACCGCGTGTGGATCACCAAGTGGTCCAGCGGCATTGTCATTGGCATAGACGGCACCAATGACAACATGGTGGAGCAGGTCAACGTCGACGTGCATCCCAAGGGCGTGGCGGTGAACCCCAACACCGGCAATTGCTACGTGGTCTGCGAGGAAACCAACCGGCTCCACGTCATCGGTGAGGGAGTGGGGGCCTATGCGCATGTAGGCGTGGGGCGCCGGCCCAAGTTTGTGGCCGTCAACCCCAACACCAACCGCATCTATACCTCCAACTATGACGATGGCACCGTGACCGTGGTGGATGGCAACACCAATACCACCATGGGCACCATCAAGGTGGGCACTGGGCCTTACGGCATCGCCGTGAACCCCACCACCAATCGCATCTATGTCGCCAACCGTAACTCGGACAATGTCACGGTCATCGACGGCAACTCGAACACCATCGTGGCGAACATTGGCCTGGGCGCCCAGCCGTGGGTGCTGGCCGTCAACCCCACCAACAACCGCATCTATGTGACGCTGCCAGACAATACCGCCTATAACCTGGTGGCTATCGACGGGGGCAGCAACAGCGTCGTTCACACGATGAAGGTGGGACGCGCGCTGCGGGAAGGCATCGCCGTAGACCCGCGCACCAACCGCATCTATGTGACCGACCTAGCTGAAGACTATGCCTACATCGTCGAGGATCCGCCAGAAGGCCCCACGCCCACCGAGGGCCTGTGGGTCGGCGAGTATTTCTCCAACCCCAACTTGGCCGGCACGCCCACCTTTGTGCGCCGCGACGCCTATATCAACTTTGACTGGGGCACCGGGTCGCCGGATCCATCCATCCCCTTTGACAACTTTTCCGTGCGTTGGACCGGTCAGATCAACTTTGCCGCCACCAACCTGTATACCTTTTATGCCACGGTCGACGATGGTGTGCGCCTGTATGTAGACAATCATCTGATCATCGACCAGTGGCACACTGGCAATGTGGTTACCTACAATGGCACGATCAACCTGACGGCTGGCGTGCACACGGTGCGCATGGAGTATTACGAGTCCACGGGCAACTCGGTAGCCAAGCTCTTCTGGGAAGCCGGGAGTGCCCCGCCACCGCCGCCGGGCACGTACTTCAAGGGTGAGTACTGGGCCAACCAATATCTCCAGGGCAACCCCACCCTGGTACGCAATGACCCGGCCATCAATTTCAACTGGGGCGCCGGCTCGCCGGACCCCAGCATCCCCGTGGACCACTTTTCCGCGCGCTGGACCGGCGAGATCTATGCATCCAGCACCAGCCTCTATACCTTTTACATGACCGTAGACGACGGTGGCCGACTCTGGGTGGATGATGCCCTGCTGCTGGACAAGTGGTACAACCAACCGGTCACCACGCATACGGCCACCATGTACCTGACCCAGGGCTATCACAAGGTCAAGATGGAGTATTACGAAGATGTGTGGTATGCCGTGGCTCAATTGCGCTGGGAAGCCGGTGCCCACCCCACACCACACCCGCAGCCCACGCCCTACCCCACCGAGACCATCATTGTGGATGATGCATCGCCCGGCTTTACCCGGGGCGGCCCGTCCAGCGCCTGGAGTTGGGCGCCCTATGGCTATAACGGGCGGATGTTCTACACCCGCAATGCCGACTCGAACCAGGAAAACTGGGGCCGTTGGACGCCGGTGTTGCCCTGGCCCGGCTACTATAACGTGTACGTGTTCATCCCGCGCGTCCACGGCACCACCACCAACGCCCGCTACCAGATCAAACACTCTGGTCAGTGGGAACTCTACCGCGTCAATCAGGCCGTATATTATGACAAGTGGGTGCATATAGGACGCTACTACTTTACGGCCCAAGGTGGCGAGTTTGTGTACCTCTGTGACGTCACCTACGAACCGTACCTGTCGCGCGAGATAGCCTATGATGCAGTCAAGTTCACGTATAGCCCCTGAACAAACTGACTGAGGCACAGTTAACGGCCCGGGTCTAAAAGACCCGGGCCGCTTTGCGTCTGGGGTGCCCAGGTATTGACTCGAACGCAAAATAGGCCTATACTCATAAATGGTTTTCGCCCCTTCCAGTGCGTCATTTGAATCTGTCGCCGGCTGGAGGTGGCATCTCGTAGGTGAACAGCAGCAGCCACTCCTCCCCCTCGTCGACCGGCACGCGGATTTGCCGTTGATTGAGGATCACACAGTAACGTTCATAAGCCGCTTGCATCCGGCGATCG
>JAHJIN010000510.1 GCA_018823415.1 Chloroflexota bacterium | reverse complement strand
TGCCGACGGACCCACCGCGCCCGCCGCCGGGCCCAGCGGGCCGCGTGGCGCCGGGGGTTGCGCTGCGGGCGGGAGTTTGTCGGTTGCCCCACCCGCCCATCCCAGACCAGCAGGGGGCGCGTCACGACCAGGACGAGCACCGCCAGCACTACCAGAACCAAGACCCACCACCGTAGAGGCGAGGTACGCCGCATAGACCACCTCCCAGCAGAACAAGTCGGTCTATGGTATACCCCAAACTATCGAGTTTGTAAAGTGCGGACTGTCCTAACTTTTCAGCGTGCTAGACATGAGCGAACAGAAAATGAAACGGGCTGCAAACAGTAATCGTGAGTAAACCAAGCAGGGGGGATTAGTGAGCAACCGGGAAGGACAAGACCTGATTAGGGTCAAAGGCAGTGACCGGATTCAGATCAACAACATATTGGCGGCTGCATGTATCACCATACTTTCTGTGCTACTGGGCCTATCAGGCCAGCAGTTCAGCGACTGGATGGTAATACAGCTAGCAGTAGCTATTCCATTACTGGTTACTTCATCCCTGGCATATGCCAAAGTCAGCTATCGTGATGCCAAAGAATATCCCATTTGGGACAGTTTAGGGTGGGCCACACTCTCCTTGGGATACATCATGATTCTGAACGCACTGACCATCATACTCTACACTAGTAGTTATTCAACTGCAAGCTGGTGGTTTGTCGGCACTGCGGCTTTGCTGTTTGTCGCGTACTCTGCGCTGGATGTCAAAGCCAATAGGAAAAGGCTGAGAGAAAAGGGTTGGAAATTGGGATTCTACCTGGCACTGATGTTTTTGGGAGGCGTTCTCCCCATGCTTGCGGGGTGGACATAAGCGTCTTCTCGTGGCCATAAGAACCGCTGTATGGATCTTGGGGCTGCAAGAGGATCTGTCCAGGTTGCCGTCTGTCCGAATTCCAGGCATCAGACTGCCAAGCAACTCGTGGTTGCAGGAAAGGTACCAATCATGGCAGAATTCACTCGCGAGGCGGCAGAGGATATCTGGGCTACCGACGCGCCGCGCATCATCCAGGACTACACTGACCATGGCATCGAGCACAGCAAGCGCTTGGCTCGCTTTGCAACCCAGTTGCTCGAAGCCAACGACGGCCGACCACTCTCCTCACAGGAGATGTATCTCTCCTGGCAGGTATTTACTTGCGCGATATTGGCATGCAGTGTGATGTGGTCAAGCTACCAGGGGTAAAGGCACGGGCTGAGGCTCTAGAGCGTGTTTTGAAAGTAAAAGTGTGCGTCTAGACAAAGACCGCAGGATTGCGAGCCAGGCGTTGGAGCATCAGCCGCACCATCGCCGCGTAGATCATCGCTGCGCTGGTCTCGGGCAGCGCTTCGTAGTCCTTGCTCAAGCGGCGAAAGCGACCCAACCAGCCAAAGGTCCGTTCGACCACCCAGCGGCGGGGTAACACGACGAAACCCTCGGCATCGTCACTGCGTTTGACGATCTCGACCAGCCACCCACAATGATCGAGTACCCAGTCGAGAAACGGCCGCCCACTATAACCGCCATCGGCCCAAATCAGGGCCAAGCGCGTGAAGCCCTTGGCACCGGCCCGGTGCAGGAGCATTTTGCCGCCCGCACGCTCTTGGATATCGGCGCGATGCACCACGACGGTTAACAACAGACCCAAGACATCGACCAGGATATGGCGTTTGCGGCCCGTGACTTTTTTCGCGTTATCGTAGCCCCGCTCGCCTTTGACCGCGGTGGTTTTCACCGGCACTGGTTCCGTTGAATGGGATTTCTAGTCGTGATCGGGTATAATAGCTCCTCGTGCACGAAGCGATATGATCACGAGGAGAACGAGCATGGAACTGTTTGCCATCTGCTGTCCCGAATGCGGCGCGTCAGACCTGGATCCACACACCACGTATATCGTACTGGCGGGTGAACAACGGCGGATCTATCACTGCCCCACCTGTGGGGCCTACTTTTCCGAAACGAAAAACACGCCCTTGGCGGGTTTACGCACTCGCCTCAGTCGCATCACGACGGTACTCGACGCGCTCAACGACGGGATGGGGGTCAATGCGGCCTGCCGCACCTGCCACGGGGGCCAGAACAGCCGCTAGCGGTGGCAAAAACGGCTAGCTGAGGTCAAAGAAGTGCTCCTGCTCTATGCGCTGTGTCACCAATTCATCCAGCAATTGATCGAAGGCGATGAACTGTACACCAAAGTGGACCAGAACCACCCGCCAGCCGAGTCAGAAGGCTGGACTGTGGTGCTCATGGACCGCGCCTCGCGCTTTCTGTGGGAGCTCCACTGCGGTGAAAAGGAGCACGGCCTGTTCGAGACGGCGATGCACACCCTGGGCCAGGTGATTGAACAGACCGAGGACCTGGCGCTGCTCACGGATGGCGAACGGCGCTATGGCAATATCCTGGGCTGATGAAAACAGGTCAGACCGGCGTCCACGATTGATTCCATTTTTGTTCCTTCCGCCCGCGAGAGGGAAAGGCGGTTCTACGCTGGGCTTGGACCGACTGCCCCAGATTTTCTCGACACCAGGCCAGGACCTTCTGGGTGGGTACGGTTTCGAGAGCCTGGCGCACGACATCCGTTGTGGTATCAGCCACGACGGCGCATAAGGCCAGCAGCAGGCCGGTGAATCCACTCTTGGCCTGGTCTTGTTCCAGGCGCTTTTGTGTGCCCAAGACCGATTCGATGATTTCGCTGCTGCCCAGGAGTCGCTCCCCGGGTGTGGCCTTGGCGGCCTCTTGGGCCACAAAGGCCACGAGTTCAGCCATCACCTGCTGGGCCTGTTCGGTAGCGGCCAGGGGCTTGAGGTGGGCTTCCAGTTCGAGGTGCACCCCCTGATAGAGTCCTCGTTGTCTGATGTAGCTTTCCGTGGTCGTCACCACTTGCAGCAGAGCGTGCCACTCGGCAAGGGGGTGGCGAAACGCGGCGACCCAGCCGAGCTTCTGCCGCACTTGCTCTGGATCGAACATCCCCGCCTCGTGTTCCATGTTATCGAGAAAAGCGCGGGCTTGGCACCCCCACGCCAGCAAGACATCGACATTCATGTAGCGGGCCTTGGTTCTCTGACCCGGCGGCGCCAGGGCCGCCAGGGCCGTTTGCTGCACCTGGCGTTTGGTTTGATGCGCCTGCTGAGCAAAGGCCAGCCAGGTTGGATCCTGGCCCAGTTCGCGCTTGAGCACCGCCGCCGTCTTGTGTTTGATGTCATAGATGGCCGCCGTCTCGCGGTGGGCCGCACAGAACTGCGCGATCCCAGCTTGCAAGTCCGTCCCGTGATCGCTGACGATTTCTCGCGGGACCCCGGTCTTCTGGACTTGGGCTTCGAGTTGGTGGTAGACCACCTCCCCGTTGGACTGTTCGACGGGCAGCAAGGCAATCGGCTCCACATCCTGGTGCCGAAGGCAGTGTCCCACGGCCGGCAGAGCGCTGAGACGAACCCCCAAGATCACCAGGCACTTCTCGGCACCAACCTGCAGGGTGTGATCGACAATCCAGACCCAGTCGTCCGCCGGGTCTTTGGGCCGCGTCAGCTTGTAGTAGCCCAGCCGCAGAATCCAGAGGCGGCCGGTGGACCATGCCGGCGCAGTGGCTGTACCCCGCCAAGCGGTGCCCAGCGTCGCCATCGCTCGCCCGGCACACCGCAGACTGGCGGCATCAGACAACACCAGCCGGATAAACAACGCCGCATGGCCGACCGAATACTGGTGGCGATACGGGACAATCGCCCACTCTGCCTGGCTCTCGGACTCGGAGGGGGGCGAGCCATTCCCAGCCTTCAGCCTTGCCACTTCTGCTCTCAACTCGCGCTCTGTCACTTGGGCCTCGGCCAACTCTTGCGCCAGTCGCTGGGCCTTCTGGCGCCATTGATCGCGGCTCTGTTGCAGAAATCGGTTACGGCTCTTGAGACATTTGAGCATCCTTTTGGCCTCACGACACTTGGCCTTCCACTGATCCCGGCTTTGCTCGAAAAATCGCGCCAGCTTTGGAACCGGACTCGTGTATTCCTTGTCCTTCGTTGCGCTTTTCATGGCCCATCCCACATTTCAGGTTGGGCATACTGTACCAGAAACTCGTACACATGCAACTCGCGAGTTGGTGTGGAACAAAAACGGCACCAACTTGGTAGTCAAGAATCGCTTGAAACGCCCCTCTTTTCATCACCCCAGCAATATCCTGTTTGACATCTGCCACGAGGTCCTGCGGACGGGCCGACCGGGTCGCCCACCCCACACGCTGCCCCAGGGGGTCAAGGTGCGGGTCAAGAACAAGGGTTCTCAAGCCCACCAGCGCGGCCCCAAGCGACCCAAGTATCAAGCCCCCCACCGGGAGCATCCCGAGACGGAGCAGAACCTGGCCGACCACGAGATTCATGCCAACCACCTCGAAGCCTTCAATAGTAGTCCGTCCCATAAATTCCTAGGGTAATCTGTGGCCCTTGTCTTCCCCGAAGTCGGATGGTATATTTCACCTAACCACCGACCGAAGGGAGAATCAGATATGGCTCGTGCGGTATACAAATACGCGATCAATCTGAG
>JAHJIN010000055.1 GCA_018823415.1 Chloroflexota bacterium | reverse complement strand
GTGGTGTGCAATCGCATCCCCCGTCGGTTCGGCCTGGACCCGGTGGACGACGTGCAGGTGCTCGCGCCCATGTATCGGGGCGCGGCTGGCGTGCATCGCCTGAACATCCTGCTGCAGGAGGCCCTCAACCCGCCGGCGCCGCAGTCCGGCTCCAGCCGGAAAGCCGAGTGGCGGACCGGCGGCCGGACCTTCCGGGTGGGCGACAAGGTGATGCAGATCCGCAACGACTATGACCGCGACGTGTTCAACGGCGACCGGGGCCGGGTTCTGGCCCTGGATGCCGAGGACCAGGTCCTGGTCGTGGACATCGATGGCCGGCCGGTGGAGTACGACCTGCTGGACCTGGACCATCTGGTGCATGCGTATGCCTGCACTATCCACAAGTTCCAGGGCTCCGAGTGCCCGGCCGTGGTGGTGCCCATGACCACCGACCACCATGTCATGTTGGCCCGCAACCTGTTCTACACCGCCGTCACACGGGCCAAACGGCTGGTGGTCCTGGTTGGGACGCAGCAGGCCATCGCGCAGGCCGTGCGCAACAATCGCGCCGGCCAGCGGCACACGCGCCTGGCGGACCGCCTGGCGGCCGGAGCTGACCGCTAGCAGCACATCAGATCAGCTCCATCTATCGCGGGAACCCGACCGCCGGCGGTCGGGTTCCCGCACTCCGGCAGGAGGAAACACATGGACTTTGGCGCATGGCTCTATCAGGCCCGGGTGGCGCGCGGCTGGGATATGCGCGCGCTGGCCCAGACGGCCTACATGGACGCCGGGTTGGTCAGCCGTACCGAGCGAGGCTGCACGCAGCCGACGCTGGATACCGTGGTGCGTCTCTGCCAGGCGTTGGGCGTGTCGCTGGTCGAACTCGCGCCAGGCCTGGACCCGCAGCTGGTGCTGGAACAACCCGAGATCGATAACCTGGGACCGGCGTTGACCCTGGCGGACGCGGACCGCTTTGTTCGTTACGCAGTTCGTAATCCAGACCGGGCGCGTGGTCTGTGGGCGCAGTTGCTCGAGGCCGGGCCGTACAGTCCGGCCTTCAGGGCCCTCAGTCAGACGGCTTTTCCGACTAACCTGTCACCCGCTCTGACCTGGCCCTACCCGCCACTGTCGGCGGATAGGGTGGTCGAAATCTACCACGCTGGCGGGGCGTTGGTGCCGCACGACGCCGGCGCGTATGTACGCCAGTGGCGCCAGCACGAGGGGCACTCCCTAGCCAGTTTGGAACGGGTTACGGGAATATCAGATAGCGTCCTCAGCCGGCTGGAAACCGGCCGCGAGCGCCACATCAAGCTGGCGACTGTGTGGGCGCTGGATGAGGCCGGGACCCCGCGGGGTCTGACCCTGGGCCTGTACTGGCGAGTAGCGCAGTTGACGGCCCGCATTGACCGTAGCCGCACGTATCACGCGGCCTGGCTCGGGTGGTCAGCGGCGGAGGGCCAACTGGTATTGGCCCTGATCAATCTCTGGCGCTGGCTCCAGCATCAAGGAGCCGCCAACGGCTGGTTGGACCAGATCCGTTTCGCCAGCTAACTTGAACCAACGCCCCGGTGGGGGTGCAGACCGCCCCCACCGGGGGACGACTGCGCCCTGCATCGGGGACCCGGGAGGGTGCACTTGAATCTCAATGACTTTATCGACCGCTCCCAGCTAGGGCGGGTCGAGTCCTTTGGTGGCCACCAGGTCCACCTGCAGGCCCTGATCAAGGGCCGCTACGACCACCTGGTGGCCTTGCTGGTCATCCAGGGGCGTCCCACGGACGTGCGAGCCGTCTGGGCCCGCTTCCACGAGGACGACCTGGGCTACTCGTTTCGCCGCCACCGTGGCAAAGCATATCTCCAGCCCAACCCGGTGGCCAGGCTGCCGCAGGGCGACCAGGAGATCTGCATTATCCACCGGGGCTTTATCCCCGGGGAGGTCGCGGCAGACCTGGACCTCACGCACCACTACACGTTTGGGCCGCCGCACTTTATGGCCCTGTTCCAGGCCCTGTTCCAGATTCCGGCCCTGCCACACTGGGAGGACCGGCTCTGGGAGATGGCCTTGGAGGAACGCCTGGTATGGCCCGTGATCGGGTTCAACGCCCAGGCCTGGCTGGTCAGCAACAATCCGCAAAAGTGGATGGCCGCGATGGCGGACTCGTTATGGCGGCAGCACTGGACCTACGAGCCGGCCCCGGAGGGGAACGATGAGTAGGCTCCGCAGTGTGTCTAACGCTGGCTTTGTCCAGACCCCGCCGGCCCACTTTCGCCGCCTCGCGGCCCAGCTCCAGCCCTGTGCTGGATCCGGGAGCTGGCTCCTGGACCCCTGCGCCGGCATGGGCAAGGCTGGCCGGGCGCTGGCCAACCGCTGGCGCCTGCGCTTTGCTGCGGTCGAGATCAACGCCCACCGCGGCGAATGGGCACGTCATCGCGCCGACCACGCCGTCATCGGCGATGCGTTGGCAGTCACCTGCGGGCACGAGCAGTTCAGCGTGGTGGCTTGTAACCCGCCCTATGACGTGGACGGGGAAGGGAATCGCATGGAGTGGCGTTTCCTGCGCCGCTACCGCGATGCCCTCGTCCCCGGCGGCATCCTGGTCTACATCGTGCCGGGCTACCGCTTGGTGGAGGACCACTACATCGTCCCCCACCTGGTGCAATACTACGAGCACCTCCGGGTCTACACCGTCCCGGACCCCAATCCCTACGGGCAGATGGTGGTGTACGCCGTGAGACGTCCCAAGCGGGACCAGACCGCCAGCGCCGACGCGCTGCGGCAGTTGCTCGTCAGCGGGCCGCCGCTGCTACCCGACTCCTGTGCCGACCCGCTGCCCATCCCGGCCAGCCCGCGCCAGCACATCTTGCTGCGGGGCACCGCGATGGACCCCGAACAGTTGCGCCGCGACGGCCTGGTCGCCGGCGTGACCCTGGCCGAGCAGTTCAAGCCGGCGGTGGCCCGGCAAACCCGGGTGGTGGTGCCCTTGAAGCGCCGCCACCTGGCCGCCGTCATCGAGGCCGGCCTGCTCGACAATGGACGGGTGGGAGACTGGATCATGCGCGGTAGTATCCAAAAGGGCGAGACCGAGGTCGTAGGGGCCTCCAGTGATCCGGATACCCGGGTCACCCGGACGCACTACACGGCGGCCATCACCCTGTTCAATCCGCAGACCGGCGAGTTCCAGGTCATCGACAACGACGAGGCCCTGGAGACCTTTATGGCGGCCTACACGGGCGACCTGGTGGACCTGGCGCTGCAACGCTTTCAGCCCATGTACCAGTTCGACTATCGCCGCCTGCCGGAGCGGGTGCGCCAGGTCATCGCCCGCTGCAAGCCGGGCGAGCCGCTGCCGGGCAAGCCCCGGGGCCTCTGGCCGGGGCAGCGCCACGTCCTGGCCGCACTGTACCAAGCCATGCAAGACAATGGCCGCAAGGCTATCTTCGTTGAGGCGGAGATGGGTTACGGCAAGTCGCTGGTGGGGGCGGCCTTTCTGGCCCTGTTCCACGCCAGCGGCTCCGCCAGCCGGCAGCGCCAGGCCGGGTGGTTCGTGACCGAAGCGCACCTGGTGGACCAGATGGTGAGCGAGGCCCAAGCCACCGTGCCCTGGGCGCAGGTGGTCAAGATCGAGACCCTGGCTGACGCCATCGCCTTTGTCAAACAAGGGCGGCAGCCGGAACAGCCGGGTCAACTGCGCATCGCCGTCCTGAGCAAACAACGGCTCAAAGACGGTACCGGTTGGGTGCCGGCGGTGCTCAAACGCCCGGCTTACCGCCGCATCTCGCTGGAGGCGCTCCTGAAAGAGCTGCCGGCCGCCGAGGCCGAGGAGGTGCAGCGCCGGATCACGGATCACCAGCACGTGGTCAACGACTACCGGGCCATCCCGCCGGACGTGCGCCGCATGATGCGGCGCCAGGTCACCGTCTACCGCTGCCCGGACTGCGGCAAGATCCAGGTGTACCCCACCGGCGCGCAAAAGGGCACGATCATCACCAACGACGACGCCTACTTTTGCCAGTCGCTGCGGCAGTGCTGCAGCGACGTCGTGCAGGAGGAGAAAACCACGACCCGGGAGAGCTGCGGGTCGTTCCTGGCCCAGCAGGGCCGCAACCTGGGCCGGGTCAAGGCCATCCCCGCGCCCACCACTGGCCTGGGCCGCGTGGCGCCGCCGACGGTGCGCTACCAGCGCGCCGCCGACGGGACGCTAATAGTCCAGGCCCCCACGCGCTGCCTCGTGCCCGACCCGGCGCGCCCGGGCGAGTACCAGGTGCAATGGACCGACGCCCAGGGCCAGCCGGTGACGGTGGCCCGGTCTACCCCGCCCCCCCCTGCCGCGCCTCTCGG
>JAHJIN010000509.1 GCA_018823415.1 Chloroflexota bacterium | reverse complement strand
CCTGTCCGATGGGTGTTGAAAGGGCCAATTCCTGGTTGACATCGCCCCAGACCCCTGGGAACAACGGTCCGCCAGTCGACCCTCGCCAGGGTCAGCCCGGCTGCGTACTGGAGAAGGGGGTTTTTCAGCACTCTCCTAGACATCTACACACTGTAATCGGAGGGCGGCCCACATCAGTGGATGACCAACCATGAAGCCAACAAGCCAGAATTCAAAGTATCGCCAGACGGCAAGCAAGTGGCTTATATAGTTGTTGATCCAACCCACGAAAGCATCTGGGTTGCTCGTTCTGACGGCACTTTGGCACACCGCTTGACCCCGTGGTATCCCAGTGGTGAAGGCGAAACCGCGGCCCATATCCATCTTGACGGATGGTCGGCGGATGGCTTTGAACTCGTCTACAAGCAAGTATTCGCGTATCTTCATGCCCGCAATCAGTGCTATATCGCAAACGTACCTACCGGAACGATTCGCACGGTGGGCGACAAAGGATCCATGGGCGCGATTGATTGGAACCCCAAGCGAGCAGACGAGTTGTTGTACATACCGGCAACATCTCCCGTCTATCTGCTCAATGTCCGAACAGGAAACCGCGTGGAAATAAAAGGAGAGGTTCCCGGTCTACGCTACGAACATCTTGATGTGCTGGGATTTACTCCAGACGGGGATGCCCTCTATCTAGTGCGTTGGGAACAGGGAAGAGTTGTCACTGTGGGTCGGACGGGCCAGATCCTATGGCATATCCATGTCACTGCGCCGCTTGGCGCCTTGGAATGGTCGCCCAACGGACAGCAGTTGTTATTGGGCATCTGGGACCAAGATCGACGAGTGACAGACATCTATGTCATAACCGCTGAATCTAGGAATTGGCGGCGAGTAGTTTCGCGGCAAGCCTTTGGCGAACCTGATGATTCCTACGATATATATCTGGGCACATGGTCGCCTGATGGGCAGTGGTTTACCGTTTTCAAGACCGAACGTGGCGGGAGCCACGAGATTTACATCTGCCATGTCGAAACTGGAGAGCTTTGGCACGTGCTGACAATGGATCTGGCAATCTACAATTGCGTGTGGCTGCCATGATCCACCGTTCCATTCTTCGGGTGATGGCGAGATGAGCAGGGCACGCTCGGCCCATCGCAACCACGCTGTGAGAACCGGCCCTCGGGCCGGCTTGTTGTTCAAGACCCAAGGCTGAAACAGGCGCGTAGCTCGATCAGCCTGACCCGGCGCACAGAACGCGCTGGCAATTGTGCTTCCGGTGCGGTATAATGCCCCGCGCACCAATCCACCGCGAGGTATACCCATGCCCACCCTGACCGAGTTGCTTCAGCACATCCCCGGCGAGGCCGTGGCCGGGGCCGCGCCCTCGCCGGCGCCGGTGACCGGCGTCACTCACGATTCGCGCGAGGTGCGCCCCGGCGCCGTGTTCGTGGCGATTGCCGGCCAGCAATCCGACGGCCACCGTTACATCCCGCAGGCCGTGGCCGCCGGCGCCATCGCCGTGGTGGTGGATGCCGCGCATGCTACGCATGCTGCGCATGCAGGCACCCCAGTGCCGCCGGGCGTAACCCGCATCGTCGTGGCCGATGGGCGCGCTGCGCTGGCCCCGCTGGCAGCGGCGTTCTACGGCTGGCCGGCCCGCCACCTCACCGTCATCGGCGTCACCGGCACCGACGGCAAGACCACCACCAGCACCTTTGTCCACGCCATCCTGGAGGCCGCCAACCGGCGCGCCGGCCTCGTCACCAGCGTCAGCGCCCGCATCGGCGACAGCGAGCAGGACACCGGCTTTCACACCACCACGCCCGAGGCGCCGGCCGTGCAGCGTTACCTGGCCCAGATGGTGGCGGCCGGCGCCGAGTACGCCGTGCTGGAATCCACGTCCCACGGCCTGGCCCAGCGCCGCGTCGACGCCTGCGAGTTTGACGTGGCGGTCGTCACCAACATCACCCACGAGCACCTGGACTATCACGGCTCCTACGAGGCGTATCGCGCGGCCAAGGCCCGGCTGTTCGAATCGCTGACTACGTCGTACCACAAGCCCGGCGTCCCCAAAACAGCCGTGCTCAACGCCGATGACTCGTCGTTGGCCTATTTGGCGCCCATCCCGGCCGACCGGCAGTTCCGGTATGGGATCGACTCGCCGGCCGACGTGACCGCCCGGGCTATCGAGCTGCGGCCCGACGGCGTGCGCTTTGTGGCGTCCATCGCCGCGGCCGGCGTCGAGTTCCCAGTGACGCTGCACATCCCCGGCCGGTTCAACGTGTCTAACGCCCTAGCTGCCATCGCCGCCGCGCACGCCCTGGGCGTGCCGCCCGCCGCCATGCCGGTCGGGCTGGCGAGCGTGACCGGCGTCCTGGGCCGCATGGAGCGCATCGACGAGGGCCAGGATTTCATCGCCATGGTCGATTTTGCCCACACGCCCGGCGCGCTGGAAAACGCCCTGACCGAGGCCCGGGCCATCGCCGGCACGACCGGCGGCCGCGTCATCAGCGTCTTTGGCTGCGCCGGGCTGCGCGACGTCGCCAAGCGCCCGTGGATGGGCGAAATCAGCGGCCGGCTGGCCGACCTCACCGTCATCACCGCCGAAGATCCCCGCACCGAAGACCTGGACCGTATCATGGCCGAAATCGCCGCCGGGTGCCGCCGGGCCGGCCAGCGCGAAGGCGAGGGCTATGTCCTGGTGGGCGACCGGGCTGCCGCCATCGCCTATGCCGTGCAGGCAGCGCACCCGGGCGACGTGGTCATCACCTGCGGCAAAGGCCACGAGCGCAGCATGTGCTACGGCACCGTGGAAACCCCCTGGAACGAACAAGAGGCCCTACGCGCCGCCCTGCAAAACCGCTCGACATCGTGGTGATTACCCACATCGCACCACGGAGGCACGGAGTGCACGGAGAAGACCCAGAAAAACTCTTGCCTCGGTGGTCTCCGTGTCTCTGTGGTGGAAAAATCGTCGACTGAAAGACACCCACCGTACTTGGGTAAAATCACCACTCGACATCGGCTTGTCACGCCCCTGGAAGTGGGGTATAATTGGCGCGTTCTGCACAAAAGGACCACAAGGGGTGACAGTCATGCGGTGGCGCCGGCCCCGTGCAAGGGCATCTGATGTGGCTGGCGTATCGCGCCAGCCCGCCTTTACCATCCTGGACCTGGGTACCACGTACGTCAAGGCGCTGGTCGTCACCACCAATGGCGAGCGGAACGAGGTGTGGGGCGTGGGCCGCCAGCGGTTGCGCGGGCTGCGCCGGGGCCATCTGGCCGACGTGGCCGCCGCGGCCATGTGCTGCGAGACTGCCCTCTGCCAGGCCGAAGACATGACCCTGCGCACCTGCGGCGTGTCGCTGGTGCCGGATCAGGCCATCATTGGCCTGTCGGGCGCGGTGCTGCTCACACACATCGTCCCGGTGCGCGTGGCGCGCCCGCAACCCGACGAGCGCGTGCGCCTGGAAGAACTGCATGCGCTGATAGACCGGGGGCTGCGCGCGGCCCAGGGCCTGGCCGAACAGGTCGGTCCGGTGGAGTTGGTGCAGGCCGAACCGCTGCGCATCGCCGTGGACGAACACCGGGTCAGCGACGTGACCCGCTTTCGCGGCCGCGAACTGGCCGTGGACCTGTATAGCGCCTTTATCCCGCAGACTCAACTGCTGGCGCTGGCCCGTCTGCGCCAGCGCCTATCGCTGGACACGGTGCGCATCGCGGCCGGCCCCCTGGCGCTGGCCGCCAGCCGGCGCGCCGACGGTTTGCTCATCGACCTGGGCGGCGAGACCACCGACCTGACCCTGGTATCGCGCGGCCGGCCCGTCGCCATCCATCACGTGCTCTGCGGCGGTTTGGCGGTGGACCGCGAGCTGGCCCAACGCCTGAGCGTAACCACCTCGCGCGCCGAGACGATCAAGTTGAGCTATGCGGCCGGTCGCCTGGACGAGCACGGCAGCCAGGACGTGGGGACCATTTGTCGGGAAGAAGCCGCCCTGTGGCTGGCGAGCTTGCAGCCCGTCCTGCGCCGCGTGGGCGAAGAGCAGACCCTGCCGCCCACCATCTGGCTGTGTGGCGGGGGCAGTCAACTGCCCGAGGTCCTGCCCGCCTGCCAGCAGTTCCCGTGGATGCAGCGCTTGCCCTTTGCTCAATATCCCCAGGTGCAGCGGTTGACGCCCCTGGACCTGCCCATAATGGTCGATCGCACCGGCGGTCAACTCACGCCCCAGGACGTGCCGGCCCTGGCCCTGGCCCGGTCGCTGGCGCAGACTGACCCAACGGTCGAGCACCTGTCGCGCACCTTGACCATGACCGGCAAACCATGACCGGCAAATCATAACTCGCAAATCGCATCAGGAACATGGAACAAATCATCACCCTGGAACGAAAAAGCACCCTGAATGACGCGATCCAGCGCTTGCAACACGCCCAATCCGAGCGCGTCGTGCTGGTCATTCCCCGGGGCGCCAAGGCCCTGCGCGGTCCCATCCCCCTGCGCCGGCTGCTGCGCTATGCCCTGGACGAAGGCCTGGACCTGACCCTGGTGATCCACGACCGCCAGGTGCGTCGCCTGGCCCGCGAGGCCGGCTTTCGGCTGGCGCCAACCGTCGGCAAGAGCCAGGTGCAGCCGCCCCTCAACGAGGCGGTCCGCGAATCAAGCTACCGGCGCGCGTTCCGGTCGCCGATCCGGTTCCGCCCGGGCGACCCCCTGACGCTCAACTTTTGGCAGCGCATTCGCGGCTACCTGGTCTTGCTGGCGGTGGCCCTGTTCTTTGGCCTGGTGACCGTCATCCTGCTGCCACAGGCCACCGTGGTGATGGTGCCCTTTCACTATGGCCTGGACACCACCTTTGAGGCGCGCGCCGATCCCAGCGTCAAGGGCGTGGACACTGCCAATCGCTATATCCCCGGCCGGGCCGTCGGCGTGCAGGTGGAGGGCACCATGCGCCTGGACACCACCACCGAGGACCGGGTGGCTGATGCCAAATCCACCGGGTCGGTGGTCTTTGCCAACCGCACCGACCAGCCGGTGCCGGTGATCGCCGGCACCATCCTGGCGACCACCGCGGGCTATACCATTCGCTTCCAGACCACCGAGCCGATCACCGTGCCGGCCGGGCTGGACCAAAAGGCCCGCGCCCCCATCGAGGCCGTGGAACCCGGCTGGTTTGGGAACGTCGCCGCCGGCACCATCAACCGCATCGAGCAACCACTGGGCCTGCCCCTGTATGTGCTCAACGACAAACCCACCACCGGTGGCACCAACAAGACCGCCATGATCGTCACCCTGGCTGACAAGCAAACCCTGCGCGAGCAACTGGAAGAGCAACTCGGTAACGAAGCCTATGCCGTGCTGCAATCGCAACTCCGCGAGAACGAGTTCTTGCCTCGCGAATCACTGACTATCAGGATAACCGAAGAGGTCTTTGACCAGGAGGCCGGCAAAGAAGCCGAAAGCCTGGGCTTGCGCATACGCATGGAGGTGGACGGCGTGGTCTTTGATGGCGTCGCCGCCAACGAGCTGGCCGCGTTCATCCTGACCGACAAGGTGCGGCCCGGCTTCACGCTGCGCCGGGCCAGCGTGCGCACCGCGCCCACCGGCGTGCTGCGCGTGGACAAAAGCCAGACCTTGCTCATGACCTTTTATGCCACCGGCGTCGAAGACCACACCATTGACCAGGGCGCGGTGCGCCGGGCCGTCACCGGCCTGTCGCTGGCCGGCGCCGAATCCACCGTGGCCGAACGCTGGCCCCTGATGGCGGCGCCCCAGGTGTGGGTCGAGCCACCCTGGTACGGCCGCATGCCCCTGTTCGACTTTCGCATCCAGGTGGTGGTGAAGGAAGGATGAGATACCTGGCGCTGGACGTGGGCGAGCGGCGCATGGGCGTGGCCCTCAGCGACGAGACCGGCACCATCGCCCGGAGCCTGACGGTCATCCAGCGCGCGTCCCGGGCCGAGGACCTCGCCCGGTTGCGCGACCTGATCGCCGCGCATGGCGTGGGCGCCCTGGTGGTGGGCCTGCCGCTGGACAGCGATGGGCAGGAAGGCCCGCAGGCCCGGCGCATCCGGCGCTACGGCCAGCGCGCGGCTGTGGCCCTGGACCTCCCAGTGGTCTTTTGGGACGAGAGCGGCTCCACCGTGTATGCCCAGGAAGTCTTGATCCAGGCCGGGCACCGCCGCCGCCAGCGGCACCAGCGCCTCGACGCCGCCGCCGCCGCCGCCATCCTGCAGGACTATTTGGACCACGGGCCGCGCGGTCAGAGTGAGGATAGTGCGGTGCGACTAGAAACGGACCAATAGCAGCGTAGGCCAGGTTACCAACCTAGCCCACAGCCCTGTTTACGGAAGCACGAACAAAGGGATATTTGCGAAAGGAGAAGAACGTGAACGAGTTTACCCATACCAAGCTCCAGGACGGCGAAAAGGTTGTGCTGGGAATCATGACCTTTTCCAGTTCGGGTGGCTTTAGCCTGCGCTTTGGCAACGCCTCGGGCGGAGGCTCTGCCACCCGCACCCGCAAGGTGGGCGTCACCAACCGGCGCGTAATCGTGGAGCAAGTGGGGTCGCCGGAGCAAACACAAATCGTCGCCAATGCCGACGTGCGCCGCGTGCACCTCAAGCACGACAAGTTTGGGGCCAAAATCGAAAAGATAGAAACCACGCGCAACCAAACCCTCAAACTGGACCTGGGCGGCCTGCACCCTATCGAAGAGTCACGCCTGAACGAGCTGTTCCCGAATGCCGAGATCAAGGGGCAAAAGCATGGCCCGGGCACGGTTGTGGCGCCCCCCAAGCCCGTCAAGGCACCGGCGCGCCGCCCGGCCAAGTCCGCCGGCAAGTCAGCCCCGAAACCACCGGCACCCCCGGTCAGTGACGTGTTCGCGGCGATTGCCCAGGGCAAATCGCACATCTCGGACCCCGACATCGAATCGCTGGATGACCTGAAACGCTACTACCCGCTGCCCAAGGGATACGTGTATCAGCAGACCGAGGATGGATTCGTGGTGGTGCGCTCAAAAGACGAGGCGAAATTCGGCTTTTTGCTGGAAGATGGGATGCTGGGTTTCGACATCCCGGCCCCCGGCAAGCCCGGGAACAAGAGAACCATCGAGGTAATCAAAAAGGGATAGACTGCTGCAAGAGGTGAAATGTGATTGCCTTGAAACGCTTGTTATTGGCGGTCCTGGTGACCGTCTTGCTGCTGCTCCCCACCCTGGCCTGCACCAGCGAAGAGAGCCTGGAACAAGCCCTCATCAACGCCTATCTCTCGCTCTATGAGCAAGAGATCAGCACGCCGGCCTCGCTTGACACCTCCACGGTGGTATTTGTCATCGAAAAGGGCGAGACGGCCAACAGCATCTCGCAACGCCTGTATATGGAGGGGCTGATCCGCGATCCGGACCTGTTTCGGCTGCTGGCCCGGTCCAAAGGCGTGGACAATCGGCTGGAGGCCGGCCAATACATCCTGCGCCGCAACATGACCATGATCGAGATCCTGGAAGCCCTGGGGCATGGCACGGTGCCGGCCAACATTGTCACCATCCTGGAAGGCTGGCGGCTGGAAGAAGTGGCCGAGTACCTGGGCGACAAGGGGCTGGCCGATGCCCAAGAGTTCCTGCGCCTGGCCCAGGCCGGTCAGTTCCAGCGCGATTTCCTGGCCGGCCGGCCTACCGGCGCGTCCGTCGAAGGCTATCTGTTCCCCGACACGTATCAACTGGCAACCGACATGACCGCCACTGACATCATCGACCTGATGCTGGACACCTTTGGCCGCAAGATCTCGCCCGAGTTGCGCGACGGCGCCAAGAACCAGGGCCTCAGCCTGCACGAGGTGGTGACCCTGGCCTCTATCGTCGAGCGCGAGGCCGTGATCAAGGACGAGCAACCGCTCATCGCCAGCGTGTATCTCAATCGACTGACGCAAAAATGGCCCCTCCAGGCCGACCCCACTGTCCAGTATGCCCTGGGCTATCAGGCCCAGGACCAGACGTGGTGGAAAAAGCGCGTCTATTTTGTGGACCTGGAGGTGGATTCTCCATACAACACCTATATGTACAAGGGGCTGCCCCTGGGACCCATTTGCAGCCCCGGCCTGGAAGCCATTCAGGCCGTCATCAATCCCCAGCAGAGCGAGTACATGTTCTTTGTGGCCAAAGGCGACGGCGCGCACGCCTTTGCCAAGACCGCCGAAGAGTTTGAACAACTGGTGAACCAGTATCAACCGCGCCAATAAGTGTGGGAGGAAAACTATTGTGGATTCCAGAGCACAGTTTCTCAAGCAAATCACCGAGGCCGGCGGCGTGCCCGGCTACGAAGGCGACGTGCGCGCCATCATCCGCGAACGGCTGGCGGGCCTGACCACCATCGAGCAAGACAAGATGGGCAGCCTCATCTGCCGCAAGGCCGGCACCAGCGAATCGCCGCGCGTGATGCTGGCCGGTCACATGGACGAGATAGGCTTTATGGTCCGCCAGATCACAGACAAGGGCTTTGTCAAATTCGTGCCACTGGGCGGCTGGTGGGACCAGGTGCTGCTGGCCCAGCACGTGATCATCAAGACCTCGCAGGGCGACGTGTGGGGCCTGCTGGGGGCCAAGCCGCCGCACATCTTGCCGGCCGACGAGCGCAACAAGGTCGTCGAGAAAAAGGACATGTACATCGACGTGGGCGCCACCAGCAAGGCCGAGATCGAGGCCCTGGGCATTCGCCCCGGCGACCCCATCATCCCCGTGTGCGACTTTCGCATCCTGGCCGGCGGCCAGACCTACCTGAGCAAGGCCTGGGATGATCGATTGGGGTGCGCGCTGTTTGTAGAGGCCATCGAGGAGTTGGCCCAGTCCACACATCCCAATACGGTCTATGGCGTGGGCACGGTGCAAGAGGAGGTGGGTGTGCGAGGCGCCACCACCTCGGTGCGCGTGGTAGACCCCGATGTCGCCATCATCCTGGAGGTAGACATTGCCGGGGACGTGCCGGGCATCAAAGAAGAAGACAGTACCATTGCCCTGGGCCAGGGCCCCACACTGCTGGTCTATGACGCACGCATGATCCCCAACCTGGCCTTGCGCGACTTGGTCATCGAGACAGCCCAGGAGTTGGGCATCCCCTTGCAGCTTTCGCTCATGACCGGCGGGGCCACCGACGGCGCCGCCATTCACATCCATGCCGTTGGCGTGCCCACGGTGGTCATTGGCGTGCCGGCCCGCCATATCCACAGCCATGCCAGCATCATCCACCGCCAGGACTATGACCAGGCCCTGCAACTGCTGGTGGCCGTGGTGACCAAGCTGGATGCCGAGACGGTGCGCGGCCTCACGTAGGAGGTTTCCATGCTTGCCAGCGTGACCAGTTGCGCCGTGGTGGGGCTGGAAGGGGCCATCGTGGAGGTAGAAGTAGACATCTCCCCGGGCCTGCCCAGCCTCATCATTGTGGGCCTGCCAGACGCGGCCTTGAAAGAGAGCCGCGAGCGAGTCCGCGCCGCCATCGACAACAGCGGCCTGCACTGGCCCATGAAGCGCGTGACGGTGAACCTGGCCCCGGCGGACATGCGCAAAGAAGGCCCGGCCTACGATCTGCCCATCGCCGCCGGAGTGCTCGTCGCCTCGCGGCAGGGCTGGCCGGACAAGCTGGAAGGCACGGCGCTGGTGGGCGAGTTGTCGCTGGACGGCCGGCTCCGCCACACCACCGGCATCTTGCCCATGGCCGCCTACGTCAAGGAAACCGGCTTCCGACGCATCATGGTGCCGGCCGAGGACGCCCCGGAAGCGGCCCTTATCCAGGGGCTAGACGTGATCCCGGTGGAGAACCTGCGCGACCTGGCAGCCTATTTGCAGGGCCTGCGTGACCTGGAGCCGTATCGTCTGCCGCCCGACCTGATCAGCTCAGAAGCGCCGGTCTATGCCACAGATTTCGGCGAGGTCAAGGGCCAGGAGCACGTCAAGCGAGCGCTAGAAGTGGCAGCGGCCGGCAATCACAACCTGATGATGACCGGCCCGCCGGGTGCCGGCAAGACCTTGCTGGCCCGGGCGGTACCCGGCATCCTGCCGGCCATGACCGTGGAAGAGGCCCTGGAGGTCACGAAAATCTATAGCGTGGCCGGCATGTTGCCCTCAGACGAGCCGCTGGTGCGCACGCGGCCCTTTCGCGCGCCGCATCACACCATCAGCTATGCCGGGCTGGTGGGCGATGGTCATTGGCCCCGGCCCGGGGAGATCAGCCTGGCACACAAGGGCGTGCTCTTTTTGGACGAACTGCCCGAGTTCGGGCAGCGGGTGCTGGAGGTGCTACGCCAGCCGCTCGAGTCCCGGCAGGTGGTGGTGGCCCGCGCTACCACCACGCTGGTCTTTCCGGCTGATTTCCAACT
>JAHJIN010000054.1 GCA_018823415.1 Chloroflexota bacterium | reverse complement strand
TAGTGCCGGGGTTCAAGCAATTCCATTATATCACATGGCACCGGGCATGTCTATACTTGATGTAAGGTTTGCCTCATTCGCTCAAGGCCCTGCTCTGTCAATGTGCCTGGGACGTGGCATTGACCAACCCAAAAGGTACCAGACACCAGGTACCAATCTACTATTGCACAGAACCACCCGGTGATGTATACTGTTTTTGTAACGTGCAGCAGTCAAAAGTGCAAGTTGATGGTAGGTTGACGCAAAGGAGGGGCGCATGAACCGCAATCGATGGGCCGCTATCCTGGTGATTCTAGTTTCGTTGGCGTTCTATGGGGCGCTGGTCCAGTTGACGTGGGTTGGCGCCGTAACCGGAACAGATGAACCCCATCCCTTGCCGTACCCCTACCCTTCTGCCTATCCCGGCATTCACCTGCCGATCATCGTCAAGGACTGGGGCCCGTTGGCTCACACGCCCACGCCAACTCCTACCCCAACCCCCACACCCACACCCACGCCTTTGGCCTATCCTTATTCATAGTGAGCCGAGCGGATCGGCACTCGCCAGAAGACGGTGCGCCAGACCCGGCGCACCGTTTTTCTTGAGCTGTGCGCCCCACCCAGTCGCGTGAACGTGCAGGTTTCACTTCCCAAACCGGGGTTGTTTGTGGTATAATGCTTCCGGGCGTCAGGGTATCAGCGAAAAGCAGCGCACCAAAGCAAGTTGTGTGACGCCTGGAGAAGGTTATGCCAAAACGAAAAAAGGTCGTCGACTATCAGGATCCATCCTGGTATTTCAACCGCGAACTGAGCTGGTTGGATTTCAACTGGCGTGTGCTCCATGAGGCCCAGGACCCGCGCACGCCACTGCTCGAGCGCGCCAAGTTTTTGAGCATTACCACCACCAACCTGGATGAGTTTGTGAGCAAGCGCGTGGGTGGCTTGAAGCAACAGGTGACCGCCGGCGTGACCAAACTCACGGTGGACGGGCGCACGCCGCAGCAACAGCTAGCCGAGATCAGCCAAGTGATCCGCCGGATGGTGACGGAGCAGAGCGCGTGCCTGCTCCAGGACGTGCTGCCCCAGTTGGCCGGCCACGGCGTTCATCTCTTGGAATATGATGCACTCACCGCCGCCCAGCAAGACCTGCTGCGCGAGCGATTCGAGCGCCAGATATTCCCCATGCTCACGCCCCTCATCGTGGACCCGGGGCACCCGTTTCCCTTTTTGTCGAACCTGAGCCTGTCGCTGGGCGTGTTTGTGCGCGATCCCGACTCGGGCGAAACCCTGTTTGCGCGGGTCAAGGTGCCCGAGAATTATCCTCGGTGGGTGCCCCTGTCTGAACCGTATCACTATGTGCCGCTGGAGCAGATGATCGCCCGCAACCTGGAACGGCTGTTCCCCGGCATGGACATTCTGGAGGCGCAACCGTTTCGCGTGACGCGCAAGGCCGACCCGGACCAGGTGCCCGATGTGGCCGACGACCTGCTGGAACTGATCTCGGAAGAACTGCGCGAGCGGCGCCGGGCCGAGATCGTGCGCCTGGAGGTGGCGTCGTCCATGCCGGCGGCCATGCGCGAAGAGATTGCCGCCAATCTGAACCTGGAACCAGAAGACGTGTACGAGATCAATGGCCCGCTGGACCAGGGCGACCTGATGGCGTTTTTGGGCCTGGATCTGCCGGACCTCAAAGACCCGGTGTGGACGCCCATCGCGCCCCCTCGGCTGGCGATACTTGATGCCCCGCCACCAAAAGCCAAAAAGAAAAAGAAACGCAAAAAATCCAAGCGGCCCCGGGACATCTTTGAGGTGATCCGGCAGGGCGATCTTCTGGTGCATCATCCTTACGAATCGTTCGGCGACAGCGTGCAGCGTTTTATCCTCAGCGCGGTGCAGGACCCCAACGTGCTGGCGATCAAGCAGACGGTGTATCGCACGGCGCACGATTCACCCATCATCCAGGGGTTAATCGAGGCGGCTGAGGCCGGCAAGCAGGTGGCGGTGCTGGTGGAACTCAAGGCCCGCTTTGACGAGGCGCGCAACATCGAGTGGGCGCGCAAACTGCGCCAGGCCGGGGCGCACGTGGCCTATGGCGTCATCGGGCTCAAGACTCACACCAAGACCACGCTCGTGGTGCGCGAGGAGGCCGATGGCATTCGCTGCTATGCGCACATTGGCACGGGCAACTATCACTTCAAGACGGCCGAGATCTATACCGACCTGGGCTTGCTGACGTGCCGGCCCGACATTTGCGCCGATCTGGCGGATCTGTTCAACTTTCTCACCGGCTATTCGCGGCAGCAGGAATACCGGCGCTTGCTGGTGGCCCCCTTGAACATGCGCGAGCGGTTCCTGGGATTCATCGCTGACGAAGTGGCCCACCAGCAGGCCGGGCGTGAGGGCCATGTCATTGCCAAGATGAACCAGTTGGAGGACCCGGCCATCATCCGGGCCTTGTACCAGGCGTCGCAGGCCGGCGTGCGCATTGACCTGGTGGTGCGGGGCATTTGCCGGCTGCGCCCCGGCGTGCCCGGCCTCAGCGACAACATTCGCGTCGTCAGCATTCTGGGCCGGTTCCTGGAACACGAGCGCATCTATTATTTCCGCAACGGCGGCGACGAGCGTTTTTACTTCGGGTCGGCCGATTGGATGGTGCGCAACTTGGACCAGCGCGTGGAAGCGGTGACGCCCATTGATGATCCCCGGCTGCGCGAGGACCTACGCCAGATGTTGACGGTGATGCTGACAGACAATCGTCAGGCGTGGGACCTGGGGGCAGATGGCACGTACGTCCAGCGGCGCCCGGCCGAGGGAACGGCGCCGCGCGGGACGCAGGCCGTGTTCATGGAGCGGACCCGGCAAGAGGCGGCCGTGGGGTGATGGTGATGGTGGCGCTGGTGCCGTGACCGGGCCGGCTCTCCACCGTCAGCGTGCCGCCTACCAGGGCCAGCATGGCGTGATGAAAGATTAGCCCGGTGCCTGTGCCACCCGAGACCTCTGAGGTTCGCTTGCGCGAGACCTCGGAGGTCTTTTGTATGGTGCGCAGCCCCACGCCGTCGTCGTGCACGACCAAGCGGAACTCGCCGCCGGCCTGGGTCATCGCGATGGTCAGGTGCAAGGGCCGGGCCGGGTCGCCGCCGTGCCCGTAGCGGGCCGCGTTGCGCACGGCTTCCTGGGCGGCGTAAAAGACCACCTGAGCCACGAACGGGGACAGGTCGGGCGTTTCGCTGACCTGCCACTCGACCGCGTCAAAATCACCGGCAAAGTCGTGGGCCAAGGCGCGCTGCAAGGCCACTGCCAGCCCGTCGCGGTCGAGGTGGTGCGGCGCGGCCACGGCCATGTCGCGCATCAGGTCGCTGATGGTGCGGTGCGCCTGGGTCAGGGCATCCCGGGCCTCGGCCAGAGCCGGGGCGCCGGCTTCGATGGTCGCCAGGTGCAGCAGCGCCAGGTGCAACTGGGGCAGCGCCTCGTCGTGGAGCACGCGCTTATTACGGGCGCTCATCACCTGGGCCTCGGCGATGCGCTGGCGTACCAGGTCGGCCATCACGCGGGCCACCTGCGCGCCGGCCACCACGTCCAGGATGCGTTCCCCGGCGGCCCGGGCCACGTCCATCTCTTCGGCGGTATAATCGCCGCCGCGCGCGCGCGGCCCCAGGATCAATGCCCCCACAGCGCCGCGCCGGTCGGCCAGGGGCAGTGCCCAGGTGTGCGCGTCCAGGCGCACCGGGCCATCGTCAGCGGCCGGCCACGCCGCCGGGTCGATGGCGGGCATGGGGTCCCAGCGATAGCCGATCCAGCGCGGACCGGCGTTCTCGGTCAGCCCGGCCAGTAGCATCCCGGCCCGGTCCGCGCCCAGCACGTCGCGGCACAGGGTCTGGAACAGGTCATGGACGCCGGCTTCAGCGGGCGCGTCGGAGAGAAGCTGCTCGTGGGGGCCGGTGCTGGCGATGAACGGGCGCAGCGCCGCCACGAACGCCTCGTGGTCGCGGTAGCGCTGCCAGCTAAAGATGGCATAGACCACGCCGGCCAAGATGGTGATGGTGACGAGGCTGTAAATGGGGCGCAGCTCGATGCGGTACAGGAACGCCACCAGCCCGGCGAACCCAGCCGCCAGCACCACGATGCCACGCCACATGCGCCAGAACCCGCGCCGGGGCAACGGGCGCTCGGTGAATACCTCATAGGCCACGATGGTCCGGCCCAGCAGCGTGATGGCGGTGGCGACAATCGCCAGCGCGACCAGGTCGCCCAGGAACAAGACCTGGCGGGCCGGGGGTGTCAGCTCGACCAGGGCCTGCGTGTGCTGCGCGGCCCACATGCCCACCACCGTCACCACCAGGCCCACCAGGAGCAGGAGCAGCGACGTGGCGACCAGCCAGGGCCGGGCCTGATGGCGAGGGATGGACCGGGCCGGCGCGCCGGCCGGCGGCGTGAGCAGCGCGATGAGCGGCACCACGTAGCAGGCGGCCATGTAGGGGACGTATAGCCACACGGCCAGGGGGACCGGGCTCGGGGCGCGGTTAGCGGCCCGGTCGGCAAAGAGGGCGTCGTAGGAAGGAAAGGGATTGGTCAGCGCCAGGGCGGCCATGAGAGCCACGCCGGCCACCACCAGGCTCACCTGGACCCAGCGATACGCGCGCGGGTGCGCGGTCGGCTGAGTGTAGCGCAGGATTACCAGGCACCACAACGGCGGGGCCAAAGAGACCGAGGCCCATGCCAGCCGCCACCAGAAATCCATCCCAAACCCAAAGGCGGTGAGGCCCCGGCCCAGGATCATGGTGTGGCTCAAAAAGAACACGGCGCCCACCAGCAGGCCGGCCGTGGCGAACCACGCGATGGGCCGGCGCCGGTCGCTGTTGAGCCAGACTGTAAGGCCCAGCCACAAGAACGACACGGTGACAAAGATGCTCAGGGCCAGGGAGGCGGTTTCGAGCAGCCATTCCAGCATGGTGTCACCATTACCGACCGCCGACGGCCGACCGCCGTCGGTGGTCTATTGCACGCCCCAGAAGCGGATGGTGTCGTCGTCGCCGCCAGAGACCAGCAGCTTGCCGTCGGGGCTAAAGGTCAGGCTGCCCAGCCAGCCCTGGTGACCATAGAGCCGGTGCAGCAGTGTGCCGGTGCCGACGTCCCACAGGCCAATGCTGTTGTCGTTGCTGCCAGAGGCCAGGAGCGTGCCATCGGGGCTAAAGGCCACGCCGAGCACGTCGCCGTCGTGGCCGGTCCAGCGCGCCTGTATCTTGGCAGTCTCGATGTTCCACAGTACCACGGTGTGGTCGGACCCGCCAAAGGCCAGGAGCGTGCCGTCGGGGCTAAAGGCCACGCTTTCGCCGGGCGCGGCCGGCCCGCGCTCGGGAAGCTGGCGCACCGGCGCGCCGGTGGCGACGTTCCAGAGCCGCAGGGTCTGGTCCCAGCTCCCGGTCGCCAGGGTCTGGCCGTCGGGGCTGAACACCACAGCCCAGACCCGGTCGTCGTGGCCAGTGAGGCGGTGGATTTCCTTGCCAGTCGCCACGTTCCACAGCACCACGTCCAGCCCGCCATAGGCCAGCGTCTTGCCGTCGATGTTGTAGGCCACGCACTCGATGTCGCGCGGCTCCCACAGTTGGTTGGTCTTTTGGCCAGTCTCGACGTTCCAAAAGCGCACGTAATTGTCGTCCGAGCCGGCGGCCAGCGCCTTGCCGCTGGGGTTCCAGGCCACGCTGTTGGTGAAACTGGGGGCCTGGAGCGCGCGGGACAGGCTCAGGTCGGCCGCGCGATAGAGGTTGACGCCGCCGTCGGTGGCGACGGCCAGCAGCGCGCCGTCGGGCGACCAGGCGATCTGCCCCACCTGGACGTGGTTCAGGCGATGGACCTCGCGCACCCGGGTGGCATTGTCCACGCCGACAGCGTCCACCGGCGGAAAGACCGGCGTGGGCGTGACCGTGGGGGCCGGGGTAGACGTGGGCACCGGGATGCGGGTGGCGGTGGGGGCCGGCGTGGCGGTGTGCGTGGGCGTGGGGGCCGGCGTGGGGGTGGGCGTGGGTGACACGTTGCATCCCGCGAAGAACGCGCCCACCAGGATGATGCTGAACACTCGAATACGACGATTCATAAACACTCCGTGTCGCCGGGCGCGCCGGCCTATGGCTCCAGGATCAGGATGCGCGCCGGGGTGATGAGGGCCAGATAGCGGCTGTCCGGGGACCAGACGAGGCCGGAACTCTTGGTGATGTTCTTCAATCCCTCGGTCAATCGACGTGGTTGAAGTTGGACAGCGATACCAGCCACCAGTCCATGTCCTGGTCTTGATAGACCACGTGCGTGCTGTCCGGGGACCAGATTGGCGGATCTTCGGGCCAGCAGCAGTCATAGTATGTCCACTCGGATTTGACGGGTGCCAACGCCTTTAGTTGCTCGGTACTCCCGTCTATGAATCCCAGGTGCAGGGGGCCGTGTGTCCCCGGCGTATAGTTTGTGCCGGTGATCTGTCCGGCGCTGTCGAGGACCGGCGTGCCGGCGATCCAGCAGGCGATCCGTTGGCCGTCGGGCGACCAGGTGCCCCGCCAGGTGTTGGGTAGCAGCGGGTGTTCGTCGAGTTGCTGGACATCCCAGTTTGCTCATGGCTTTTGATCTGTAGGACAAATTGCCAATTTGCCCTACAACCGCAGCGTCACGTCCCCGGCCAGCAGGCGCTCCAGCCGGCCGTCCGGCAAGCGCAAGAGCAGCGCGCCGTCCTCGTCCACGTCCTCGGCGATACCGCCCAGCACCCGGCCCGGCGTGGTCACGGTCACCGGCTGGCCCAGGGTTTCCAGACGCGCGGCCCACTCGCGGCGCAGCGGCTCGGCCTCGCCGGCCAACAGCCGCTCGTAGCGGGCCTCCAGGCCTTCCAGGATGGCGCGCAGGAGCCGCACCCGCGACACCGGCGTGCCCTGCTCCGCCAGCAGGCTGGATGCCTGGGGCGCGATGGCACGCATGGTAGCCTCGTCGGCGTTGACGTTCACGCCGATGCCGAGGATGGCCCAGACTAACCCCTCCCCCGGCCCCTCCCCTACGAGGGGCGGGGCGGCAGTTCCCCCTTCCCTGATAGGGAAGGGGGGTAGGGGATTAGGTTGGAGTCCGGCCTGCCCCAGCAACCCCGCCACTTTGTGGCCGTTCACCAGCACGTCGTTGGGCCATTTGAGCCAGGGGGAGAGGTGCGCCACCTGCTCGATGGCCTGGGCGACGGCACAACCGGCGAGCATGAGGAGCCGACCCAACGACGTCGGGGGGAGGCCGGTGGGCCGCAGCACCACCGAAAACCACAGGCCCCCGCCCGGCGGCGACTCCCAGCGCCGGCCCAGGCGCCCCCGGCCGGCCGTCTGCTCCTCGGCGATGACCAGCAGCCCTTCGACAGCGCCCCGCGACGCGGCCCGGGCCGCCACCACGTTGGTGCTGTCTACGGTGCGCAGGTACGTGATGTCCTGGCCCACAAAGCGGGTTTGGAGGCCCCGGCGAATAAGGGCCGGCGATAGCTCATCACGCATCGGCCGGCTCCCGAGCCTCGTCCAGAGCCCGGGCGATAAACACGCGCTCGTCGTCCTCGGTGGTCACCGTGCCGTCGAGCCGGGCGTCCAGCAGGGCCTCCAGCACGCGGCGATAGGCCGGGCCGGGCGGAATGCCCTGAGCGCGCAGGTACTCGCCGCTCAGGATGGAGCGGATATGCTGCCATTCGTCGTGGTAGCGGCGCAATCGGGCGCGCACCATCTCGTCGCCACTGGCGATCCAGGTGACAAACAGGGCCTCGGTGGGCTGGGGGCGCAGTTGCCTGGCAACGCGGCTGGGGGGCAGGTCGCGCGCGGTCAGCCCTTCGGCTCCGCTCCCCTCGACTTTGCTCGGGACAGGCAGGACAGGGCTGGGTAGCGCTGCCTGCAAGTCGTGGATGGACCGCAGCAGGTCGGAATCGCGCGCGGCCGGCCGCACCCGGTCGATGAACGCGGTCAGTTCGGGCCGGGTCATGCGATAGGTGAGCAGTCCCAGGTAGATGGGCACCGACGGCGACAGGTTCCAGGCCGGGGCCTCCCAGCGCGTCAACACAAATCGTTCTTGCAGCCAGTCATCGACCACCAGGGCCGGGTGCAGGTGGGCCAGCACGCCCAGCTCGGCCAGGCGAGCCAGGGCGCGTTCCGGCTCGCGCTCTTCGAGGATCAGCTCCAATTCCTGGCGGATGCGCTTGGGTGAGACCCGGCGCAGCAGGCCCACCGCGTCCAGGATCAATTCTTCGGTGCGCTCTTCGATGTGAAAGCTCAGCCGCTGCTCGAACCGCACGGCCCGCAGAATGCGCGTGGCGTCTTCGACAAAGCTGAGGTTGTGCAGCACGCGGATGAGCCGCCGCTCCAGGTCGCGCCGGCCGCCATAAAAATCCACCAGCTCGCCAAACTGATCGGCATTGAGCCGCAGGGCCATGGTGTTGATGGTGAAATCGCGGCGGTAGAGGTCGCGCTTGATGGAACTGGCGCGCACCTCGGGCAGGGCGGTGGGGTGCTCGTAGAACTCGGTGCGGGCGGTGACCAGGTCGATGGCCGGTGGCAGGTCGGCGATGGCCCAGGTTTCGCCGGCGATGCGCACGGTGCCCGGCGGGCCGGCGGGTCGCTCCTCGGCCAACAGCCACTTGGCGGTGCCAAAGCGCTCGTGGGACCGGACGCGACCGCCCAGTTCGGCAGCCAGGCATTGAGCCAGGGCAATGGCGTTGCCCTCTACCACCAGGTCCAGGTCCAGGACCGGGGGGCTGCTAAACGACACGGTATGGAGCAGCAGGTCGCGCACGAACCCGCCCACCAGATACACCTGATAGCCCAGCTCGTCGGCCACGTGCCCCACGTGGCGCATCAGGGCCAGGGCCGGGGCCGGGAGCACGTCCTGGATTTCGGCCGTCAGACTGGGCGCGGCGGCGGCGGGTTCGGTCGACAGGCGAATCACATCGGTGCGGGTGACAATGCCAATGACCTGGTCGTCCTCAACCACCGGGATCTGGCCCACGTCGTATTCCATCATGAGCTGGCGGATGCGATTGGCCGACGCGGTGAGGGGCACGGCTATCGGGTCGGTGCGCATGTAGACACGAATGGGGGCGGCGCCCAGGTCGTGGTACAGGGCCTTGTCGATCTCGCGGCGGGTGAGGATGCCGGCCAACGCGCCGTGTTCGTCGACCACCGGGAACCCTTCGTGCCCAAAGCGCTGCATCATTTCGGCGGCGTGCTGCACGGTGTCTTGAGGCGATAGGGTTTGCACGTTCCGGCTCATAAGCTCGGCGGCGGTGACATCGGGCTGCACGTGGGTGTCCAGCAGGTCCAGCAAACGCCGATGGATGGTGGTGAGGTCGGCGTCGCGCTGAAGGGCCGAGGCGGCCCGGGTATGACCGCCGCCGCCCAGCGGCCGCAAGATGGCTGCCACGTCGATGGCGTCGGTCTGGCTGCGAGCAATGATCTGGAGGTGCCGGTCGAGTTGGATGATCAAAAAGCACGCGGCCGGATCATACAGGTCCATCACCTTGTGCGCCAGGGCGGCCAGTTCTTCTACATAGCCGGCCACCTGGGCCGTGGCGATGAGCACGGCGCGGCCTTCGTAATCGTGGATCTCCAGATGGCGTTCCAGGTCTTCGTAGACGGCGCGCTGCCGGGGCGTAAAGGGCCGGTAGAGGAAATCGTTGAGGACGGCCAGGCTGGCCCCGTGGGCCAGCAGCCACGCCGCGGCTTGTAGGTCGCGGGGCGTGGTGGTGCCATAGCGCAGACAGCCGGTGTCTTCATAGATGCCCAGGAGCAAGAGCGTGGCTTCCACTGGCGTGAGGGCGATCTGCGCCTCGGCGATGCGTTCCACGAGCAGAGTGGTGGTGGCGCCCAATTCTTCGCCAGTGTACGAGTCGCCGGGCCGCAACTCGCGCTTGAGAGGGTGGTGATCGATGATGACGAGGCTGGCCGTGTCGTCCAGGCCGCGCATGGGCGGCGCGGTCTGGGTATCCACCAGGATCACGCGCTGGATGAGGGTGTGCTTGGGGATGTCGCGGGCCTCGACAAAGGGCAGCAGGTGCCGGTAGAGTGCGAGAAAATCGCGGAGGTTGCGATTGAGCATGGGGGGCAAGACCGGGACGGTCCCAGGGTAGAGCTTGGCGGCTGCCAGCATGGCCGCCAGCCCGTCAAAGTCGGTGTTAGAGTGGGTGATAATGATCTCCACCGGCATCTCCTGATGGCCAGCATCGCCTGAGCCGCCCAGGCCCGCAGGGATTGGCTAGGTGCGCCGGCGGACCACGTACTCGGCCAGGTCGTGCAGCGAGCCGCGATAGGGGCTGGCCGGCAGGATGTGCAGGGCGGCCTGGGCCTCGCGGGCCAGGGTTTCAGCTTCGCGATACGAGCTTTCGATGGCCGGCGAGCCCGTGATGGCGGTCAGCGCGGCGGTCAACTGGCGCTGGCGCTGGTCTTCTGGCGCATCGATGCCCTGGTCCAGGTAGGCGTGGACCGGATTGTCGGCCGGGGCCTCGGTCAGATAGTAGAGGGTGGGCAGCGTGACGGTGCCCTGGCGCAGGTCGCTGCCCACTGGTTTGCCCAGCTCGCGGGCTGTACCCACGAAATCGAGAATGTCGTCCACGATCTGAAAGGCCAGTCCCAGCTTGTGGCCGTATTCGCGCAGGGCTTGTTGGGTATCGAGGGGGGCCTGGACCAGCATGGCCCCGCCTTCGGTCGCCAGCACAAAGAGGGCGGCTGTTTTGCTGTATATCTTTTGATAGTAGGCCTCTTTGCTCTGCCGCCAATCCCGGTTGCTGAAGGCCTGGCGCAGTTCGCCGGTGCAGATGGTTTCCAGCGTGCGGGCAAAGAGGGTCATGAGGGTGACGTTTTCCACGCCGCTGCCCAGCATGGCCGACCGGGCAAACAGGTAATCGCCGATGAGGACGACCAGGCCCGAGGGCAACACCGTATTGAGCGTGGACTGGCCCCGGCGCAGTTCGGACTGGTCCACCATGTCGTCGTGGACCAGGGTGGCCGTGTGCAGCAGTTCGGTGCCGGTGGCAAACTGGATGGTCTGGTCGGGATCGAACGCGCCATCGGCGACTGCGTGGGCTGCCAGCAGGGCCAGGGCCGGCCGCACGCGCTTGCCGCCGGCCTGGAACAAACGGCTCAACACGTCGCCCAGGTGCGGATATGGCAACCTGGTTTCGGCCAGCAGCCGGGCTTCAACTTGAGCCAGGTCGTCCTGAATGGGACTGAGAATGCTTTGCATGTTCAAACGTCGGTTCCCTGTAAGCGAATGGACGAATGGGCCAGCGCTCGTGAGCGAATTCGTCAATTCGCGGATTCGGTGGGCAAACCAAAGAGCCGCCGGGCGTTTTCCGTGGTCATGCGGGCCACGTCGGCCAGCGGTAGGTCGCGCAGTTCGGCGATGCGGTCCGCCACCAGGCGCACATAGGCCGGCTCGTTGCGCTGCCCGCGATGGCGCTGGGGGGTGAGATATGGGCAATCGGTTTCGATGAGCAGATGATCCAGCGGCACGGCGCGGGCCACGTTAAAAAGCTGGTGGGCATTGGGATAGGTCACAGGCCCGTCGATGCCGATATAGAACCCCAGCGCCACGAACTGGAGCGCCAGGTCGGCGTCACCGGAAAAGCAGTGGATGACGCCGGGCAGCCGGTGGCTGGCGCGCTGACGTACCCACTCAGTGAGCGTGTCCAGCACCTCTTGGTGGGCGTCGCGGTCGTGGATCACCACCGGTAGGTCCATCTGATCCGCCAGCTCGAGTTGTTGGCGAAAGGCCCGGCGCTGCGCGTCGCGGGGCGACAGGTCGCGGTAAAAGTCCAGGCCAACCTCGCCCACGGCCACGATGGCCGGCGGTGCCCAGTCCCGGCACAGGGCGCGCAACGCGGCGAGTGTGTGAGCGTCTACGGTCCGGGCGGTGTGGGGATGCACGCCGACGGTGGCATAGACGCCCGGGTGCTGGCGAGCCAGGTCTATGGCGGCCTGGCTGCTTTCCAGGTCCGCGCCAATGGTGATGATGTGCTCGACGCCGACCTGGGCCGCCCGCGCGATGACTTGGTCCCGGTCTTGGTTGAACCGGCGGTCATCCAGGTGGGCGTGGCTGTCGATGAACTGCATCTATTCTCCGATGATCTTGACCAGGGCGCGCTTGCGGCGCCGCCCGTCGAATTCGCCGTAAAAGATCTGTTCCCACGGCCCCAGGTCCAGCCGGCCGTTGGTGATGGCTACCACCACCTCGCGGCCCATGATCTGGCGTTTCAGATGGGCGTCGGCGTTGTCCTCGCCGGTGCGGTTGTGGCGATATTGGCTGATGGGCTCGTGGGGGGCCAGTTGCTCCAGCCAGTCGTCATAGTCGCGGTGGAGGCCCGGCTCGTCGTCATTGATAAAGACGGACGCGGTGATGTGCATGGCGTTGACCAGCACCAGCCCTTCCTGGATGCCGCTTTCGCGCACGCATTGTTCCACCTGGGGGGTGATGTTGATCAAGGCCCGGCGCGTGGGCACGTTGAACCAGAGTTCCTGGCGATAGCTGTTCATGTGTGATTGCTCCGTGAATAGCTTGTAGAGTAGGTCGCGCCGCGCGTGCCAATCTGACCTACGTTTTCATGCTTTGCGGCATCCGCCCGAGCCTGAGATTTCTACGTAATCGACCCGAGTAAACGGTCCAACGGCCCAGCTCACCCGCGCCCGTGCGGGCCTCGCCTACCGCCACCGCACCCTTGAACAACGCAAACCGCGATCAGGCACCTGCTTGCATCGGGTGCAATGCAGGTTAGGCTGCCTAGAAATGACTACCCCATAGCGAAGAACATTGGGCTCAGATACGGTACTAGCCAGATCATCCACACAACTATGCTGAATTTGTGGAAATTGTTGATCCACCGCTCGTCTTTCCTTACCAAAACTATCGTCGCCCAAACTGCATGGACGAACATCAGAATGATGGCTAACAACCCTGTCAATCCATGCACATCAAACGTCATCCCTCCAGCCGCTTCAAACATCATCCCGGTACCCCATGTATCGCAGATGAGCCCTAGCCAGAAGAAAACAAGATGCCATACCTTTAGCTTTCCCGCAAACCGCTCACTCCACACACCAATAGAATAGAACACCAAGGCTGACGTAATGACTATCGTTGAGATTCCTGTCATTTACACCCCCCAAAGATTACCGCCACAAGCCTCAATCTGTCCCCTCCTACCCCGCCGCCTAAGGCCGGCGCGTCAGCCGCGCCGCGATGTTTCCAAAGTATGCTTCAATTCAAAGTACCTCACATAACCCAATCTATACCCCGATACCGGGCCGCGGAGCGGCGTCGGACTGCACGCGCTTGTTGGGCAGCTTGTACGGAAAACAAAGAAGTTCAAGCCTTTCTTGCTGATATCTTCCTTAATGGGGAAATACTATTTCGCCAGTAAGAAATAACATAAGAAGTGCTCCAATCACGGTAGATACATAAACCAGTAGCGCATTCTCCTTCTGCCTGACAATAGCCAAGAGACCTACGATGAAGGCTAAAATTCCGGCAACCATTCCAGCAAGCATTGTAAGTGCCAAAGCCGGTCTTGCGGCAATATCTGCCAAAATAGTCCCGCCTGCTGGGACTGATTTATATAGCGAATTTGTGAATGATGAGCCGATGACAAACAATATTGGCATCGCGACGATAAGCCCGACCGACCACTTACCCAATGTGGTTTTTGGTGTGATTCTCCAGGGTTGTTTCGTCATGCTATCTTCCTTTTGTAGCAGAAAACTATACAATCACCCGATTTTGCACTCAGGCAATCTGTTTAACCCTGGCTTTCCTCGTAAAAGGAAATTATACGGAAACTTTCTATCTAATCCCCCCGAATTGGGACAAAAGACGGAGAGCCGGTGCCCAGCTCACCCGGCCTCGGCGATCTGCGCTGCAACTTGCGCCGTCATGCGGGCCAGTTCTTCTTCTATGACAGATTCTTCCAGCTTGGTGAACAGGGCCTCGGGCTGCCGCAGGGCTTGCCCGGCCGGCAATTCGCTGGGCGCCCACCGGCCCACCCACGTGTCTGGCTCGCAGGTGAGCACCTGGTGCGTGCGGTCATTGGGCTCGGTGACCTCGCGGAAGAACAGCGGCCCGGCGATGGTCCCGTCATAGCCCAGGTACTCGTGCAGGCGCTGGCAGGTGTGCGGCAGGAACGGGCACAACAGCACCTTGAGATCGTCGATGACGCGCAGGATCACATAGAGCGTGGTGGCTGTGCGGACCGGGTCGGTCTTGCGCGTGGCCCAGGGTGCCTTGTGGTCCAGGTATTGATTGGCCTGGTGAGCCAGAGCCATGACGGATTTGACAGCCGCCTGGAATCGGCACATGTCCAACAGCGCACCGACCTCGTCAAACTTGGCGGCGGCGGCTGCCAGGAGCGCCTCATCGTCCTCGTCCAGCGGGCCGGGCGGGGGCACCATGCCAAAGTGCTTGAAGGTAAAGGTGAGCATGCGGTGGACCAGGTTGCCCCAGGTGGCGACCAGCTCATCGTTGTTGCGCCGCACAAAACCGGCCCAGGTAAAGTCGGTGTCTCGGGCTTCGGGGCCATTGATCATCAAAAAGTAGCGTAGCGGGTCCGGGTCATAGCGCGAGAGAAAATCGGTCAGCCCCACGGCCACACCCCGGCTGGCAGAGAACTTTTGACCTTCCATGGTCAGGAACTCGCTGGACACCACGTCATAGGGGAGGTTGAGGGGTGGCTCTGGGACCCGGCGGTCCTCGTTGTATCCCATCAGTATGGACGGCCAGATGACCGTGTGAAAGACAATGTTGTCTTTGCCCATGAAATAATAGCTGCGCGCGGCCGGACGCAATTCTGCGTCCCACCACAGCTTCCAGGCATCCGGGTCACCGGCGATGTACCGCGCCCATTCGATGCTGGCCGACAAATAGCCGATGACGGCGTCGAACCACACATAGATACGCTTGTCGTCAAGGCCTTCGACCGGGATAGGCACGCCCCACTCCAGGTCGCGGGTGATGGCGCGCGGCTGGAGCCCCTCGGTCAGCAAGCCCAGGCTAAAGTTCCGCACGTTGATGCGCCAGTGGTCTTGGTTTTCGATCCAGGCGCGCAGCCGGTCGGCAAAGGCCGGCAGGTTCAGAAAAAAGTGTTCGGTCTCGCGCAGATCTGGTGTGTGACCGCAGATCTGGCACCGGGGATTTACCAGGTCCACCGGATCCAACTGCTTGCCGCAGTTGTCGCACTGGTCGCCGCGCGCGTCATCATAGCCACAGAGGGGGCACGTGCCCTCCACGTAGCGGTCCGGCAGGAATCGCTGGCAGTTAGGGCAGTATGTGCCCATCATGGTCTGGCGAAAGATATAGCCGCGTTCCAGCAGGCGAACAAAGAGGTCTTGCACCACGGCGTAATGATTGGCGGTGGTGGTGCGGGTGAACAGGTCATAGCTGCACCCCAGGTCGCGCAGGTTTTTGCGGATCTCCTGGTTATAGAAATCTACCACTTGCTGGGGCGTCTTGCCTTCTTTGTCGGCGCGGACGGTGGTGGGCGTGCCGTGCTCGTCGGTGCCAGAGACCATGAGCACGTGGTTGCCTTTTAGCCGTTGATAGCGCGCAAAGACGTCACTGGGGACGCCGAAACCGGCCACGTGCCCCAGGTGCCGGGGGCCGGCATAGGGCCAGGCGACAGCTACGAGGATGCGTTCGGGCATGTCCAACACTCCCATCAGGCTACTGGATGGCGGCCGGGGCCGCACTGGGCGCTATTTTACCATATCTGTTCACAAAATAAAAGCCGTCGTTGCGAGGCGCAAATAGCCCCGCCTGGCGCGGCGGGGCTATTCAGCGCGGGAATTGTGTTTTGTGTACCTATTGGAACAAGGCCAACAGGCCCAGGGTGGCGGTGTTCAGACACCCCTTGCGCGGCTCTGTGGGGGTAGGCGTAGGATCGGGCGTGGGCGTGGGGACGGGTGGCGCGGCGCCCAGGGCCTTTTGATAGGCGGCAAACACCACGGCCCGGCCGGCGCCCTGGACGTTGCCGTCTAGCCCCAGGTTCCTGGCGGTGGTTTGCAGCAGGTCCTTGACCTGGGCCGGCGACAGGCCCGGCTTGGCTTGCAGGAGCAGGGCCGCGGTGCCGGCCGTGTGGGGCGTGGCCATGGACGTGCCCGATGCTTCGGTGTACAGGCTATCGATGGGGTGGCCCATGCTGGTGCCATTGGCCCGGGGCGCGATGATGCCTACGCCGGGAAAACACACGTCGGGCTTGGTGCGGCCGTCGGCGGTGGGGCCGCGCGATGAAAAGCTGGCGACGGCGTCGCCGTCGTCTGTGGCGCCGACGGTGATGGATAGACGGCTGGCCCCGGGCGAGCCCACGGTCTGCGGCCCCGGCCCGGCGTTGCCGGCCGCCACACACATTACCACGCCCCGGCCCACGGCGGCGTCGCAGGTCTGCGAGAGGGCGTCGTTGCCATCGCTGGAACCGGCAGAACCCAGGCTCAGGTTGATGACGTGGGCGTTTTGCTGCACGGCCCATTCCACGCCGGCCATCACGTCGCTAAACATGCCAGACCCGTCGCCGCGCAAGACCTTGGCGGCATAGATGGTGGCGCCGGGGGCCACGCCGCGATACACAGCCCCGGCCCCGGCGGCGATGCCAGCCACGTGCGTGCCGTGGCCGTTATTGTCCAGAGCTCCCTGGCCGGTGAAATCTGTGGTGCTGCCAATGCGCCCGGCGAAATCAGGGTGATTCATGTCCAGGCCCGTGTCCACAATGGCGATGCGGATGCCGCGCCCGTCTATGCCGGCCTGCCACACGGCCGGCGCCTGGATGAGCGGCACCGACACATTCAGACAAGTGTGGACCGGCAGGTCCAGCCACACGGTTTCCACAGTGGGGTCCTGGCGCAGTTCGTCGATTTTCTGGGGCGTGGCCTGGGCGGCGGCGGCCGGCAAGAGCGTCTGATACGAGCGTGTGGTGACAAAACCGGCGCCCTCAGCCTGGGCGCGGGTGGTGGCCGGGGTTACGTGGGGCACGGCCGATGGGTTTTTATACAACACGATGATGGATATGGGTTCACCGTTGGGGCTGGCGTCCATGGCACTCGACACAGCGCGCGTGATCTTGGATTCTGACATGGGTTCCTCCCTCTCCTTTTTCTAATCTGTACCTGAAATGGGCTGCGCCATTTCGTCCATTATAACATACCCCGGCGCGGGTTCAAGTAGGCGTCATGGCGCCGGGGTTCACAAGGCGTGGACCTCGCGGTCCTCTTCGATCCGGCTCACCCACGGCTCATCCAGCAGGCGCAGGCAGTCACCGGCCTTGCCCGCCACAGCCATGCCGGGCACCAGAGTGAATTGGCGCAACACACGCATAGGGCCGGCCGCCAGGTGCTCGGCTGCCTGGGCCGGGTCTCCGTTTACCCGCACGATGAGTCGCATTTCGGCGTCCGGGTCGGCCTGCATACACTCCAACAGCTTGGGCATGATCTTGGTCATGGCACTCCTCCCGTGAATTCTATACACATTGTACCGCCTGAACATACGGTTTGTCAATGACTAATCGGGGGCAATCGCCGGGCCGGCCAGCCGCGCCTTGACGAGCCCCAACCCCGATGCTATAATCCCATCTGCTGTCCGAGTTCCGAGTTCCAAGCTTCGAGTTCCGACCAGGGGTGTGTATGAAAGTACTGTTCGTCCTCACGTATTACCGGCCGCACGTCAGCGGGCTTACGCTCTATGTGCAGCGCCTGGCCAAAGCCCTGGCGGCCCAGGGACACCAGGTTACGGTGCTCACCAGTCACTATGAAAAGCCGTTCCCCTATCGAGAAGAACTGGACGGCGTGACCGTGGTGCGCGTGCCGGTGCTGTTTCGCGTCAGCAAGGGCGCCATCATGCCCACCTTCTGGTGGACGGCGCTGCGCCTCATCCGGCAGCACGACGTGGTGAGCGTGCATCTGCCCCAGTTTGAGGCCGGACTGATGGGCGTGCTGTGCCGGCTGGCGCGCCGGCCGATGGTTCTGACCTATCACTGCGACCTGGAGCTGCCGCCGGGCCTGTTCAATCGCATCGTGGACCGGGGGATAGCTGCGATGAACGCCGTTGGCGGCGCGTTGGCCGATGCCATCGTGGCCTATACCCACGATTTTGCCAATCATTCGCCGTTCCTGCGCCGCTTCAGGGACAAGGTGCGCGTGATCCCGCCGCCCATTGATCTGCCCCCGGCGACTGAAGAGGGCCTGGCCCTCATGCGGCAGCGCATCCCGGCCGACGGCCGGCCCATCGTGGGTTTTGCCGCCCGGTTCGCCGCCGAAAAGGGCGTGGAGCACCTGCTAGACGCCGTGCCGCTCATGCTGGAAGACCTGCCAGACCTGCACGTGGCCTTTGCCGGGCAGTACCAGGACGTGATGTGCGAGACGGTATGGCAAGACTGCCAGCCGCGCATCCAACGTCTGAGCGAACACCTGACCTTTTTGGGCGTGATTCCCCCCGCCGAGATGGCGAATTTCTTTACCCTGTGCGACGCGCTCACCGTGCCCAGCGTCAATTCCACCGAGAGCTTTGGGCTGGTGCAGGTGGAGGCCATGCTCTGCGGCACGCCGTCGGTGGCATCCAACCTGCCCGGCGTGCGCGAGCCGGTGCGCATGACCGGCATGGGCGAAGTGGTGCCCATCGCCGACCCGGAGGCCCTGGCCCAGGCGTTGGTGCGCGTCATCCGGAACAAGGACCGCTACGTGCGCCCCCGCGAAGAAATCGCCAACCGCTTTAGCCTGGACCACACCCGGTCCGAGTACGAGCGATTGTTTGCCGACGTGAAGAGGCCCGGGCCGCGCCATCTAAGCGCCGGTGAGGCCGTGCGCGCCCCGGCGAACCCTTGCGAAGGTTCGCAGCCTTCGCAAGGGTAGCGTCTATGGCACCCGATTTGCTCACTCAACATCTCCAGGCATTGCCGGCCTTTCGTGCCCTGATCCGGGCCACGGAGGCCCGTCTTTTTGCGGACCTGAGCCTGCCAGCGCCCATCCTGGACCTGGGCTGCGGCGACGGGCACTTTGCGTCCGTGGGCCTGGCCGGACCGGCGCAGGCCGGCGTTGACCCGTGGTGGCAGCCCCTCACCGAGGCCCGCGCCCGGGGGTGCTATGCCACGCTGGCTCAAGCCCCGGGCGACCGGCTGCCGTTCTCCGATGGCGCGTTTGCCACCGTGGTGAGCAACTGCGTGCTGGAGCACATCCCCCACGTAGAGCCGGTGCTGGCCGAGGTGAGCCGGGTGCTGCGTCGTCCTGAGCCTGCCGAAGGGCGGCCCGGCGGCACGTTCGTCTGCACGGTAGTCAGCGAGCATTTTCCCGAGTACCTGTTCTGGCCCACCGTGTTCCGGCGATTAGGATTGCCCGGTCTGGCCCGGCGCTATGGCGACTGGTTCAATCGCCACTCGGTCCACCACCACTGCGACGACCCGGCCACGTGGCAGGCCCGGTTCGAGGCGGCCGGCCTGCGCGTGGAGCGGTGGCAATATTACCTCTCGCCGGCCGCCGCGCGGGCCTTTGACTTGTGGCATTACCTGGGCGCGCCTACCATCCTGTACAAGCGGCTGACCGGGCGCTGGATCATTGCCCCATGGCGCTGGAACCTGGCTCTCACCGACTGGTGGCTGCGGCGTTATTACGAGGAACCGGCTCCAGACACTGGACTGGACATATTTTTCGTCTGTCGGAAACAATCGTGAAACGTCTATCGTCAGTCGTCAAACGTCAATCGTCAGACGTTGATGATACGCCATCTGTGATACGCAATCTGCGAGGTGGCTGGGAGGGCCGGGTCCTCTGGCTACTGACCATCGCCCTGGCGCTGGTGGGCCAGCACGTGCTCATTCCCACGTATGACGATGACCTGGGCCTGGGGTTGGGATTGTTCGGGCTGGCGGGCCTGGGCCTGCTGGCTCTCATGGGCCGGGCCGAGACGTTGGAAGAGCCAGAGCGGCCGATGCCCCGGCTGGCGCGTGGTCGGTCTCACTGGGCGCTGTGGCTCAATGTGGGTCTGGCGGTCCTGAACGCGCTGCTGGTTCTTTGGCTACTCCGGGACCGGCGCTGGGACGCTCCGTGCTGGGATGCCCTTGTCCTGTGGGGCGCGAGCATGGTGCTGGTGCTGCTGGCCGGCCTGACGATGGAGAACCATTGGCCGTCGCTGCGCCGGCTGGGCGGCTGGCTCCTGGCGCATTGGGGCGAGCTGGTCCTGGTGGCCGGTGTCACACTGGTGGGCCTGGGCCTGCGCGCCGTGGCCCTGGACGCCGTCCCGGCCACCCTGGGCGGCGACGAGGGCTCGCAGGGCCTGGAGGCGCTGCGTTTCCTCGACGGGCGACTTCAGAACATGTTTGTCACCGGCTGGCTGGGCGTGCCCACCATGTCGTTCCTGGTCCAGGCGGTGACGGTGGGGCTATTTGGCAACACCGCCTTTGGGCTGCGCGTCCTGTGGGCGTTGGTGGGGGCGGTCACGCTCCCGGCTCTGTACGTTCTGGCGCGGCTGCTGTTCGACGACCGGCGCATCGCCATCATCGCCACCATCTTTTTGGCCGGCTATCACTATCACATTCACTACAGCCGCCTGGGTTCCAACCAGATCGCCGATGGGCTGTTCCTGACCGTGGCCCTGGCGGCGCTGGTATGGGGCCTACAGCGGGGCAGTGCCACCGCGTTCGCCGTGAGTGGACTGGTGGCCGGCTTGGGGATGTACTTTTACGCCGGGGCACGGTCGGTGCCGCTGGTACTAGGCGCGGTCCTGGTCCTGGTGGCCCTGACGGCCCCGCGCGACTGGCGCGTGCCCTGGAGCCGATTGGCGTTGCTGGTCCTGGGGTTCCTGGTGGCTGCCGCGCCCATGCTGCTCTTTGCCGTGCAGCATCCCAGCGATTTCAGCGCCCGTATCAACGCGGTGGGTATTGTCCAGAGCGGCTGGCTGGCCCGCGAACCGGGACTGACCGGCAAGCCGCTGGAGACCATCCTGGCCGAGCAGTTTCTGCACGCGACCCTGGCGTTCAATCACTACTGGGACCGCGTGGTGTGGTATGGCCTGCGGGCCCCGCTGCTGGACCTGGTGGCCGGGGCGTTGGCCGTGCTGGGGTTTGTGTATGCCCTGGCCCACTGGCGCGAGCGCCGCTATGCCATCCCGGTGCTCTGGCTGGCGTCCGTCGTGGTGCTGGGCGGCGCGCTGACCGAGAACCCACCGTCCAGCCAGCGACTCACCGGCGCTGCGCCGGCCCTGGCTCTGCTGGTGGCTGTCGGCGTGGCCCGGCTGACGGACCTGGGTCGCGACTTGTGGGGCCGGCCGGTCGTGTGGCGCGTCGTGGTCCCGGTCCTGACCGTCTGGCTGCTGGTCGCCATGAGCTTGCGCACCTATTTCGTCGATTATACCCCCCTGCAAATCTATGGCGGGGAGAACGCCCAGGTCGCCACGGCCCTGGGGGTCTATTTGCGGAACCACCCGGCCGAGCGCGCCGTCTATTTTTTCGGGGCACCGCGCCTGTACTTTGGCTTTGGCTCCATCGGCTATCTGGCGCCAGAAGCGGTGGGCCGAGACGTGACCGAACCGCTGGCCGGGCCGCCGGTCTTTGTGGACCAGACGCGCGGCGCGCTGTTTGTCTTTGTGCCGGAACGCCTGTCCGAGCGTGCCTGGGTCGAGATCGCGTATCCCGGCGGCACGTGGCACACGATCCCGGACCATCGGGGCGTGATGATGCTGGCGCTGTATGAGGTGGATCAGAAATGAGACATGAGACATGAGAAGTGAGAGACGCGAACTGCTCATCTCGCTATTGCTGATCGGCATTGTGCTACTGGGCGCTGCGTTCCGGCTCTATAACATAGACTGGGACGAAGGCACGTACCTGCATCCCGACGAGCGCCATCTGGCGATGGTCGTGTCGGCTATCCAGCTGCCGGCCGACCCGGCCCAATATTTCAACACCGCCGAGTCGCCCCTCAGCCCCTACAATCGCGGCTACAACAGCTTTTTCTATGGTACATTCCCCCTGTTTTTCACCAAGTTTGTGGCCGAACTGATGGACCTGGGCGCCTGGGGTGAGGCGCACCTGGTGGGCCGGGTCCTCTCGGCTTTGTTCGACCTGGGCTCGGTGGTGCTGCTGTTCTATGTGGGCCGGCGACTTTATGGCGCGCGCGTGGGCCTGCTCGCGTCAGCGCTGCTGGCCCTGACCGCGCTCAACATCCAGACCTCGCACTTTTTTGCCGTGGACACGTTTACCACGTTCTTTGTGGTGGTGGCGTTCTATTTTGCCGTGCGCGTCTCCGAGGGCGGGCGCTGGTGGCATTATGGTTTCCTGGGGCTGGCGCTGGGTGTGGCCCTGGCGTGCAAGATCAGTGTGCTCACCTTTGGGGCCGTGGTGGCGGCCGCCCTGATCATGCGCCTCTTTCGGTCTTTGCCCTCTGTGTCCCGGTCCCCGTTGGGCGATCAGCAGCCGGCGGTCAGCGGTCAGCCAGTGACTCCCTACCTCTGGACCTTGTTGCGCGTGTTCGCCGGTGGCCTTCTCATCCTGCTTGGCATACTCGTGGCCTTTCGCGTCTTTCAGCCCTACGCCTTTCAGGGGCCGGGCCTGTTCAACATCCAGCCCAACGAGCAGTTTTTCAACGACATGGGGTCCATTCGGGGCCTCATGAACGGTGACGTGGACTATCCTCCCAGTCATCAGTGGACCAATCGCACGCCACTACTCTTTCCCCTGGAGAATATGGTGCTGTGGGGCCTGGGCGTGCCACTGGGCGTGGCGGCCTGCGCCGGGTGGGGCCTGGCGTTGGCGCAACTGATCTGGCGTCGCCGCTGGGAGCATCTGCTGCCCCTGGTCTGGGTCACGACCACGTTTCTGTACATCGGCACCCAGTTTGTCAAGTCTGTTCGCTACTTTTTGCCCATCTATCCCTTCCTGGCCTTGCTGGCGGCGTTCCTGGTGGTGGCAGTGTGGGATTGGGCGCGAGGCAAGGTGCACCACACCTCTTCCGTAACGCGTATTGCGTATTCTGCTCTCGCCATCGGCGTGGCGCTGTTTGTCACCGTGGGCACGCTGGCCTGGGCCTGGTCCTTTATTCAAATCTATGCCCGGCCGGTCACGCGCATCACAGCCTCGCGCTGGATTTACGACAACTGGCAAAGCGGCGCCACCATCCACACGGCTGATGGGCAATCCATCCTGGTGCCCATTCAGAATGGCTATGTCTACGGCCTGGACGACGATATGAACGCGACCGCGTTCACGCCCCGGTCGGATGTCACAGCCGTGGCGGTGACGATGAATCACCTGGAAGATGTGAATGGCGACCCGGACCCGGAACGCTTTCAGGTGACGATTGCCGTCACGCCGGACGGGCAGGCGGCCCTGGCCCAGGCAGAGCAAACGGTCGAGTTGGCCTCGTCGCAACCGCATGGCGTGGCGGTGACATTCCAACTGGCGCCCACATCGCTCCAGGGCGGTCAGACCTATTACCTGGTGACGCGGGCCGTGGCCGGCGCGCCCATCCGGTCCTGGGGCGACACCATCGGCAACGAGCACTGGGACGACCCGCTGCCCCTGCGCGTGGACGGCAAGGACGGCTATACCTTTTACAATGGCGCCGACCTGACCCTGTATGACGAGGACGAGCCGGCCAAGCTGACCAAGCTCCTGGATGCCCTGGACCAGTTGGACTATATGGTCTTGTCCAGCGGCCGGCTCTATAACTCGATCCCGCGCCTGCCCATGCGCTTTCCCATGACGGTGCTCTATTATCGCTACCTGTTCGACGGCACGCTGGGGTTCGAGCCGGTCGCCACGTTCACGTCGTACCCCACCCTGGGACCCATCGAGTTCAACGACGACAGCGCCGAGGAACAGTTTACCGTCTATGACCACCCCAAGGTCATCCTGCTGCGCAAAACGCCGGCCTATTCGCGGACCCGGACCGAGGCGCTGCTGGGCAACGTGGACTGGGACAATATCGCCCGGCTCAAGCCCATCGAGGTGCCGGGCTACAAGAACGGCCTCTTGCTCACCGCCACCGAGCGCGTGACCGATACCCTGGGTGGCACCTGGCACGACCTGTTTGACCGGGATGGCCTGGCGAATCGTTTCCCGGAGCTCACCTGGTACCTGCTGTTGCAACTCGTGGGGCTCGTGGCTCTGCCGTTCACGGTCTATGTGTTTCGCCGGCTCGATGACCGGGGTTATCTGTTCGCCAAGCCGCTGGGCATCCTGGCGCTGGCGTGGGTTTCGTGGCTGCTCACGTACAACACGCCGCTGGACTATACCCGGTCCACCATCCAACTGGCCCTGCTCATCCTGGCGATCCTGTCGCTCCTGGCCCTTCTCTCGCGCTCGCTCCGCCGTGACCTGTGGGCGTTGCTGACCACGCGCTGGCGCCTCATCCTGTTCAGCGAGGCCCTGTTCCTGGGCGCATTCCTGCTGTTCATTGTCATTCGCCTGGGCAACCCGGACCTGTGGCACCCGTACATGGGCGGCGAAAAGCCAATGGATTTCGCGTATCTGAACGCCGTCATCAAGACCAGCTCGTTCCCGCCGTATGACCCGTGGTTCGCCGGCGGCTATATGAACTATTATTACTATGGTCAACTGATGCTGGCGACGCTCATCAAGCTGGCCGGCGTGGTGCCGGCGGTGGCGTTCAACCTGTGTGTTCCCACGCTCTTTGCCCTCACCGTGGGCGGGGCCTGGAGCGTGGCGTACAACCTGGTGGCTCCGCGCCGGCGAGCCTGGCTTTATGGGCTGGTGGGCAGCGTGTTCGTGGCGGTGCTGGGCAACCTGGGTCAGGTGGGGCTGATTCTCTCCGGCCTGCGCGAAGCGGGCGGGGGCAATGGTGCCTCGGACCTGTTGGTAGGTTTGCAGCGCGTGCTCCTGGAAGGCCAGTCTCTCAACTTTCGCATCGAGTGGTGGTATTGGAACGCCACGCGCGTCATCCCCGAGACCATCAACGAGTTCCCGTGGTTCTCGTTCCTGTACGCCGACCCGCACGCCCATCTCATTGCGCTGCCCTTTACCATCGTCGTGCTGGGCTTGCTGGTCAATCTGATTCGTAATCCCCAGCCCCCAATCTCCAAGGCCCATGATGCGCTTCACGATCTGGTCGAGATCCTGGCGTTGGCATTCGTGCTGGGCGCGCTCCGCTGCACCAACACCTGGGACTGGCCCCCGTACCTGCTGCTGACGCTGGCGGTTCTGAGCTTGCAATACTGGGTCCGAGGGCGGCGGCAGTGGGGCTGGGCCAGCGCGCTGCGCCTGTTCGTGGCGGTCCTGCTGGCTATCGACGTGCTCAACCTGGTGGGCAGCGTGCCATCGCTCCCGGCGTGGCTCTACAAACCGTATCACGACCACTATGCGCTGTTTTATAGCAAGCTGGAGGCGTGGAACGGCCCGCACACTACCCTGGGCGATTATCTCATCGTCAATGGGATATTTCTGTTTGTCATTGCCTCGTGGCTGGTGGTGGTGGCGCTGAGCCGCCAGAGCTTGCTGGGTGGGCTATTGCGCGCGGCGCTGCGACGCCGGTCGCCGGGCCGGTACGTGCGGCTGGCCCGGGCCTTGAGCCGGTCCCGATCGCCCTGGGATGGTCTGGAGCTGATGGGCGTGACGGCGGTATTCATTGCCGCGCTGGCCCTGGCGGTGGCTGGACTGCCGCTGTTTGGGGCGCTGGTGCCGCTGATCGTGCTGGCCGGGCTATTGTTCCTGCGGCCGGGCACGTCGCCTATCATGCGCCTGCTCTTGCTCATGACCCTGATGGGCCTGGGGATCAGTTGGGGCGTCGAGATGGTGGTCGTCGCGCCGGACATTGGCCGCATGAACACCGTGTTCAAGTTCTACCTGCAACTGTGGGTGCTGTGGGGCCTGGTGGCGGCGGCAGCGCTGGCGATGCTGTGGAAACCTCGGAGGTTTCCGAAACCTCCGAGGTTTGGCGGCGTGGTGCTCCGGGCCGGCTGGGTCGCCGTGCTGCTAGTGTTGCTGTTCGGCGGCCTGCTATACCCGCTCACGTCGACCCGGGCCAAGATCGAGGACCGGTTCGTGGCGACGCCGCCGACGCTGGACGGCATGGCGTTCATGAAGCAGGCGGTCTGGCATGCCGTGTGGCGCGCCCCGGGCGAGCAAGACGTGTTCGCCCCGAAAGACCAGGACTATGCGGTGGAGCTGGTGTGGGACTATCAGGCCATCACCTGGCTGCAAGACCACGTGGATGGCTCGCCGGTGGTGCTGGAGGCCACGTCCGGCGACAACTATCGCTGGGATTTGCGCGTGTCCATCTATACCGGGCTGCCGGCCGTGGTGGGCTGGGACTGGCACCAGCGCCAGCAGCGGGGTGACTATGCCCCCCAGGTCTCGCGGCGCATCGACGACGTGTATACCATGTACAGCAGCCCCAACGTGCCCGAGACGTTGGACCTGTTGCGCAAATATCACGTCAAGTACATCTATGTGGGGGACCTGGAGCGCATGTACTATGACCCGGCCGGCCTGTACAAGCTGGAGGCCATGAAGGGCGTGTACCTGGACGGGGTCTATCGCAACCCGCACGTGGTCATTTATCAGGTGCGCGACTGGCAGCCGTAGCGGCGACGAGCCTCGCTGCTTGCGAGAGTACAGGTCAGCAAAGCAGTTCACTGGTAGGGCATCACGCGGCTATGCGAATTGAGGAGAAATCAAGTGGAAAGTGGCGAAGAATTGTTTGGTTCGGTTTATGAAAGAGGCGCGGTCATCTTTCGACAAGGCGAACCAGGTGATAAGATGTACGTCATCCAGTCCGGGGCCGTAGAAATCTCGCGCAAACAAGGCGAGAGCGAGACTGTCCTGACCATACTGGGAAAGGGCGAGTTTTTCGGTGAAACAGCCCTGTTCCAGGAAGAGCAGCGTTCCGCCACTGTGATCGCCATTCGGCCAACCCGTCTACTCCCATTGACGCGTTCCTCGCTGTTGGAGCGGGTGAGTCGTGACCCCGGTGTGACCTTTCATCTCCTCAAAGGACTAATCCTCAAGATTCAGCGCACTGACCGCCAGGTGAAACAGACTGTGGGAGTCGAGTTGGCAGCAGATCGGGCCAAGGAAGCTTTTGCCGACATATCGCTCCGCGAACTGGCTGATATCTGGGATGTGGAGCAGGCGTCGATATGGTTCGAGCCGGGTGAGAACGTATTCCTGGAAGGGGCAATCGGCGATGCCATGTACATTGTCCTGACCGGGACCGTGGAAATAAGTCAGGGGGCTGGACAGAGTAGATTTGTGCAAAGGCGATTGGGGCCGGGCGATCTCTTGGGCGAATGGGCGATCATCACCGATGGACCTCGATTCTCCACAGCGACGGCGACTACCCGTACTCAGTTGATGTTCATCAGTCGCCAGGACTTTGCCGAGCAAGTCGCGGCCAGACCTGAGCTGGCCTTGTATATCATCCAGGACTTGGTTTCCAGACTGCGGCATTTGAGCATGATCTTGGCCGATCCGGTGGCCTCAGCGGATGCTGTTCGGCGGAGCTGGCGACCTCTGCTCAAGAGACTCGAGCCGGCTCAAGTGTCTATTGTGTCTCTTTCCACCTGTGCTGGTTGTTCGGCAGTGCTGTTAGATGACCAAGTACTGGCGCAGGTGCTCGAGACGGCGAACATCGTTTACTGTCCCCTGCTCATGGATCAAGATGTGATTCCAGAAGCTGACGTGGCGCTGGTGGACGGGGTAGTGCGGCTGAAAGAAGATGCAGAGAAACTCCAAGAGGCCAGGATCAAGAGCCGGTTCCTGGTTGCATGGGGAACCTGTGCTGCCTTTGGCGGCATCCCCGCCGAAGCGAACCGGTTCGAGCTCGAGGATCTCATCGAGGAGACGTATAGCCACACCGACGACGCGTTTGCCTATTATCTCTCAGGCCGGGGCGGAGTGGGACGAACCACGTACCAGCAAGAGGGCATCGCGCTTCTTCGCCAAGCCTACAAGCTCGACGATTTCGTCAGGGTCGACTATTATGTGCCGGGTTGTCCGCCGGCTGTCGGCATGTTGCAGCAACTTTTAGGCGAGTTGATCGGCAAAGGGTTGGGAGAAGCACAATCAGTAGTATGCCGGCAGTGTAGCCGCAAACCGACCAAGACGCCAGTAGCTGATCTGGTGGCCTATCCGCGAGGGGAGACCGGGTTGACATGTCTTAACTCTCTGGGCGTATTGTGCATGGGCTTTTTGACCCAGGGTGGGTGCGGGGCCGTGTGCCCGCAGCACGGGCTTCCTTGCTGGGGATGTCGAGGGCCTGCCAAATCGGTTTTGAACAAAATGTCCGGGGGCGACAGTTTTGAAGAGGTCGCGATCGCCAGTCTGGCTCGTCGTTGTCGGCTGGAGGAAGACGTGGTGCGATCGGCCGTCAAGCGCCTGCGCCAGCAGGGGCATCAGCTATTTGACTTTGAGCAGCGTTTGGCTGGCAGCGCGGGGAGGGTCCGGTGAGCAAGGTCATTCTGCTGCAAAAAGCCACCCGTATCGAGGGCAACGCCGACATTCACATCGAAATCGAGGCTGGTCGTGTCAAGGCCGCGCGTTTCATGGTCCAAGACTTTAGGGGGTTTGAGAAACTGACCCACGGCAAGCTGGTCGAGGCCGTGCCCCACATCGTCTCCCGGATATGCGGGTTATGCTGCACGGCGCACCAGGTAGCCGGGCTCAGGGCCATCGAAGACGCCCTCCAAGTCCCAGTGCCCCAGTCGGTGGATCGGCTGCGGACGATTGCGGTCTTGGGCGAGTGGATCAGCAGCCATGCCCTGAGTTACTTTTTCCTCACCTTGCCGGACATGATGGGGGGCACCCGGGGTATCCTCGATCTGATGCAAGAGTATCCAGATGTCGCCAGCGACGCCTTTTTCCTGCGCCAGTCGGGCAATCGCATTGTAGAGATTGTGGGGAAGCGCGCTGTTCATTCCGTGGCCATGGGAGTGGGGCGTTTTTACATTCCTCCCACAGCGGAAGACCTGGAAGAGATCCGTCGTATCGCAACGGAGGTCAAGGAGACTGCCGGGCAGATGATCGATCGCCTGGGCCAGCAATCTCAGGACGAGCAGCTTGTCCCCTTTCCCGCGGAACATCGCGTCAACTTTTTGACCTATGATAGCCGGCCCGGGCAGCAGTGCTTCAGGGCCTTGGATAGAGCGGGACAGGTCATAAAGGAATTCGACCCTGCCACATTTGGCGATCACATCTCGGAAATGCGGGTCGATTGGTCCCTTGCCAAGTTTCCCTATCTTACCGACTTGGGCTTTCCCGACGGCATACTCTTTGTGGGGCCTCTCTCTCGATTTCTTCAGGAGGGAGGCGTGAGGGACGATCCAGAGCTGGCAGACCAGGAACTGACCAGGCAACTGGGCGATCCGGCATTGTTTGGCTTGAATCGCCTCGACGACTGTCGGCTTCTGGAGATCTTTTGGGCCGCCAAGCAGATACTGGGCCACCTGAATGGCGTGGATTTGACACAGATGGATGGCGGTGATGTCGATCTGGGATCAAGCGGTCAGGGCATCGGCGTGGTGGAGGCGCCCCGGGGTGTGCTGGTCCACAACTATACGATCAGCCGGGGGACCATGGAGCGCATGAGGCTTTTGGTCGCCACACAATTCAACAACGCATACATCAACCTGGTGCTAAAAGACCTGGCCGGGCGCCACGTCGAGGGGGATAGCTTGTCGAAAGAAGGCGAGGAACTCGTGGCGCGCTGCGTCAGGATGTTTGATCCCTGTCTCACCTGCGCAACCCACTGATGCCTCGCAAGGGACGAGTCTGCGATCACGAGCTACGCTGGATTGGCCTGTTGGATTGTGGTCCAACTGGAACGATCGAGAGGGAGGTCGGTACATGGACATCAAGTGGTTGGGTCATGCGTGTTTTCTGTTGCAGGACCGGCAAGGGGTCCGGCTGGTCATGGACCCCTATAACGAGACCATAGGCTACAAGCTGCCGTATCCCACGGCCGACATTGTCACGCTGAGCCACGAGCACCGGGACCACGGCTATGTGGCCGGCGTGCGCGGTAATCCCCAGGTGGTGCGCACGCCCGGCCCGCACACCGTGCGCGGCATCGCCATCACCGGCATTGCCACGCACCACGACGAGGTGGGCGGTCAGAAACGCGGTTCCAACATGGTCTACTGCGTGACCATGGACGACGTGCGCATGTGTCACCTGGGCGACCTGGGGCACCCGCTATCTGCGCCGCAGCTCGAGGCACTCGATGGGGTGGACGTGCTGATGGCGCCGGTGGGTGGCACCTACACCCTGGACGCCCGGCAGGCGGCGGATCTGGTGCGCCAGGTCCGGCCTCGCATCGTCATCCCCATGCATTACAAGACCCCCGCCCTCAACTTTCCACTGGCCCCGGTGGATGACTTTTTGCAGGCGATGGGCGTGGGCAAGGTGTCGGTGAAGGACCGGCTCACCGTAGAACGGGACACGTTGCCGGCCGCGACCGAGGTGGTGCTGCTGGATTATCGCTAGGCAAAGGAGATTATCATGCTGTTGGCCCTCAGCGGCGCGACCATCATGCACACGCCCATGCCGGCCGATATTGCCGCGGCCGGCGCGGCCGGGTTTCGCGCATTCGAGATCGCGGCGTCCAAACTGGACACGTACCTCCAGGAGCATACCATCGAGGAACTGCACGCGGCGTTTGAGGCCCAGGGCATCCAGCCGATTGCCATTGGCGCGGTGATGGGCGTCACGTTTCGACCACCGAATGAATACGTCGACGTGCAGGCCCGGCTATGCCAACTCGCCAAAGCGGCTGCGGCGCTGGGGTGCCGGGACGTGGTGGTGACGCCCGGCCCCGCGCCGGCCGATACGTCGTGGGCCGAGGTGCGTGCCGAGACGGTGCGCGTGCTGCAAGACCTGGGAAGTATCGCCGGGCGTCATGACGTGCGCGTGGGGTTCGAGTTCCTGGGTTATCCCGGGTCCTCGGTGCGGACGCTGGCGCAGGGCTGGGAGGTGGTCAAGCAAGCCGGCCGGGGCAACGTGGGCCTGGTGCTGGACGTCAGCCAGTTCTACATCGGCGGGTCTGACTTGAAGGGCATGCTGGATGTACCGCAAGAGGGCATTGACCTGGTGCATCTGTGCGACGTGGAGGACCGGCCCCGCGAGACGCTCAAGGCCGCGCATCGCCTGCTGCCCGGCGAGGGCGTGCTGCCCCTGGACGATATTCTCATCCGGCTGCGGCACATCGGCTATGACAAGCCCTGCACGGTGGAATTGTTCCGACCGGCGTACTGGGAACGTGACCCGGTGGAACTGGCCCGGGCCGCACGAGAGGCCGCGCTCGAATACGTAGGCGAGTATTTCAGCGTCGAGTAGCAGGCCCCCAGGGACAAGGGTTAGCCGCAGAGCACGCTGAGGGCGCAGAGTTTTTGCTTTGTCTGCTCCGCGGTCTCGGCGTTCTCGGCGGTTAAATTTCCTGCTTGGCTCTGGCTCGCACAGGTTAGGGTAAACGCAATTGCAGTTTGACCGAGTGTAATTGCAGTTTGACGGCGTGCGATTTCAATCCGGCCGCAGGCGCACGTTTCGGAACTGGATACTCTCCCACACGGCCCAATCGTCCTGGTGAATGGGTAGGCGGCGGCTCACCTGGAAGCGGATGGTGTTCAGGCCCGGGCGCAGCACGCCGGCCGGCACTCGCAATCGCACCGTCACCCACTCGGACCCCCAGCCCTGGGCCGGCAGCACCGGCGGTTCCAGAGCTTGCCCGTTGATGGTCACGGCATTTCCCCAGTCGTCCACCTGCATGGCTTCCAACTCTAGCGTCCACGGCCCGGTGCCCGGCTCGCGCACGTAAAAGTCCCCCTCCCACGCCAACGACGAGCCTTTCTGCCAGTGGAGCCGGGCCCAGTGCGGATACCACTCGTCCACTTCTCCGATGCGGATCACCACGTCACGTGCCAGCACGTCCACGAGCGGGTCCGGCCGCGTCCACAGGCCGGCGAGAGTTGTCACAATCCCATCGCGCAGGCGGGCCGCCTCCGGCACATCGGTGCGCTTGGGCAGCGTCGCCAGCGCGTGATAGGTGGCGTTGGGTTGCCCCGCATCATCCAGCAGACTGTACCAGCGCTTTTCGTCCTCTGGCGGCAGGCCCCGGCTCAGGTTCCACACGCAGACCAGGTGCAGCCAGGGCCACTCCTCATAGATGCGTTCTAGCCCCCGGGCCACGTACTCGGCTTGCTGCGCCGGCGTCACGCTCATCCAGGCCAGGTCCGGGTTCAGCGTGTTGGTGGTCCAGCCGTATTCCAACGCCCACACCGGCGTGGCCGCGCCCCCGTATGCGGCCAGGACGTCGTGCAGGTCCAGCACCCGGGCCAGGTTCAGGTCCTGGTGCGCGCCGCGCGGGTCGTCCGGCGGATACGCGAACCCGTAGGCGTGGACGCCCACCACGTCGCAGGATTGGGCCAGATCGGCCTGGGCCATCATGCGCAGGTAGAGCCGGTCGTCCATGGCCCGGGCCGTGTTCTCGTTGGTGGGCGACAACCCGGCGCTCACCACCAGGGCGTCGGGGTCGGCGGCCTTGATGCGGCGATAGGCCACGCGCAGCAGGTCCATGTAGGCCAGCGGGTCGGGCCGGACTTCGCCCCATTCGCGGGCCAAGTTCGGCTCGTTCCAGACCACATAGGCCCGCACGCGGCCCCGGTAGCGCGCCGCGACGGTGGCGCAAAAGTCGCCATACGTGTCCAGGTCAGCCGGCGGGGCCTGTCCGCCCTCAGGAAAGACCGCTTCCGGCGCGGCCCACTCGGGCTGCTGGTCCAGCCGGACGATAAGGTCGACCCCGTAATAATCGCAGGCCCGCACCACGCTATCGGCATATTCCCAATGATAATCCTGGGGCAGCGGCTCGATTTCCCGCCAGCTAAACACCTGCATGGCCCAGTCGCACCCGGCCCCGCGAATGAGGCGCAGGTCATCGTCGCCCAGGCGCAGCGTGTGGATGCCAACGCTCAGGTGCGGGGCAATGGGGGTGGGCGGGATGTTCAGGGGGATCGGCACCAGGCCGGCCATCATGGTCAGCATCAAGCCCAACAGCGCCAGCTTGGCCCCGATCCGGATTCGTCTTTTCATGGGTATGATTCGGACCTTATCGCAGAGAGCGCCAAGGGCGCAGAGGCAATCAAGAAATCTCTGCGTGCTCTGTGTTCTCCGCGGTGAATTGCGCGTTCGATTTCCGACGTTCCAAGTGCACGAGCAGCACAGCGATGTCGGCCGGGTTGACGCCGGCCATGCGACTGGCCTGCCCCACGGTGGCCGGCCGGGCCGTGCCAAGCCGGTCCCGGGCCTCGTTGCGCAGGCCGTGCACGGCGTCGTAATCCAGGTCCGGCGAGATGTGCCGGTCCTCCAGTGAGCGCATGCGTGCCACCTGGTCCCGCTGCTTGTCGATGTAGGCCGCGTACTTGGCCTCGACCTCGACCTCGGTGGCGGTCTCGGGCGCAAGAGGCGCGGGCGGCGGGGCGAGGGCTGCCACGTCGGCATAGCCCACGCCGGGCCGGCGCAAGAATTGAAGTGCGTTCACTGCCTCGGCCGCCGGGGCCGGGCGCACGGTGACGCCGGTCAGCCGATCCAGTTCGGCTGCGATGGCAGCGCGTTGAGCCTCGATGTCCTGGTAGCGCGCGTCGGCGATGAGCCCGGCCCGGTGTCCCACGTCGGCCAGACGCAGGTCGGCGTTGTCCTGACGCAATAAGAGCCGGAACTCGGCCCGGCCGGTCATGATGCGATACGGCTCGTCGATGGGCTTGGTGATGAGGTCGTCCACCATCACGCCGATGTAGGCTTGGTCGCGCCGCAGCACGAGCGGTTCGCGGTCCAGGGCGTGGAGGGCGGCGTTGGCCCCGGCCACCAGCCCTTGCGCGGCAGCCTCTTCATAGCCCGACGTGCCATTGATCTGCCCGGCATGGAACAGCCCCCGCACGCGCTGGGTTTCTAGCGTGGGGAGCAACTGGCTGGACGGCACGTAATCGTACTCCACAGCATAGCCGGGGCGGACTATCTCGACGCCGCGCAGGGCCGGGACGCTGCGCAGCATGGCGAGTTGGACCTCCACCGGCATGGCGGTGAACATGCCCTGGACGTACATCTCGGGCGTGGCGAACCCTTCCGGCTCCAGAAACAGTTGATGACTTTCCTTGTCCGGGAAGCGCACCAGCTTTTCCTCGATGGAGGGGCAGTAACGCGGCCCCAGTCCCTCGATGAACCCGGAGGCGATGGGCGAGCGGGCCAGGTTGTCGCGCACCACGCGGTGTGTATCGGCGGTGGTGTGCACCATGTAGCACGGCACCTGGGGCCGCCAGGCAGTCTGGTGGGGGATGGGGTAGGCCGGGTGGATGCCGGTGAGCGCGGCCGGGTAGCCGGGCCGCGGTGGGTCTGCCTCGCGATAGGCCCGGCTAAAGTACAGCGGCGTCTCGCTGCCGGGCTGGACGATGGTCTGGCTGAAATCCACGGTGCGGGCGTCGATGCGGGGTGGGGTGTTGGTCTGGAGCCGGCCCAGGGTCAGGCCCAGGTCCCGCAGGGAAGTTGACAGGCCCACGGCCGGGAACTCGCCGGCGCGGCCGGCCGGCGTGACCACGTCGCCGGTCATGATGCGCGCTGCCAGGAATGTGCCGGTGGTGAGCACCACGCTCCGGGCCTCGAACACGGTGCCCAGGCTGGTGCGTATCCCGCGAATCTGCCCGTCCTGCACCAGCACGTCCGTCACGATGGCCTGGCGCAAGGCCAGCGTGGGCTGGGCTTCCAGCAGGTGCCGCATCGCCACGCGGTAGAGTTGCCGGTCGCACTGGGCACGCAGGGCCTGGACCGCCGGCCCCTTGCTGGCGTTCAGCAGGCGCATCTGGATGAATGTGGCGTCGGTCGCCTGGGGCATGGCCCCACCCAGCGCGTCCATCTCGCGCACCAGATGGCCCTTGGCCGGCCCGCCCACCGACGGGTTGCACGGCATGGCCGCCAGCAGGTCGATATTCATCGTCAACAGGAGCGTGCGGCAGCCCAATCGGGCCGCCGCATATGCCGCCTCGCAGCCGGCGTGTCCGCCCCCCACCACGATCACGTCATACATGCTTGTTATCTCCGCGTTTGTTCTGGGCCGCATGATACGTGAACCTTGGCCCACTGTCAAGGGCCGGCTTTACCTCAAGCCTGCGATGTGGTAGAATATGAACCAGCAGTCAAATCCCCATTTGGAGGTAGCCTTGAGCGACGAACAGACCGATCTCACCCGGGCATTGAAACTCGTCGAATGGCTGGACGCTGAGCGCAAGAACGACAAGGCACTTGTCTCGGAACTGGGCCGTCAGATCGAAGTCCTGTCCATGCAGCTTCGCGAACAGGGTGCCTTGCTGCGGCAGTTTCAGGAGAACCTGGATCAGACCACCAGCCTGGCGCGCAAGAACCTGCGTCTGGAAGAGGCACTCAAGCAGGCCCGGGACCACATCGAGCTGCTCCAGCAGCGCATGGACCAGCAGGAAAAGATGGTGAGTCAGGCGGCTCGGCTGCGCGATGTCGAAGAGGAGCGTCAGCACAAGGCCTTTAACGAGCTGCGCCAACAAGTGCTGAACCTGGAACAAGAATTCAAGGAAAGCCGGGTCGGTCAGTTCCAGGAGGCCAAGTTAGAGGCCGCACGGCAGTCTCTGGTACAGCAGGAACAGCGGATTGCGGGTCTGGAACATGATGGCGAGAGCATGGCCGCACGGGCTCTCTTGCTGGAAGAGATAACCCCCCGTCTGGCGCAGCAGGTCAAGACTATCGATCTGCGAATGAGCGAGGTGGAGCGCGCCGAAGGGGCGCGCCAGGCACAGTTCAAGGTGGTGGAGGAGCGCAGCCGCCGCAGCACCGAGGCCGCCACCGTAGCCCAGAAATTGGTGGAAGAGACCCTGGATCAGAGCAAGGCCATCCTGGCTCGCACCAAGCTGGTGGAGGAACAGGGGCGCCGGGCCGAGGCTCAGGTTGCCCGCATCGAGGCCCTGGAGACGTGGCGCGTGGAGCAGCGCCGGGTCTGGGAGCGCTGGGAAGAGCGCGGCCTGGATTGGACCAACCAGGACATCGCTATGCAGGAGCAGATGGCGGACCGCCGGCGCCACGATGAAAAACAGGATTTGCAGTGGCAGCAGTTCATGGATCAGTACAAGCTGCACCGTGATGAGACAGCCCAGGCTCGGGAGCAGGAACGCGAGGACCGCCGTGCCCAGGACTTGGATATACTGAGGGGCATCGACAAGTGGCGCGCCCAGGTGCAAGAAGAGTTTGTCGAGACGCGGCAGCAGTTTACCGAGCGCATCAACCGCGAGCATCAACTGTGGACCGGTTGGCTGCATCACGAGATGGACGGACGGGGGCGTGACATGGCGCAGGGGCAGGAGCACCTGGCCGGCATGAAGGATCTGCTGCGCGCTGCCAAGGAGGAAAAGCCCCTGGAACGAGCGCCCCAGGATGGCGACAGCGCATGATGTGGCCCGGTCGCGCGCCCTGGCCCACCCTGGTGGCGCTGCTGGTGCTGGCGCTCGTGGTCGCTGGCGGCTGCCTACCCGGCTCCCCGGGCGCCACACCCGCCGGCC
>JAHJIN010000508.1 GCA_018823415.1 Chloroflexota bacterium | reverse complement strand
GGGCCGGGGCCGCCAGCGCGCTGGGGCTCGACTGGCGCCGTTTGAGCCGGGCCAGGCCCTCGGCCGCAGCGCCGGCCCATGTGTCCGACCGGACCCAGCGCCCGCGGCCCCGCAGCTCCAGGGCCAGCACCCGCTCGTACATCTCTTTGGCCGCGGCCCGGTCGCCGAAATCGTGCTCGCTCATGCCCCGCGTCAGCGCGATCTCGGCGTCGTGGGGGTTGAGCACATAGGCCTGGCGGTGTGCGGCCAGCGCCTCGGGGTAGCGATAGATCGTGCGCAGCAGCGTCCCCATCCGCATGTGCAGCTTGGCATCCCGGGGCTGGGCCGCGATGCACCGGCGATATTCGGCCAGCCCGGCGAGCGGGTGCATGGGTTGCCCAAACACGTGCGTGCGAAAAGAGTGGAGCCGTGGATTGGGCGGCAGGTCGGCCGCCGACTTTTTCCCCGCCAGCAGATCGGCCAGATCATTGACGCCTCTGGGCAACACGGTCAGGGCCAGGTGAGCCTGCGACGTCATGGCATAGCGGTCCACAGCGCCGCACTTGGGGCACACGATCTCGTGGTCCATGATGTAGGGATCATAGGCCACGGGGTCGCCCCGCACCTGCTGCTCCAGCGTCCCGACGTCCAGCAGGACGTGCTGGACGAAATGCTCCCGGACCCGGTCGCAGGCCGTGCAGCGCAGCCGCAGATGCAAGCCATCTGACCGGCGCTGGGGCATGGGCAGAGGCGCCAGGTTCCAGCGCCGATGCACATCCAGCAAGTCGATAACCGAAGTGTCTACCCGGTCTTGGGCAAAGGCGCGCTGGATGGCGGGATACAACTCGCGGGCGTCGAGGTCGAGGATGTCGCCGATGAGGAACCCCACGAACGTTTCTTCGCCGGCGGTATCGGCTTCCGGGCGGGTGAGCAGCGTGCGCATCAGGGCGACGATGCGCTCCCGCTGGGCCGGCGCTCGTTCCGCCCGCTCGACCAGGCTCTCCGTGGCCGACGAACGGATATAGACCGAATAGTGCCCATCGGCGGCGATGGCTTCCAGCTCGGGAGTGGTGTAGCCGCCCACCTTGCCGCAGTGCGAGGAGAGCAGCTCGGTGCGCCACGCTCCGCGGCCGGTGGCGCGGTCCAGCCAGGCCGCTAGTTCGCCCAACTCGGCGGCCGGGGCGTCCCGCCAGGCCCGCAGGATGGCGATGGCACGCGCCGGGGCGCCATCGACCGGGAGAGTGGGGTCAAAGGCCAACCGGATCAGCTCGGGGATCAGGACCGGGTTCGGCGCGGCGTTTTCGAGAGCCGCAGCACCGGGCGGGCTGGTGAGCAGTTGCGCCACCGGCTCCAGATAGGGGGTGGCTGATTCGCGCGCCGGTGGGGGCGCCGGGGGCGGCAGCAACGCCGCGCGAAACGCGGTCAGCACCGCCGGGTCCACCTCGGCGGTGCGGTCGGGCGTGGCGGTCATGGCCTCAGCCGTGCGGCGGCGCATATCGGTCAACTGCCCTTGCAGGCGTTCCGGGTCGCCCGAGCCGCTGATCGTCAGGGCATAATCCAGCACCTCCAGCGCCAGGCCGGGCAGCCCAGCCCGGGGCAACGCCAAGCCCAACACGTTATAGTTCCAGATGTCGGCCGGGATCGCCCGCGCCAGGCGCGTGAACAGCGCCAGGCCAGTGTTGAGATCGCCGGCCTCGAGATAGGTCTCGGCCAGGTCGCGGGCGGTGTTGGCGCGGTTGCAGCCCTCTTCGTGCTGCTCGTCGTGGGCGACGAGGGCGTGGGCCCAGCGCAGCGCGGCCGCAAAGTCGCGGTTCCAACGATAGTAGCCCAGCAGGTTCAAGTACAGCATGTAATAGTCCACGTCGCCCACCTGCGGCGAGCGCAGGATCAGCTCGGCCACGGCCATCGCCCGGTCCCGGTCCTTGACCCCAGTCTCGAAATGCTGCAGCACGTCCAGGAGTTCGGAATCGCCCCACGTGCCCGGGCGCAGCGCCCGGATCTGGTCACGGGTCAGGGCGTCAAACTGTTTCACGATCGGTAGCATGGTCATCCTCCCGGCGACCGGCGCCGTAGCGCGGTGTCCATTTCGGCCTGGAAAGCGCGATGCCGGGGAAAGCGCTGGCGCACCGCGCTCACCAGCGCCTCGGCAGCGGTCGGGTCGCCCCGCCGCCGCAGCACCTCGGCGCCAGCCACGATCAACACGGCGGCCTGGCCATAGCTGCGGCGATGCTGGTTGCCCACGATGGCGTTGGCCCGCTGCTGCGCCACATCCAGGCACCAGGCCAGCAGGCGCGCCTGCTGCTCGGCGCTCAACCGGACCAGGGGGAATTGTTCCGCGTAGGCACGCTCCAACCGCTGGATCACCCCGGTTTTGTCTTCACCCCAGACCACGACGCTGTATTGCAGTCCCCACTGCCAGACCTGGGCCAGGTTCGCGGGTAACGCGCCCAACGATTGGCCCGATAGCAGCACCAGGCTGGCCGCCACCACCAGCCCCTGGGCGTTTTCGGTGCTGCTCCAGCCCAGCACCTGGCCCCGGGCCACCAGGCGCTGCGCTGCGGCCCAATCGCCGGCGAGCAGATAGGCATGGGCGAGGACAGCCGGGCCGATCCACGCCGGCTGCTCGAGACCATCGCCAATCCCCAGCGTGCCAACCAACCCGGCCGGAGGCTGTGTCCCATAATCTTGCAGGTACGCGGCGGCGTGCGGCATGAGCGCAGCCCGCTCGGCCGGGTCGGCCGCCAGTTCCCACAGGTCGAGCAGGCGCAGCAGGCTCGGCCGGGCGACGAACGCCTCCCAGCGTCCGTGGCGCAGGGCCGCCGGG
>JAHJIN010000053.1 GCA_018823415.1 Chloroflexota bacterium | reverse complement strand
GGCCGGGGCGCTGGCGGCTCCCCCGGGTGTGGTGGCGGCCTGGACCGGCGCTGCCGCCAGGCCGGCGGCCACCAGGGTCAGGATGGTCAGGAGCGCCAATAGTCGTAATGCGGTCTTGGTTCGTGCGTGTTTCATGTTTTCCTCCTCGTGAATGGCTAATTGCTAATGGTCAACTGGGTGGGTCAGCACCTCCTCGCAGCCCGGGCGGTGCGCCGGGCGGCGGCGAGCGCGTCTCATCCTGCAAGAACGCCAGCAGGCGGTCCAGATCGGCAAAGCCGTGGCGCTGGTCGGTGACGGCTTCTTGCAATGAGGCGCGCCAGGGCCGGTCCGGGGTCTCCTGCCACAGGCGCAGCAGGTAGGCGTGATAGCGCCGGGGGGTGGGTTCCGGGGTCACGGGCGCCTCCTTTCTGGGTGGGGTAGGGGCGCGGCCACCGCGCCCCTACTTGACGCGCCCTTATGTGCCGATGGTGGGACAGGTGCTATTGCAATAGCTCCCCAGGGCCACCTCGCTGGTATCGGTCTTGCAACCGCCGAGTACTGCTTCCGTGGGCACCAGCTTGACCTGCTCGATCTGGGGCTTGGTGTATGCTTGCTTGGTCATGAGAATCTCCTTGTTGGTTTGATGTGGGTGGGTGGGGCGCGACTACCGCGCCCCTACGGGTTGGTTGATTGTGGTGGTAGGGGCGAGGTCATCTCGCCCCTACGAGATGGCGTTAGCGGCGGCGGGATACGCGCCAGGCCGCGCCGGCCACGGCGACGCCCAGCACCAGCACCAGGCCCACCGCCACCGGCGCCGCACCCTCGTCCCCTGCCGCGTCAAAGGACGCCAGCTCGACCGCCGTGGGCGAGGACATCTTGGCAACCCAGGCGTCATTGCCGGCCGTGTAGGCTCGCACCGGGGCGCCCCAGGTGGCGGACGAGTACCCGGCCACGTAGACGTTGCGGCTGCCGTCCAAGGTGATGGTCTGGCCAGAATAGGTAACGTCACTGCCCGCCCCGCCCAGGAAGGTGTTCCAGAACAACGCCCCGCTGCTGTCCACGGCAGCGGCCCAGACATCATTGCCGGCCGTGTAGGCCCGCACCGGGGCGCCCCAGGTGGCGCCCGATAGTCCGCTCACGTAGACGTTGCCGCTGCTGTCCACGGCGATGCCAAAGCCCTGGTCACTGCTCGCCCCACCCAGGAAGGTGTGCCAGGTCAGGCTGCCGTCGCTGGCCAGCTTGGCGGCCCAGCCATCATTGCCGGCCGTGTAGGCTCGCACTGGTGATGTCCCCCAGGTGACGTTCGAGTACCCGGCCACATAGACGTTGCCGCTGCCGTCCACGGCGATGCCGGAGGCCATTTGATTGCTCGCCCCACCCAGGAAGGTGTGCCAGGTCAGGCTGCCGTCGCTGGCCAGCTTGGCGGCCCAGCCGTCTTGGCCGGCCGTGTAGGCCCGCACCGGTGAGGAGCCCCAGGCGGCGTTCGAGTACCCGACCACATAGACGTTGCCGCTGCCGTCCACGGCGATGCCCCCTCTCTCGTCCATTTCATTGCCCGCCCCGCCCAGGAAGGTGTGCCAGGTCAGGCTGCCGTCGCTGGCCAGCTTGGCGGCAAAGATGTCAAAGCCGGCCGTGTAGGCCCGCACCGGCGAGCCCCAGGTGCCGGACGAGCGCCCTCGCAGGTAGACGTTGCCGCTGCCGTCCAGGGCGATGGCCCCGCCATCGTCACCGGCCGCCCCGCCCAGGAAGGTGTGCCAGATCAGGCTGCCGTCGCTGGCCAGCTTGGCGCCAAAGATGTCATAGCCGGCCGTGTAGGCCCGCACCGGCGAGCCCCAGGTGGCGCCCGAGAACCCGCCCACATAGACGTTGCCGCTGCCGTCCACGACGACGCCAAAGCCCTGGTCAATAGCTGTCCCACCCAGAAAAGTGTTCCAGGTCAGGCTGCCGTCGCTGGCCAGCTTGGCGACCCAGGCATCAACGCTGCCCGTGTAGGCCCGCACCGGCGAGCCCCAGGTACCCCACGAGTACCCGGTCGCATAGACGTTGCCGCTGCCGTCCACGGCGATGCCATAGGCCGTATCATCGGTCGTCGTGCCCAGAAAGGTGTTCCAGGTCAGGGTCGGGTCGATGACCAGGGGATAGGCTGGGTCATAGTCGCTCAGGCAAAAGCCCACCGTCTGCCCGCGAACCTGGAAAGATACGGCCACCGGCACGCGCCGGCCGGCCACGTCCTGCCAGGCCACCGGGGCGGACTCGGTCATCTGTCCGTTTTGAAAGGCCAGGCTCAGGCTGCCATCGGCCTGGATCTCGGCCGGGGCGTTGTAGCGCAGGCGGATCTGCGCCGGGTCGGCGCCCGGGGCCAGGTGGTAGGTGCTTTTCACGACTGCGCCGTCAGCGGCCTCGTAGGTCAGGCTGACGCCGGCCCACAGGTTCGTGTAGGTGACGCGGGTCAGGGGAGCGGCCTGGCCGTCCGTGGCGGCCGGGGTGTCGCTGGCCGGCGTCACGGCGTGGGCCCCTGCAAAGCCCACGCGCAGGGCGTGGCTGCCGGTGGCCAGCCAGGCGGCGGCGGGCGCAAAGCCCAGCACGTGCCCGCCGGCGGTGAACTGGAGCAGCTGGGGCGTCGCCGGCCGTGCTGGCGGCGCGGCGGACGCGCTGGTTACTGGCCCCGCCAGCCCAATGACCGGCAGCGCCAGGATGGTCAGGAGCGCCAATAGTCGTAGTGCGGTCTTGGTTCGTGCGTGTTTCATGTTTTTCCTCCTCGTGAATGGCTGATTGCTAATGGTCAATGGTCAATCGTCAATGGGTTAGGTCAGCACCTCCTTCCTGTGCCGCCGAACTCGGCGCGGCCGACCTCGGCGCCGGCGGCGAGCACGTTTGCTCCTGCAAACGGGTCTGGTCCTGCAAGAAGGCCAGCAGGCGGTCCAGGTCGGCAAAGCCGTGGCGCTGGTCGGTGACGGCTTCTTGCAATGAAGCGCGCCAGGGCCGGTCCGGGGCCTCCTGCCATAGGCGCAGCAGGTAGGCGCGGTAGGGCCGGGGGGTAGATTTCTGGGTCACGGGCAGCTCCTTTCTGCCGGAGCCTCCCGCAGGTTGGCCTTCAGGG
>JAHJIN010000507.1 GCA_018823415.1 Chloroflexota bacterium | reverse complement strand
TGCTCGATGGTATCGTGACCAAAATGCTTCGATTTGGGCAGAAGGAGAAACGCCAGAAACACATTACCACTTGCCAGAAACTACTTGCCATGCACAGTACGGCTTAGCTTGATGCGTATGGACCGGCAGCCCCGTCAGATCGGCGTCGTACCGGACGCGCTGCCGCCGCGCGCACAGGAGATCCAGTTCGGATTGGATCAGCGGCTGGCTGACTTGGTCCAGCACCTGAGCCAAGGCTCGCGCTTCGTCCCAACTCAGGGCCCGCAAGGTGCGACTCACGCCCGAGTAGTCGGCCCAAGCTGGTTGCCCCCAGGCTTCCGCCACGGCCTGGTCCATATCCAGCGGGTGCGCGGCCTGGCTGATATCCTGTAAATACTCCAGCCCGCCCAAGATCGCCACCAGGAACTCCAGCACCTTCGTCTGGGGCGTGTGCGTGTACTTTTTCTGGTGCAGGGGCACCTTTTGCAGGGCCTGAATCAGACCAATATGCTCAGCGAACCAGCCCCAGACTACCAGAAACGCATGCTGGGTGTCTTGGATCCGTGTGTCGTCTTTGCTCATCGCCATCCCCTCCTATCCTTGGAATGGTGATAAGCATACCGCATTTGGATTCACTTGGTAAGGTCCGAAAATCTTGCGATTTCAGGCCGATTTCCACGATTCGGCCGCTGATTGCACAACCGTTACGTTAGGCTCTGATAGCATTCGACAGTGGTCATGTATTATACCAGTGGCAGGGGCGGAACGTTCAATTTCACGCGCGTCAATGGGCGCTATTGGACTCTCGAACAAAAAAGCCCGCTCCCAAAGGAGCGGGCCGGTCATCAACTGGTCGGGGCGGTCGGACTCGAACCGACGACCTCAGCGTCCCAAACGCTGCGCGCTAACCAACTGCGCTACGCCCCGTGTTGTGAGCAAAGTATACTCTATCCCTCACCAACCGTCAAGAGCGCTCGCGCGGCGGCCCCGGCCCGGCCTCGGTGACTGATGCGGTTCTTGACCTCGGCCGGCAGTTCGGCCATGGTGCAGTCGTATTCGGGCAAGTAGAACATGGGGTCATAGCCAAAGCCGCCGGTGCCCCGAGGCTCGTGGGCGATAAACCCCTCGCACACCCCCTCAACCGTGCGTGCCGAGCCGCCCGGCGCCACCAGGGCGATGACGCACACAAAGCGCGCCTTTCGCTGCGCCCAGGGCACGTCGGCCAAAAGCTGCTGAAGCCGCCGGTGCCGTTCGGGATAGGGCATGTCGCGCCCACCCCAGCGCGCCGAATAGACGCCCGGCTCGCCACCCAGCGCGTCTACCACCAGGCCCGAATCGTCGGCCAGGGTGAGCAAGCCGCTCATCCGGGCATAGGCCGCCGCCTTTTGGACCGCGTTAGCCTCGAACGTGTCGCCGGTCTCGGGCACGTCGGCGTTAATGCCCACGTCGGCCAGGGTGATGAGGTCCAGCGGCAGGCCGGCCAGGATGTCGCGATATTCGTCCAGCTTGTGCAGGTTGTTGGTGGCGACAAGCAGGCGGGAGGGCATGTCAGGCATCGCGTGTGGCCCGGTTTTCCAACGCCTCAGGGTTGACGCAAAAGGGCGGGAGTTCGCCGCGCAGGCCGGCCAACAGATTGTCGGCGGCCCGGACCGCCATCTGGTTGCGGGCGCTCACGCTGGCGCTGGCGATGTGGGGCGTGACGATGGCGTTGGGCAACGCCAGGAGGGGATGATCGGCCGGCAGCGGCTCCGGGTCGGTCACGTCCAGGGCAGCGCCGCCGATGGTGCCGGCGCGAAGGGCCGCCACCAGGGCCTCCTGGTCCACTACCGGGCCGCGCGAGGTGTTGATGAGCACGGCCGTGGGCTTCATCTGGCGGAACTGGGCCGCGCCGATGAGGTGATGGGTCTGCGGGGTCAGCGGCACGTGCAGGGTCACGAAATCGCTCTCGGCCAGGAGTGTGTCCAGGTCGGTGCAGGAGGGGCCAAACTCGCGCTCGGCGGCGGCGCTGCGCTGGCAATCGTGGTACAGCACGCGCATGTCGAACCCCCGGGCGCGCCGGGCCACGGCCTGCCCGATGCGGCCCAACCCTACGATGCCCAACGTTGCGCCGTGTATGTCCTGGCCCAGCAGGGTAAGCGGTCCCCAGGTGCGCCAGCGGCCGGCCCGGGCATACTTGACGCCTTCCACAAGCCACCGGGCCGCGGCCATGAGCAGGGCAAAGGCCATGTCGGCCGTGGCGTCGGTGAGGACGTCGGGCGTGTTGCCCACCACGATGCCACGCCGGGTGGCCGCCGCCAGATCGATGTTGTCCACGCCCACGGCATACTGGCTGATGACGCGCAGACGCGGGGCCGCGTCCATCAATGCCGCGTCGATGCGGTCGGTGAGCAGGCAGAGCAGGCCGTCGGCCTCGCGCGCCTCGTCAATGATGGTTTCGTAGGGGGGCGGCTCGTCGCCGGGCCACAGGGCAACGTCACATGCCGGCCTCACCATGTTCAGGCCGGCGTCTGGGATACGGCGGGTGACGTACACGCGAGGTGGGTTTAGCATATGCCCCTCACACATCATTCGGTCAGCGTCCGCGGCCGATTAGCGGCCGTGGCATTTTTTGAATTTTTTACCGCTGCCGCAGGGGCACGGGTCGTTGCGACCCACGCCGGTAAACTCGGTGCCCAACTCCGAGACAACTGGCTGCTGGCGCACCGCGCGGGGACTGGCCTCGTGCGCCGGCGATTCGTACAGGGCCAGGACGCTGCCGGCGGCCTCACCGAGCTTCCAGTTGCCGCCCCGGGCCAGCATATTCTCCCGGGCCTCGTTCACCGTGATGAGGCGTTTGCTCACGCGGTTCTGCCTGTAGGCATTGTGAATGTCGTCCCAGGCGCGGTTGTCCGAGATGTCGCACAGGTTGACCACGGCAAAGGCGCGAAACTCGTTCTCACCGCGCTCCTCGCCGCGCACGATCTCGAGCAAATAGTCCACTATTTGGTCCTGGAACTGGGGATAGGGGCCGCACATGCGGGTGAGGGCTTCTAGCGCAGCGGCCCGGGCCATCAGGTTGTGCGACGTATCGCGGGCATAGGCCATGAGGGGTGCCAGAGCCGGCTCGCCGATGCGGGCCAGCGCCATCGGCACGGCCTGGACCAGGGCCTCGCCTTCCGCGCCCAGCCAATGCACGAGCGGTTCCACGGCCTGGACAGCGTGCAGTTGGCCCAGGAGCCGGGCGGCATGAACGGGCGTCCAGCCGCTGCCCCGGGCATCCTGAAATTGCAGGCTCTCATCGTTCAAGACCATGATCAGCGGGTCGATGGCCGCATCGCCCTCGTCCAGGATGGCACGGATCAGGTCGAGGGCTGGGTCTTTGCCCGCGTCGAACAACTGGGTCAGCCACGCCGGTTCTGTGTTTGCCATGCTCGTTATCCTCCTTGATTCAGAATACAAATCGTCCTGATGCGCATTCTACCACTAGTCGGCGTCGGGGTCAACCCGGCGCGCCGGCCGCCCCGGCCGCGATGGCCTGCTCTTGCAGCGCGAATAGTTGCTGCGCGCCCTGCCACGACAGGTCCAGCAGCGCATCCAGCACGGCCCGGTCAAAAGGTTCGCCCTCGGCCGTGCCCTGCACCTCCACGAGCCGGCCGCTCGCGGTCCACACCACGTTGCAATCTACGCCGGCCCGGCTGTCTTCGGCGTAGCACAGGTCCAGGAGCAGCGCGTCGTCCACCACGCCCATGCTGATGGCGCTGACACAATCCAGCCTGTGCTGGGCGGCGGCGCGCAGCGGGTTCGCTACCAGCGTGCCATCACGCAGCAGCCGGTCCACAGCCAACGCCAGCGCCACGTAGGCACCGGTGATGGACGCCGTGCGCGTACCGCCATCGGCCTGAAGCACGTCACAGTCCACGGTGATGGTACGCTCGCCCAGGGCTGGCAAGTCGGTCACGGCCCGCAGGCTGCGGCCGATGAGCCGCTGGATCTCCATCGTCCGGCCGCCCACCTGGCCCCGCTCGCGGGGGGTGCGAGTATGGGTGCTGCGCGGCAGCATGGCATATTCGGCCGTGACCCAGCCCTGGGCCGGGTCGCGGCCGCGCAAAAAGGGCGGGACCCGGCTCTCGATGCTGGCGGCGCAAAGCACCCGGGTCTCCCCCATCTCGATGAGGACTGAGCCTTCGGCATAGGTCAGCACGCCGGGCGTGATGCGGATGGGGCGCAGGGCGTCGGCAGCCCGGCCGTCGATTCGTTCCATACGTCTATCCTCCTCCCACTGGGGGAAAGATGCTCACGTCGTCGCCGGGGGCCAGAACGTACGCCCGGTCGCGCGACACGACGTTGACAAAGATGAGTTTGGCCTCTGGACCGGACAGACCCAGGTGCGCGATCAACTGCTCGATGGTGGCGCCGGCGGGCAGGTCCACCGAAAACGCTTCGCCAATGCCCAGCCCGGGCCGATAGCGGCGCAACGTGGCAAAAAGCTTGACCCGCACCGTGATCATGGCTTTTCCTCCCGGGGTCTGCGTGAAAAACCGCCGGGCAAAGTTGCGTCCGGCGGCATGGCGTGGCCCTTGACATCTGGCGACCGCACCGCGCCCGGTCCTCCTTGGCGCATGGCCGGCGATAGAGATTGCTCTCTGCCGTATCGTTTGCCTACCCGGAGAGAATCGGAGGATGAAAAGTGGGCTTTGGGGGGACGCTGCTATTATAAGACATGACACTGGGGCATGTCAAGCATCCGCGCGAGAGATTTGCCAATTTGGCGAATGTTCTTGACATGCGCGGTCTGGGCCGATATAATAGCAGCATTGACAGTAGCGCCGCCCTGTCGGGGCTAGTGTGTGCACCCCATGTTTGGAAAGGAGGTGAGCATCCCCGCTATTTATCGTCTGACACCCAGAGACGCACCACAGCGATGTGCGATCCAATCACACCTGACCTAAAGGAGGAGAAATGTTCAGTGCAAAAAGGTTGTATCCGATCCTGGCCGTAGCCGTGATCGCCGTGACGGTGCTGGCTGCCCAGTGCCCGTCGTCCACCCCGCCCACACCCACCACGGTGCCGGCCACAGCCATGCCCACCACGCCCCCACCGCTCAAGATCACTGTGGCCACCGATGCCACCTGGCCCCCATTCGAGTATGTGGACGAGAGCACCAAAGAGATCGTGGGCTTTGACATCGACCTGCTCAAGGCCGTGGCCAAAGAGGCCAACCTGGAGCTCGAGTTCACCAACGTGGGCTGGGACCCGCTATTGGCCGGCATGGCGGCCGGCCAGTATGACGCGGCCATTTCGGCCATGACCATCACCGAGGAGCGCAGGAAGCAGTTTGACTTTTCCAATCCGTACTATGACGCTGGTCAGCTCATCGTGGTGCGCGCGGACCAGACCGGCATCGAAAAGCCGGCAGACCTGGCCGGCCACGTCTGCGGTGCCCAGATCGGCACCACCGGCGCCATGGAGATCCAAAAGGTCGAAGGCGCCACCCTCAAGACCTATGACACCATCGACCTGGCCTATATGGACCTGATCAACGGGCAGGTTGATGCCGTGATCGCCGACAACCCCCTGGCCGTGGGCTATGTGAACCTGCACAAAGGCAAGATCATGGGCGTGGGCCAGCCCTTTACCGAAGAGCAATACGGTATTGCCGTGCGCCAGGGCGCGCCCGAGATCCTGGACCGGATCAACAAGGGCCTCAAGATCGTCTTGGACCGGGGTATCATCAAGGACCTGGAAGCCAAGTGGTTGGCCGAGCCAATTGAATAACCCGTATCGCACCCCGAGTGCCGTTCTGCACTAGAAATGACGAGGGGCCGGGGATGGCCCCGGCCCCTCGCTCAATAGGCCGGCGATGACGCCCGGCCACGTGGGTCCAACCGTGGACCGACACCAGCCCACTCAAGGAGAAACCCATGCTCGACCTGATTCGCACGACGGTCGTCAAGCGCTGGTGGTTATGGGTGCTCGCAGTCCTGTTGATCATCGGCCAGGTGTTTGTTTTTTTACCCGAGATACTCGGCTCTGACCTGCCACAAACCATTGGCATCCTCTTTCGCATCCTCATCGTGACGCTGGTACTGGCCCTGGCTCTGGCCTACTGGCGCCAGGTCGCCTGGACGGCGGTGGATATGGCCCACGACCGCTGGTGGTTGCTCGAGTTGGCGGTGGTGCTGTTGGTGGGGGTGCTGGTGCTGCTGCGACCCGATCCGTTTCAGCGGATCGTGGTCTTTTTGTCTGACGGCATCGTCGTCACGATCGGCATCACCATGATCTCGTTCGTCCTCGTCGCGTTCGTGGGCCTCATCGGCGGCATGGCGCGCCTGGCCAAAAACCCACTCATTCATGGCGCTGCCTCCATCTATGTCGAGGTGATTCGGGGCATCCCCCTGCTGGTCCAGCTCTTGTTCCTCTATTTTGCTTTTCCCCAGATCCTGGATGCGATTGGCGGGGTGTTGCTGCCTATTGTGCCGCCGGTGGGCCAGTGGTTCGTGGACCTGCGGCCCGACCCGTTTTGGACCGCCGTGGCCGGCATTACCATCTGCTATGGCGCGTACATGACCGAGATCTTTCGCGCCGGCATCCAATCCATCTCCAAGGGGCAAATGGAAGCAGCCCGGTCACTGGGCATGAGCTATATCCAGGCCATGCGCCACGTGATCTTGCCCCAGGCCATCCGGGTGATCCTGCCGCCAGTGGGCAACGAATTCGTGACTTTGCTCAAGGACTCGTCGCTGGTGTCGGTAGTGGCCGTGGCCGATATGACCCGGCGCGGACGCGAGTTCATGGCTTCCACTTATTTGAGCCTGGAGACGTGGAGCATGGTGGCCCTGCTCTATCTGATCATGACCCTATTCGCCGCCAGAATAGTATCATACATCGAAAAGAGGTCCGCCTATGTCAACTGAAAGCGCAGACCCCATCATCCAGATCGAGAACGTGTACAAGACCTTTGGGCGCAGCATCCACGCCCTGGTGGACGTCAGCCTGACGATCCAGCGCGGCGAGGTGGTGGTGATCATTGGTCCCAGTGGCTCGGGCAAGAGCACCCTGTTGCGCTGTATCAACCATCTGGAGACCCCCACCGCCGGGCGGATCGTGGTGGACGGCATCCCGCTGACCGACGCGGCCAACATTAACCGGGTGCGCGCCGAGGTGGGCATCGTATTCCAGCAGTTCAACCTCTTTCCGCACCTGTCGGCGCTGGGCAACATCACCCTGGCCCAGCGCGTAGTGCGCGGGCGATCGAGCACAGAGGCAGAAAACGTCGCACGCGAGTTGCTGCACAAAGTCGGCATCCCGGAAAAGGCCGACTCGTTTCCCGGCCAGCTCTCAGGCGGCCAGCAGCAGCGCGTGGCGATTGCCCGGGCGCTGGCGATGAACCCCCACATCATGCTCTTTGACGAACCCACGTCGGCCCTGGACCCCGAGATGATCAAAGAGGTGCTGGACGTGATGCTGGCCCTGGCCAAAGAAGGGATGACGATGGTGGTGGTCTCGCACGAGATGGGCTTTGCCCGGAACGCCGCCGACCGCATGGTCTTTATGGACGCCGGCCAGGTCATCGAGGATGTGCCGCCGGACCAACTGTTCGAGGAAGGCCGGCACGACCGCACCAAGTTGTTCCTGAGCCGCATCCTGCACTGATCCGCGTGCCGCATCGCCGCCGAGCACAAGCCGCTTTCACCGAAGGCGGCTTGTTTTGCTGACCGACAGATGCCGGGCTCGTTGACAAGGCCCGGAAATCTTGATACAATGCAACCCGACGCAAACAGCGGACTATTGGAGGAGGTACACTCGTGTTCCCTATCGTCGCACGTCAAGACCTATCAACAGATACCCGTGTGCTCAAGATCGCTGCGCCCGAAATCGCTGCCAAGGCCCAGGCCGGCCAATTCTTTATCCTGCGCACCGACGAACACGGCGAACGCATCCCCCTGACCTTTGCCGACTGGGACGCCGCAGCCGGCACGGTCTCCACAGTGTTCCAGATGGTGGGCAAGACCACGCGCCAGTTGGGCGAGCTAAAAGTGGGAGACGTCGTGCAAGACATGATCGGGCCGCTGGGCTGGCCCTCGGAAGTCGAAAAGTATGGCATCGTGGTGTGCGTGGGCGGCGGTATTGGCATTGCGCCCATCTATGCCATCACCCGGGCCATGCACCAGGCCGGCAACCGGACCATCGGCATCATTGGCGCGCGCACCAAGGACCTGCTCTTCTGGGAAGACGAGATGCGTCAGGCCTGCGACGAACTCATCGTCTGCACCGATGACGGGTCCTATGCCCGCAAGGCCCTGGTGACAGAACCCTTGCGCGAGTTGCTGGAAACGGCGCCCAAGACCGGGCCAATCCAGCGCGTGGTCACCGTAGGGCCGGCCATCATGATGAAGTTTGTGGCCCGCACCACCGCGCCATTCCAGGTCAAGACCATCGTGAGCCTGAACTCGATCATGGTGGATGGTACCGGGATGTGCGGCTCGTGCCGGGTAGAGGTGGGCGGTCGCACCCAATTCGTGTGCGTGGACGGTCCCGAGTTTGACGGCCACCAGGTGGACTGGGACCTGATGATGGCGCGCCAGCGCATCTATCTGGAGGAGGAAAAGGTCTCCCTGGAGCGATTCCTGGCCGCTCAAGCCGCATAGCCAGCCGATCCCGCCGGTCCCTTTCGAAGAGGAGGAAGAGATGACCAGCCACAAGGATCTCGAAATCGTCAACCATCGCGATTATACCCGGCCACCGGGGGCCGGGCGCGGGCGCCAGACACTCGTCGGCCGCTATTGGCACGCATTCAAGAACATTGCCATCGTGTTTTCGTTTGCGGTGAATTTCATCCTGGTGCTGGTGCTGCTGGTCGTGCTGGTGGCGCTCTTGCCGGCCAAAGAGGTGTTTGTCAGCCCGATCATGGGCAAGGTCTGGACCCAGTTGCAGGCCTTTGACGACGCCAAGATCGAGACGGCCGTGCAGATCAACCACCAGTTGCCCATTGCATTTCCCGTCCAGGTCCATGAGAACCCCACCACGGTGCGGTTGACGGCCCCGGTGTCGATGAACATGCCGGCGCGCTTTGTGCTGCCTGCCGGCGGCGGCACCATCAATGGCACGGTCAACATTGTGATGCCGGCCGGCACCCGGCTCCCGGTGGTCATCGAAGACATGACCATCTCCGTCCAGCAGACCATCCCGGTGGTGTTTGACCAGCCCGTCACCATCTATTTGCACGATACCGAGCTGCACGATGTCATCGTCAACTTTCAGGACATCCTGCGGCCGTTCTACGAGTTGCTCAAGTAATACGTGATACGTGCTGCGTATCACGTATTACATTATTCAATGACCCTGTGAGGAGACCATCATGCCCGTCGATTTGAATCGCCAACCCATGCCCATGCAAGACCCCCAGGAACGCGCCCACAACTTTTACCAGGTGGCCCTGGGTTATTCCTGGGAACAGGCCCAGGCCGAGGCCCAGCGATGCCTGCAATGCAAAAAAGTCCCGTGCATGGCCGGCTGCCCGGTAGAGGTGCGCATCCCGGAATTCATCGCCGCCATGCGCGATGGCGACCTGGCTCTGGCAAGCCAGATATTGAAATCGCGAAACAATTTGCCGGCCATCTGCGGTATGGTCTGCCCCCAGGAAACCCAGTGCGAGGAGGTGTGCGTGCTGGGGAAAAAGGGCGCACCTATCGCCATTGGCCGGCTGGAACGCTATGTGGCCGATTGGGAACGCGCGCAAGGGACAGAAACGCCCAACCCGGCCGCACCAACCGGACACAAGGTAGCCTGCATTGGCAGCGGACCGGCCAGCCTCACTGCCGCCGGCGACCTGGCCCGCATGGGCCATGCGGTCACGATTTTCGAGGCGCTGCACGTGCCCGGCGGCGTGCTCATGTACGGCATCCCGGAATTCCGCCTGCCCAAGGCCGTGGTCCAGGCCGAGATCGACTATGTGCGCAGCCTGGGCGTCGAGGTGGTGGTGGATGCCGTCATCGGCCAGTTGTTCACCATCGACGAGTTGCTGGACGAGCGCGGCTATGAGGCCATCTTTTTGGGGACCGGAGCCGGCCTGCCCATCTTTATGGGCATTCCCGGCGAAAACTATAATGGGGTGTATAGCGCCAACGAGTTCTTGACCCGGGTCAACCTGATGAAAGCCTATCTGTTCCCCGAATATGACACGCCGGTCAAGCGTGGCAAGCGCGTGGCCGTCATTGGCGGGGGGAACGTGGCGATGGACTCGGCCCGCTGCGCGCTGCGCCTGGGCGCCGACAAGGTCTATATCGTCTACCGGCGCTCGGAAGAAGAGATGCCGGCCCGCCGCGAAGAGGTGGAAAACGCCCACGAAGAAGGCGTCGAGTTCATGCTCCTCACCAACCCCATCCGCGTCCTGGGCGACCAGGGCGGCTGGGTGAGCGGCATGGAATGTGTCCGCAACCGGCTGGGCGAGCCGGATGCCTCGGGCCGGCGCCGGCCGGAGAACATCCCCGGCTCCGAGTTCCTGCTGGACGTGGACATCGTCATCGTGGCGATTGGCACCACGCCCAACCCGCTGGTGCCGCGCACCACGCCGGGCCTGGAAACGTCGCGCCGGGGCACGGTGGTCGTCGTCGACGAGGATGCCGGCCTCACGCGCAAGGGCCGGGTGTGGGCCGGCGGTGACGTGGTCACCGGCTCGGCCACGGTCATCAGCGCCATGGGTGCCGGCAAGCGCGCGGCCCGGGCCATTGATGCGTTCCTGAAAGAATAGGGGCACGATTCAATCGCGCCCTTGTTGCAGTGGGTTCTATGGACATCCAAGAGCACGACGGAGCCGTGACGTTTGCCGTGCGCGCCGTGCCCCGAGCCAAGCAAAGCGAGGTGGTTGGCATCGAGGGGGGCGCGCTCAAGGTGCGCCTCACGGCCCCACCGGTGGAAGGCAAGGCCAACGAGGCCCTGGTGCGGTTCCTGGCCGATGCGCTGGGGGTGCGCCGGGGCGATGTGAGCATCGTGGCCGGGGAACGCGCCCGCCGCAAAGTGGTCTGTGTACAGGGCCTCACGGCGGCGCAGGCACGGGCGCGGTTGGGACTGGAATAACCTATCGAAGGTTCCGAACCGCAGGTTCGCACACCTTCGCAAGCTTCCTGAAAACGCGAAACGGCCAGGGTCTCCCTGAGAGACCCGGGCCGTATTATTATGTGCAGCGCAGTACAGCTAGAACTTGCCAGAGCGCACCGCCACCAGCGCCCCCAGCACCAGCAGAACAACAACCACCACCCCGGCGCCCAGCAGCACCGTTCCCAGGTCTATCGCCAGGCCCCCGGCGCCGGGCTCAGCCAGCGATACGTCGTCGAACCAGGCCCGGCCGTTGGACAGCAGGTTGCACCAGACCTGAACCGCCGCCGCGTTGGCCGGCGCCGTGACCGTCTTTTCGTCGTGGACCCAGTCCTTCATGGACGCGGTATGCGCCTGCACGGTGATCGGGTCGCCAATGGGGCCGCCCATGCCGTCCACAAACCACAGTTGGCAGGCAATGATGCCATCCTGGCCCACGGTGCCCTTGACATACCCCGAGAACGCGTATTCCTTCCCTGGTTCCACCTGCACTATCTGGAACCAGGCAATGCGCCCGTTGCCCCGGTAGCTCAAAAAGCCGCTGCGCTGACCGCCGTGGCTGGTGGTATCGTCCACGGCAAACATCAGCTCGCCCCGCTCAGCGTTCAGGTCGGCGGCGTACCAGCCGGCCGGCAGACCCTCGGCGTCCACCTCTTCAAAGCCGCCGTTCTGCACCGTGGCCGGGTACGTCTCGGGAAAATTGCGGAAACTCCAGACGATGCTGCCCGCCGAGTCTACCTCGATGACGCGCTTGTGATTGTTGTCCGCGATGAGGGTGTGCCCATTTGCCAGCCGGTCGGCCTCATAGGGCAGGGAGAGGCCCTTGAACTCCCACACCACTGTGCCCTCGGGCGTGATCTCGATGACGCGGTCGTTGCGGGTGTCGGTGATGAGGGTATTGCCATCGTCCAGCCTGTCCGCGTCGCGGGGCCAGTAGAGCAGGCCCTCGCCGCCATAGCGCCACACCTCATTGCCCTGGGCGTCCACCTCGATGATGAGGTTGTTCTCCGAATCCGAGACGATGGTGTGACCGTCTGACAGGCGGTCGGCGTTATGGGGCCGGTTGAGGCCGGTCCACGCCCAGGCCACCTGACCATTGTCGTCTACCTCTACCACGCGGTCGTTGTTGCGGTCGGTGATGAGCAGGTGACCGTTGTCCAGCTGCTCCGCATCGTTGGGATACAGCAGATGAGAGCCATCGCTCAACTCGCCGGTGCCGCCGCCCCAACTATCGCTGCTCCAGACGATACTCCCCCCGGCGTCCACGATGAGCACCCGGTTGTTGGACGTGTCGCTGATGAGGGTGGTGCCGTCGGCCAAGCGCTCCGCACTGTGAGGAAAGACCAGGTCGCCCACATATTGCCACACTATCGCGCCGCTGGCATCTACTTCCATGACCGACGCATCGGTGGCGGTATAGAACGCGCCGCCGGTGTCAGTGATGAGGGTGTTGCCGTTGGGCAAGCGCTCGATGCCCAGGGGCTTGTCCAGGATGGATGGGTCTTGCAGGTTCTTGCCGGTCTGGCCCTGAACGGCCGGGACGACCAGCAAAAACAAGACTAACGCGCTGAGAACGAAATAGACACGAGACTTGGCAAGCACGAATAACCTCCTACGGGAATGAGAAGCGAGAAATCAGAAATGCGAGGAGCCCGTGCTCCCCTTCTGTCGCTTTCCCGGCGCATTGTACCATCGCCCGGTGGAGGCGTCAAGCGAGCGTGCGGTAGATGATTTCTACCTGCCCGGCAATGAGGTCCCAGGCGTGACGCGCGCAAGCCAACTGGTGGGCCGCAGCCCCCAGGCGCCGGGCCAGCGCCGGGTCGTTCAGCAGGGCCACGATGCCGGCCGCGAACGCCGGCCCGTCGCCGTTGGGCACCACGTAGGCCGTTTCGCCATGCGTCAGGCCGTGCGCCGACCCGGCCGAGACGACGATGGGCCGGCCGGCGGCCATATAGTTCAGCAGCTTGATGGGAAATCCGTCCTGCGAGGTCCGGGGACACACCACCACATCGGCGGCGCCTATGGCATCCCACACCTGGTCAAAGTCACGACCCAGCACGAATTGCAGGCCCGGGACCGGCCCCGAAGCGGCCGCCAACTGTGCCCACCGCCGGGGGAAAGACGCGCTGATGAGCGTCAGTGTTGCGTCCGGCCGGGCTGCCTGCACGAGCGGCCAGGCGTGCAACAGCAATTCCATATCCTGGTAGGGATCCAGGTTGCCGGCATAGACCACGCGCGCGCCGGGCATGCCGGGTGGCACGGGCACCGGTGGGCAGTCGATGCCCGGCGGGATGAGATGCAGCCGCGCCGCCGGCACGCCCCGGTCTCGCAGCACGTCGGCGGCATGCGCCGTGAGCACCAGGACGGCATCGGCTCGACGCGGCAAGTTGGCATCGGCCATGCGCCCCAGCCCACGAGCTAACCGACGCAGCAGCGGGTGCTGGAAATAGGCCGGCAGTTCTTGCTCCAGGATGTTGTGACCGTGATAGACCACCGGGACGCCGGTCCACGGGCGAACCAGCAAGCCGCACGCCAGCGCCTCCATGTTGTGTGCGTGGATGACCTGCACGTGCTCTCGGCGCACCACCTGGAGCAAGCGCCCGGCCAGCAGCAGGTCCAGAAACGGCTTGGCCCACGATGGCCCGGCCCCCAGCTTGGTGTAGCCCGGCACCGGCGGGATGCGGTGGACCGGCAACGCCACCGGCGGCGCCGCACCGGCCAGGTGATAGGTCACCAGATGGACCGTATGGCCCCGGGCCGCCAGCGCCTCTGCCAACTGGCGCGTGAACACCTGTGACCCGCCCAACGTGGGAAACGGGCTGGCCGAAACCATCGCCACGCGGAACCGGCTCATTCGTCCTCCAGATACCCCAGAGCGCGGAGCCGGGCGGCAACGATGGCTTCCTCGGCCGGCGAATAAGACGCGGGGGATGCAGCATCTGGCAAGGACATCTCTATGTCAACCACCGGCCGGTCCACGGTCAACGCCTCCACCAGCACCCGGCCGTCCATGTAGGACGGCACCGACAAGCCCAGCAGGTGTAATGCCGTGGGCGCCGCGTCGATGATATTCGCACTATGGAGCACGATCCCGGCGCGCACCTGCGGCCCGGCCAGCAGCAGCACGCCGTCGGGCCGGTGGGTGCCGTTCATCCCCGATCCCTTGGCCCCCAGGTACTCGTGGGGGGCCAGCACCCGCAGCGAAGGCCCGGGCCGGCCCCCGCTGCCCTGCACCGCGTAGGAATAGCCGGCATCCAGCGCCAATTCCACCACCACGTCCGAGGCCTCGCTCACAAATGGCCCCTGGTACACCGCCTCGCGGCGCCGAGCCTGGGCCACTACCGACTGCCCGGTGACCGGGTCGCGCCACGTGAGCAGCGCCTCTATGACGGCGTCCCGGGTGGCCTCGTACGCATCAGGGGCTACGATGCCCAGGGGCTCACGGTCACGCCGATTGATCCACACGCCGGGGCACGTGTTCTGCTCCTCGGAAAAGGCCCGCGTCCCGGCCCAGTCGATACCGGCAAAACGGTTGCGCGATTCCAATGCCCCGGCCCACGGCCCGGCCAGACGAAACAGGCGCTCTTGCGCGCCGGCCGGCAGTCGCAGGGCCAATCGCCTGGCGGCGCCGGCGCCCACATTCGTGATGCTTTGACGCTGAAAGTGCAACAGGCCACATTCGGCCAGCCGGCGATTGAGATACACGGCCTTGTCGCCCGCGCCGCCAAACCCGTGGTCAGAGGCAATGAGCACGTGCGCGTCTGGCGCCAGGGCCAGCAGCGCGCCCACGGCCTCGTCCAACCGGCGATAGACCGTGCGAATCGCGTCGCCAAACTCTTGCGCTCCGGCCGGGTCGTGACGCGGCGACGCCGGGTCGTGGTACAGCCAAAAGTGGTGGCTGACCGTGTCGGCCTCGCCAAACAGGACCATAAAACAGTCCCACGGCTCTTTCTGCAGCAGATACGCGGCAATGTCTTGCTTGACCGCCAGCACGTCCAGGAGGCTGCGAGTGGCGGCCCGGTGCCAGCCGGGGCCAATGCGCACCTCTTGAAAGTCGGTGGTGCGATACTCGCCCACGGCCCGGCGAACCTCGTCGTACAACTCGGGCGGATGGACAAAGGAGCGGTCAATGCCCACCGCCACCGGCGCGTCAAAGCCGCTGATCTGAAAGCCGTTGAGGTGCTCCGGGGGATACGTGGCCGGCACGCCCATTACGCCGACATGACATCCAGCGTCGGAGAGGATGCGCCAGAGGGTGGGCCGACGGCGGTGCGTGGCGTTGACAAACTCGACGCGGTAGGTGCCGGGCACGCGCCGGGTGAAATCGAACACACCGTGCTGGCCGGGGTTGACGCCGGTCATGAAACTGGTCCAGGCCGGAAACGTCACCGGCGGCACGGTGGAGCGCAACCGGCCCCAGGCGCCCCGGCGCATGAGCCCGGCCAGGTTGGGCAAGTCGTTGGCCCACGGCTCGATGAGGTCAAACGTGGCCCCGTCCAGGCCAATGATGAGCAATTGGGTCATAGTTGGTCACTCATGCGAAAAGGCATCGCCCGCCCGGCCGGGGAACGATGCCTTTTATTGACTAACAAGGATCCGAGCGCGCCTACTCGCGGGGCCGGAGTACATATACGGCGATGGACCCCACGATGCACAGCAGGCCCACCATCTCGACCAGGCTGCGCACGCAGCCCACACCGACCATGATCAGACCAATGCGCCCCGGCTCCATGCCCTCATCATAGGCCAACGCCGCCATCTGACCGCCGCCCAGGAACGTGCTCAGGAGCAGCAGCACGCCCAGAATGGCGAATCCGGCCAGCGCCAGCGCCCCGGCGGCCCGATTGCCCCGGGCCAGGGCCATCACGCCCACCACCAGCCCCACCAGGAGGGCCAGAAACATGGGGCAGTTGATCACCAGATTGGTCACCGATTGCGTGAGCCACGTGGTCTCTCCCACAACGTCCATAATCATTACCTCCTATCTTGTCAGCCAGACCCCAAAAGACGTGTCAGCAAACGCAAAGCGAACGGATAGAAAACCAGCTCAATTCGCTCAATCCGCTGATGAACAGTGGTTCGTTTTCCCGCTCCCGGGTGCTAGAACCAATACACGGCACCGTCCTGGCCCACCTGCACGTCGCCCCCAAAAGCGGCCTGGGCAGCTTGTTGCAGAGCCATCGGGTCGTCCTGCAAGGGCGAGACGTGGACCAGCACCAGACGACCCACCCGGGCCTGCCGCGCTACCTGCCCGGCCTGAGCCGCTGTCGAGTGACCGCCCGGGCACGACTGCAAGCAGGTGGCCTCGTGTACCAGCAGATCCGCATCTTGGGCCAGGGCGACCACCGCCGCGCACGGTTCCGTGTCGCTGGAATACACCGCCGCGCGGCCCGAATCCCGGTCCTGCACACGCACGGCGATGGCCGGCACGCTGTGCTGCGTGGCGACGGCGCTCACCACCAGGTCCGGCCCGGCGAACAACTCGGTCACGGCCGGTGGCAGCGCCGGCCGCCAGTGGACCGGGAACAGGCCCGGCCAACTCTGCCAGTCCACGGCATCCATGATCTGCCCGGCCACCCGCAAGGCATCAGGCGGCCCCCAGATGCACAGTGGCGTGCGCCGGCCCATCAGCCACAGGCCTTGCACTAGGATCGGCAGGCCATACACGTGGTCCGCGTGACCGTGCGTGAGGATCACGTGCTGCAGGGCATCCAGGTTCACGCCGGCGCGCTGGAGCTTGAGCAAGGGACTGCCGCCGCAATCCATCAAGACCACTGTCTCTGGTCCCTGCCAGACCAGATAGGTGATGTCCTGAGTAGC
>JAHJIN010000506.1 GCA_018823415.1 Chloroflexota bacterium | reverse complement strand
TCGGTCGCCGAGACGCGGGCGTAGATCGCCACTTTTGGCGTGGTCACCGGCGTCACGAGTGTAGATGTGGGCTCCGTGATAATGATCGTGCCCGTGTCCACCTGGTAGCCTTTGAGTTGGCCGCTCTTGCCGTAGGCAGCGCCAGGCGGTACGACCTGTCAGGCGATAGCGTGATAGGACACCCCAACTTGGCGAGCATATACACTCAGTTTCATAGCCCGATTATAGAACAAATGTTCGTGCCTGTCAAGGGCTGCCTACAAAACGAATAATCAGATTCGATACCACCCGTCTCAATGCGGTCCCTCACTGCAAACGGTCGACCGCTGACTATCGTGAGCCACCCGGCGAAACTCGCAATGATTTCTTGCAGTGCAAATGCGAGTCCGGCCGCCAGAATTCCCATGGCTACCGATAGATCACCCAACCGTTCTACCCAGACTCCGAACAACAGAAATGCTGCCAAGGCATTGACTGCATAGCCCGTTGCTTTGCGGAGAGGATAGATGAAGGTGCTGTCATCGGCAACCCGTCTGAGCAGCATCCAGAGCAGCAACTGGCGAAGCGCGGCCTGCCCTAGCAAGACAAGGACCGAGAGTACGAGTTTGCGCACCAGGTAGTTAGCCCAAAGTGAGTTCAAAACGTCAATCATGGTCATTTTTCTCGTGTGCTTGGCAAGAGTTGGCCTACACCGTACCGGTTAACTGAGACGACGCCCTGACAGATCGCCGGGCGTGAGCCTGCACGCAGCGCGGTCGGCTTCATCTCCTTGTGCGACCTGTACACCCAACCCGCAGGGTGAAGTGACGGTGGCGTTCAGTACGCCGACCGGCTCGGGTTTCGCCGGTGCGTCTCACGATCCAGTTAGCGGGGTTGCCAGGCCGGGTACAGATCGAATGCGTCGTTCTGGGTAAACCGGGTCGGATGCGCACCATTCGCAGCCATGATGTGGATCTCGAAATCGCCGTCACGGTCGGAAACAAAGGCAATCTGTGTGCCGTCGGGTGACCAGGCGCCATACCAATCGTAGACCAGGTTAGACGTTAACTGCCTTGGCCCTCCCGACCCATCAGCTTCTAGTGTATAGAGTTCCCAGATTCCCTGACGGTTGGAATTGAAAAGGATGAGCTTGCCATCAGGCGACCAGTCGGGAGACCGATCACTGGCCGGGTTCCTGGTCAGATTGGTTGGATCCGACCCGTCGGCGTTCATTGCATAGATCTCCCCGTTGCCGTCGCGATCGGAGACAAAGGCGATCTGCACCCCATCCGGCGACCACGTCGGGAAGGAATCGTCTGCTGGATGATTCGTCAGCCGCTCTGGGTCCGAGCCATTAGCGTCCGTGTCGCCGGGAACGGCCAGCACATAGATCTCCAGGTTGCCGTCGCGGTTAGAGTGGAAGGCGATCTGCTTGCCGTCTGGGGACCAGGCCGGGGCATAGTCTGCGGCCGGGTTGTGGGTCAGGTTGATCGGTTCGGCCCCAGCGGCGGTCGTGCCGTCGGGAACGGCCAGCACATAGATCTCCCAATTGCCGTCGCGGTCGGAGGCAAAGGCAATCCACTTGCCGTCGGGCGACCAGTCTGGTTCGGAATCGTGCGCGGGGTTGTTCGTCAGATTCCTTCGTTCCGGCCCGCCGATTCTTCCCAGATAGACCTCGTCGTTCCCGTCGCGGTTGGTCACAAAAGCGAGCCACCCGGTGCTGCCAGCGAGCGGATCCGACATAGGCGTGGGCATAACCGTTGGCGTCGCGGTAGCGGTCGGCAAGGTAGACGTGCGCACAATAGTTGGTGTGACCGTCGGTGCCGGCTCACAGGAGAGCAGTGCCAAGGCCAGCAAGGCCACAGAGAGCGCAAGCCAACTTGGCTTTACAATATGAAACATTGTGTTTCCTCCATTCAAAATCGTTTCGCAAGATAATATCTTTACTGGGTTGGTTTTCCGGCCCATACCAGTCCACCCAACGGCGCGGCGGATGAGCCGCAGCAAGCGGCCCCCGTGCATACCATCACCAGCCGTCTTCCTGCTGCAACCAGGGAGACTCGTTGGGGGGTCGCGTGAACGCGATCAGCTTCCCGGCTGCAGGTTACACTAACCTGCGGCTTTTTGGTGACACCGCGTACCGCTACTCATTATAGCACGCCCCCCACCAGAAGGCAATACCGCTATACACAAGTCAGGGCTGCGTCCAAGTGTAGGATAGGTGCTGTCTTCAAACTCGATATATCGCCGACCGCCGACTATGTAGATCGGCTACAAACCCGCCCCGCCTGTTCACGGCGGGGCGGGAAGGATTATCTAGTACCAGTTCTGGAGCATAGCACCCTGTGGGTCAGGCTAATGCGGTCCCGGCCAGCATAGACCATGTCAATCACAGCACTTGTCACAAAATGACAGAACCCTACCCTAAAGCTCTTGGGCGTATTGACTTCTATGCGGGGTTGGGCTATACTGGCATTGGTCCTGAGTGAGCAACGTTCAGAAGAGCATTCTTGGAGGGGAAAGTGATCATACAAGCATTGGTCAGGCCAGGCGCGTACTATGATTCGGTGACCTTGATGCAGGTGGCATCGGAGCTGTTGAAAATGCCCGGGGTAGAGGATGCGGCCCTGTGGATGGGCACCGAGGCGAACAAGGGTATCCTGGCCGTGGCCGGGCTGCTGACGCCAGAAGTGCAGGCCGCCGCAAATGATGACCTGATCATCGCGGTCAAGGCTCAAGACGATGCCTCAGCCCAAGCGGCACTCGCCCAGGTGGACGAACTCCTGACCCGACGTAGGAGAAGGATCGAGCAGGAATATCGCCCCCAAAGCCTGGAATCAGCCGCCCAGATGCTGCCCGACGCCCAATGGGTGCTCGTCTCGGTGGCGGGCCACTATGCCGCCGGCGTGGCACGCCAGGCGCTGCGCCTGGGCAAGAACGTGTTCCTCTACAGCGACAACGTGTCCCTGGACGACGAAGTCGCGCTCAAGCAGACGGCAGCCGAAAGGGGCCTGCTGGTCATGGGGCCAGATTGCGGCACGGCCATCGTCAACGGCGTAGGGCTGGGCTTTGCCAACCGCGTGCGGCAAGGCCCCATCGGGTTGGTCGCTGCGGCGGGAACGGGGTTGCAGCAGGTGAGCGCTCGCCTCCATCAGTTGGGGAGCGGCATCACCCATGCCCTGGGCACCGGCGGGCGCGATCTCTCCCAGGCCGTCGGCGCGGTGACGGCACACCAGGGGCTCGACCTCCTCAGCCGGGACCCCGAGACGCGGGTCATCGTGCTTGTCTCCAAGCCACCATCGCCCCAGGTGGCCGAAGAGCTGCTAAAAGCCGCCCGGTCGGCCGGCAAGCCGGTGGTGGTGGATTTCATCGGCCATGCCGCCTCGGCTCGCCAGGTGGACAACCTGCACTTTGCCACCACCCTCGACGAAGCCGCCGATCTGGCCGTGCAGTTGGCAACCGCGACGCCGGCCGCGCAGCCTGCTTCGGACCTCGGTCTGGATCGTTTTGCGCCGGGCCAGCGTTACCTGCGCGGCCTGTTCTCCGGCGGCACCCTGGCCTATGAGGCGCTGCTCATCCTGCGGGACTATCTGCCCGCGGTCTATTCCAACGCCCCACTGGGCAAAGACTATCGCCTGGCCGACTCGCTGGTCAGCCAGGCGCACACCATCGTCGATCTGGGCGAGGACGAGTTCACCGTGGGTCGCCTGCACCCGATGATGGACAACGACCTCCGCATCCGGCGGCTGCAGCAAGAAGCCGATGACCCGGAGGTTGCTGTTCTCCTGCTCGACGTGGTGCTGGGCTATGGCGTGCACCCCGACCCGGCCGGCGAGCTGGGACCGGCCATCGCCCGCGCGCGGTCCCGGGCAGCGGAGGCGGGGCGGTACCTGGAAGTGGTCGCTGTGGTGGTTGGCACCGACGAGGACCCGCAGGGGCTCGACGCCCAGGTGCAGCAGCTCGAGGAGGCGGGGGCGCGAGTGGACACCAGCAACGAGGCGGCCGTGCGCACCATCGGTCGCCTGCTCCAATCCCTCAATCCAACCCCCACGCGGAGCGTCCAACTTGCCAAGCCTGTAAACCTGGACGTGCTGCACCAACCGCTAGCAGCCATCAACGTCGGTCTGGAATCGTTCGCCGCGAGCCTGGAGGCGCAAGGCGCACCGGTGATCCAGGTAGACTGGCGCCCTCCCGCTGGCGGCAACGAGAAACTGATGGCGATCTTGGAACGGATGAAGATGAACTGAGCACCTAACCTTGCGAAGGTTTCAAAAACGATGTCAATGCGTAGATTTCCTGCTATCGGAAGCGCTTTTGTCTGCGAATTGGCTTTGCAACCTTCGCAAGGGTTCAATAACCATTAGGAGGAACAACTATGGACATCGAAAAAGCGAACGCGGGAGCGACCGAGCGCATGATGGAGGCTCGCCCGTTACTGATCGGACTGGGCAAGGCTCGTGACGTGATCCCCGGCATGCGCGAGAACCTACTGCTGCACGCCGGGCCACCCATCACCTGGGACCGGGCCTCCGGGCCGATGCGCGGCGCGATCACCGGGGCCTTGATCCTGGAGGGGAAAGCACGAGACGAAGCCGGCGCCCAGGCCCTCGTCGAATCAGGCGAGATTGAACTGGAACCCTGCCACCACCACCAAGCCGTCGGACCGATGGCCGGCGTCATCTGCCCTTCCATGTCGGTCTATATCCTGGAGAACGAAACTCATGGCAACAAGTCTTTCTCCAACCTGAACGAGGGCTATGGCAAGGTGCTGCGCTACGGCGCGTACAGCGAGGACGTGTTGGCTCGCCTGCGCTGGATGGAGGATGTGATGGCCCCGGTCCTGGCCGAGGCCATAGCCGCCAGCGGAGGCATCGACATCCGCGCCCTCCTGGCCGAGGCCCTGCACATGGGCGACGAGGGGCACAACCGCAACAAGGCCGGCTCCATCCTGTACACGACGAAACTGGCACCTTTTGTCGTCAAGGCCACCAGGGACGCCGACGTTGCCTCGGAGGTGTTGCGCTTTCTGGGTGAGAATGCGCTAAGCGTGCTCAACCCGGTGATGGCCGCCTGCAAGGCGATGGCTGACGCGGCCCACGGGATAGAGGGCAGCACCATCGTGTCCGTGATGGCCCGCAACGGCACCGACTTTGGCATCCGGGTCAGCGGGCTGGGCGACCGCTGGTTCACCGCCCCGGTGGCAGTGCCCAAGGGCCTTTATTTCCCCGGCTTTACGGCCGAGGATGCCAGCGGCGACATCGGCGACAGCACCATCACCGAAACGGCGGGCATCGGCGGCTTTGCGATGGCGTCCGCGCCGGCCATCGTCACGTTCGTCAGCGGCACGCCCAGAGACGCGCTGAACGCCACGCTAGAGATGTACGAGATTTGCTATGCCGAGCACAAGTACTTTACCATGCCCCCGCTGGACTTTCGGGGTACGCCTACCGGCATCGACGTACGCAAGGTGGTGGAAAAGGGCATCACGCCGCGCGTCAACACGGGCATTGCCCACAAGGACGCCGGCGTGGGACAGGTTGGCGCTGGCCTGGTGCGCCCGCCGATGGCCATGTTCGAGGAAGCGCTGGTGGCTTTTGCGGAGAGATACGGATATTAGAGAAAGGAGCGAACCCATGAACCGCGAACAATTCATCAAGGTTATGACCGATTCCAAGTTATACGACCTGACCCAGGGTTGCAGCATCTTTACACCGCCGTGGCCCGGGGAAAAGGCCCTGGAAATCCACTTTTTCAAGCGCGTCACCGGGGCTTATGGTGGCGGACAGGGCGCCAACGGTCAGATACTGAACTGGAGCAACACGGTAGGCACCCACCTGGTGGGCGAGACGGCCTTTCACTCCGGGGGGCGAGCCATCGCGGATATTCCCCTGAGAGACCTGTGCGGGCCGGGCGTCGTGGTAGACATCTCGGATGCGGTGTCCGATTACAGCCTGTACACGCCCGAGATGATCATGGAGCGAGCCACTGTCAAGGAAGGCGACATCCTGATCATCAATACCGGGTATCACCGCTACTCCTGGGACCAGCCCGACATCTACAACGAGGATGCCCAGGGCGGAGTCGAGTCCCAGGAGTTTGGTTTCCTCGTGAGACACCCGGGGCCTTCGCCCGACTTTTTCCAGTGGGCGCTGGACATGAAACTCAAGGTCGTCGGCGTGGACTGTGGCTGCGCTGAACACCCCATGAACACCCCCATCCGCCGCATGCACGCGAACCACTTTGAGCGGGCTGAGGCCAAGCTGAGGCAAGAGTACGGCAAGACGTGGGACGAAGCGTTCCCCCCGGACGAATACTACGAGATGACCCACATCACCATGCCCAAGGCCCACCTGCTCCTGGCTGAGTGCATCGTGGGCGACATCGACAAGCTGAACAACCAACGAGCCTGGATCATGATTCAGCCCATGCCCTTCATGGAAGTCGAGGCCGCGTGGTCGCGCGTCGTCGCGCACCAGGCACCGGCGGGCATGGATGAGGACGAGTTCTTCCAGATCATGGATTCTGCAGAGATACTAGACCTCACCATCCCGTTCAGCGTCCAGACGCCCCAGTGGGCGAACTATATTCCGCTGACGGTCACGTACACGAAGCGAGTCGGTGGGCAGCACTTTGGTATGGGCCGCAACGGCTCCATCTGTAACGCCAGCATCCACCTGGCGACGCACATGGACGGCGAGAAACACTTCTATCCGAACGGCAGGACGATCGGGCAGGTCCCGCTGGAGGAATGGGTTGGGCCGGGTGTCATCGCCGACATCTCTCACCTAGTCAGCGATTCCAGCGTCTACACGCCCCAGATGATCGAGGGCGTGGTGGACATCCGCAGGGGAGACATCCTCATCATCAAGACCGGCTGGCACCGGTACGGCTGGAACAGCCCGGATTCGGACGAGTTTCGCTACATGATCAGACACCCCGGTCCGTCGGCTGATTTCAGTCAATGGTGCGTAGACATGCAGATCAAGTGGATCGGCGTGGACGCCGTGAGCGCTGACCACCCCATGAACACCATCCAGCGGCTCTGGCACCCCAAGACCTTTGAGGAAGCCAATCGCAAGCTGATGGAGGATTTTGGCCAGGACTGGGACGAGATGTACCCGCTGGACAAGTACTACCAGGACATGCACCTGAACCTCTTTCCGAAGCGCATCGTCCACGCCGAAAATCTGGCCGGCGACATCGCCACGGCGGAGAGCGGCCGGTACTATATCGGCTGCTACTTGCAGAAGGGCATGGAATGCGCATCCATGTGGGGTCGCTTTGTGGCCTTCAAGGAGGGAAGCTAGCATGTCCTACCTGCCGAGACCCGGACTCAGCGAGTTCGATTACGTGAAACCCGCCTCGCTGCCTGACGCCAGCCGCCTGTTGGCTGAGCGCGCCGGCGAGGCGCGGCCCTTTATGGGCGGCACCGACCTCTTTGTCCGCATCCGCGATGGCTTTATCCGTCCCCAGACCATGGTGGACGTCAAGCATCTGCCCGGCATGCGGGGCATCGTGTTCGACGAACAGGCCGGGCTGACCGTCGGCGCGGCGACGACGATGAACGAGATCGCCCAGCACCCGGCGGTGCAGGCCCATTACCCACTGCTGGCAGAGGCGGCCGGCTCCGTCGCCACGTACCAACTGCGCAACCGGGCCACCCTGGGCGGCAACCTGTGCAACGGCTCGCCCGCCGCCGACACTGCCCCGGCTGCGTTGGTGCTGGAAGGCCGCTTTGTGCTCTATGGGCTGGCTGGAGAGCGTGAGGTGCCGGCCGTCGACTTCTTTCTCGGCCCCGGAAAGACGGCGATGCAGGCGGGCGAGTTGATGACGGCCGTTCGATTCCAGCCCCCACGAACCGGCGGCGCCGGCAAGTACCTCAAGCTGGGCCGCAGCAAGGCCGGCGACCTGTCCATCGTCGGGGTGGCGGTGGTTGGCTTCCCCGATGGGGCAACGTCTTCCGGCTATACCTTTCGCATCGCTCTGGCCTCGGTCGCGCCGGTGCCGCTGCGCGCGCTGGAAGCAGAGGAGGTACTGGCAGCTCGCCCGCTGGGAGAGGAGACTTTGGCGCTCGCGGCCGAGAAGACGATGGAGGCCGCCACCCCCATAGACGACGTGCGCGCCAGTGCCGTCTACCGTAAGGCGATGGTGCGCGCGCTCACGCTACGCGGGCTGCAGGGCGTGTGGGCCGAACTGGCCGGTCAGGAGGAATAGAATGAGCACGCATACCATCACGGTAACTGTGAACGGCGAGGCGGAATACCTGACCGTTCCCGCAAATATGACCTTGTTGCAGATGCTCCGGGAAAAGCTCGTGCTCACCGGCACCAAGAACGGCTGCTCGGCCGGCGAGTGCGGGGCCTGTACCGTGCTCGTGAACGGCGAGCCGGTCAACTCGTGCATGATGCTGGCAGTGGAGGCGGATGGGGCCGAGATTGTCACCGTCGAGGGGCTGGCAGACGACGGCCACTTGACCCCGCTGCAGGAGGCCTTCTCAGAGCTCAACGCCGTTCAATGCGGCTTTTGCACGCCGGGCATGCTGATCTCGGCCCACGCGCTGCTGGAACGCAATCCGCACCCGACCGGCGAAGAGGTGCAGCAGGCGCTCGTCGGGAACCTGTGCCGCTGCACGGGCTACCTGCGTATCGTCAAGGCTGTCCAGACGGCGGCCATCGAGATGGCGGCCGTCGCGACGGCGGCCGCGAAAGGAGGCGCGTAAAATGACCAAGCTCAACCGTGAGCCTACGTCTGAACCAGTCGGCAAGAGCGTCACCCGCATGGACATGTACGACAAGGTCACCGGGACGGCTACCTTTACCGACGACTTGCACGCTGCGCGCGGCCCCGGCCTGTACTATGCGCGGCTGGTCCGTAGCCCCCACGCCCACGCCCTGGTCAAGCGCATTGACGTTGGCAAGGCGCTGGCGATGCCCGGGGTGAAGGCAGTGGTCACCGGCCAGGACGCCCCAGAGATCGTTGGCATGTACCTGGTGGACCGGCCCGTGCTGGCCGGCGAGCGCGTGCGCTATGTCGGAGACCCGGTCGCCGGGGTGATCGCCACCAGCGAGGAAATCGCCGAAGATGCAGTGCGCCTCGTCGAGGTCGAGTACGAAGAGCTGCCGGCCGTCTTTGGGCCGGAAGAAGCACTCGCGCCGGGTGCCCCCCTGCTCCACCCCAACCTGGGCGAGTACAAGGTAGCCAACTTTATCTTCCCCCAGCCGGGCACCAACATCTCGGAGCACTTTAAACTGCGCAAAGGCGACGTCGAATCGGCGTGGCCCCAGTGCGCCGCCATCGTGGAGGGAACCTTCCGGCTGCCCCCGATCCAGCACGTGCCGCTGGAGCCGCACATTTCCGTGGCTCTCTGGGAACCGTCGGGGCAGGTGACGCTGTGGACCAGCACCCAGTCGCCCCACGCGCAGCGCGACCTCATCGCCCAGAGCCTCAACATCCCGCATGGCAACCTGCGTGTGGTGTCGCCCTACGTCGGTGGTGGGTTCGGCGGCAAGGCCGGTGTGACGATGGAGGCATGCGCGGTGGTGTTGGCCCGGGCGGTCAAAGGGCACCCGGTCAAGCTGCGCTTGACGCGCGAGGAAGAGTTTGTCGGCACGACGATGCGCCAGAGCCTGGTGGCCCATACCAAGATCGGCTGTGACGCCGAGGGCAACCTGCTGGCCATGGAGACCGAGTATCATTTTGGCGGCGGCGCCTATAACGACTATGGTGTCAACATTGCCCGCGCCGCCGGCTACTCTTGCACCGGCCCCTACAAGATCCCCAACGTCAAGGGCGATTCGCTTGCTGTCTATACCAACTTGCCTATCGGCGGGCCGATGCGCGGCTTTGGCATGCCCGAGATCCACTGGGGTATCGAGCAGATCATGGACCAGCTCGCTGACAAGATCGGCATGGACCCGGCCGAGTTCCGGCGTCGCAACTGCGTCAAGACGGACGACGTCATCTTGACCGGGATGAAAATGCCCCCGATTGACCTGGTGGCCTGTATCGACAAAGCCGCCGAGGCGATCGGTTTGGGCAAGGACGAAGCGCCTTCTGCACCGCACAAACGACGCGGCAAGGGCATTGCCATCATGTGGAAGGCCCCGGCCATGCCGCCCAACCCCGGCAGCTCGGCCATCGTGCGCTTTAACGAGGATGCGACGGTCATCGTCGAGATCGGGGCACAGGAGCTGGGGCAGGGCTCCTTCACGGTGGCGGCCCAGATCGCGGCCCACGCCCTGGGCGTGCCCTACGAGTGGGTGCGCGTCTCGGCCCCCATAGACACCAAGTATAGCCCCTACGAGTGGCAGACGGTAGCCAGTCGCCTTACCTGGTCGATGGGGAACGCGGTCAAGATCGCTGCCGAAGACGCCCGGCAACAGATCCTAGAGATCGTAGCCAAGTACTGGGGCGAGGACCCCAAGGATCTCGATATCAAGGGCGGCAAGGTCTTCTCGTACCGGTCTGAAGAGGAACAGCCGCTCGAAAAGATGGTCGTCTATGGTCTGCCCAACGAGAACTATGAAGGTTGGCAAGGTGGGCCCATCGTCGGGCGGGGGTCGTTCATGCCAACCTATGTCACGAGCCTGGATTTCGAGACCGGTCAGGGTACGCGCGCCGTGGTGCACTATACCGTGGGTGCGCAGGCGGTGGACCTGGAAGTGGATACCGAGACCGGGCAAGTCGAAATAATCAAGATCGCCAGTGTGTATGACGTGGGCAAGGCCATCAATCCCGACCTGGTCCTGGTGCAGATCGAGGGCGGTGCCGTCCACGGGATGAGCGCCACCTTCGAGGCCCTCCGATTCGACGAGCAAGGCCGGCCCCTCAACCGCAGCCTGGTGGACTATCGCATTGCCACCGCGGTGGACGTGCCGGGCGAGATTCACGGCGACTTTGTGGAAACGGCCCTGGAGGACGGACCGTGGGGCGCGCGGGGCGTGGGCGAGCACGTGATGGTTCCCACCGCGCCGGCCATCGCCAATGCCATCCACGACGCGCTCGGTATCCGCTTTGACGACCTGCCACTCTCGGCGGAAAAGATCTTTATGGTGCTGCAGGGGAAAAAGTAGCATAGCACGGCATCCTGCCATCAACACTTGGCAGTTGGCCGGCGTATGGCCAAGACCGTGCCCGGGCTGTGGATAGAAAGGCGCTGCATGTTTGCGCTTGCATCTACTGCCCTTTGGATTGAAAAGGAGAGCCGTCAACTGCCCCCCGACTCGAGGTCGGGGGCTTGGGAGGAAGACCCCAGGCCTGGTTGACCAGCCTCAGCCACCAGTCGCAAGGCTGATGGGGCTACGTTGTCGGTAGAGCTAGCACCTTTACCAAGGCTTTGCCGCAGGATCCTGTGGGCGAGCCGCGATAGGGGACGTACCCTGGAAT
>JAHJIN010000505.1 GCA_018823415.1 Chloroflexota bacterium | reverse complement strand
ATACCAATCGCCCGCGCACAAACTCAACGGCTTTGTGTATCACGACAACTGGCTACACAACCTCCTCATCTCGGCTTCCATGGGGGGCTACCGGCAGTGACCACAGAATCCGTTAGAAGTAGGGCGTTGCTGGAGGCCCGGGGCCAGCATGGCGTCCACGATGGCCTTGGCCGTGGCGTTGAACTCGGCCACGACCTTGAGCGTGCCTTCCCAGCGATTGTACCCATAGTTCCGTGGATACAACGAGCCGGCAAAGGGCTTCAAGTGGCGCTTGGGGTCGATATTCAGCTCGAACGAGATGAGGGTCTGACTGGCCTCCGTGGCCCCCAGGGTCCCGGCCCAGGCGTCGATGTACAGCACGGTGTCGGCCATGCGGATCAGCTCGACCGTGCGGTCCGAGAGCGAGGCCAGGGTCACCGTGGCGATGTCGGCGCCCAGGATCCCGGCTGCGACCTGCCATACGCCCTCGGCCTCGCCGCTGATTTTCAGCGTGTTGACCAGGGCCCCGATGACCTTGTACGCCGAGGTGCCGGTGCCCACCTCGATGGTGTAGCCCCGTGGCGCCTCGGTACTGCTCAGGGGCGCGCTATAGGTATGCAAATAGCTCCCCGTCACCACGCCCACGCCGAACAGGCCCTCCAGCAGGAAGCAGATGTCCTCATAGGTCGCGTCGAGGTCGATGTTACCCGAAGCCTTGAGGGCCGTCTGGGCGGCGATAGCGCTGGGCCCCAGGCTACCCTGGTGCTGCAGCACGATGGCCGACTGCTCGGGCTTGAACGAGGTTGAGGGCTTGACGCCCATCAGCTTGGCGGATGCGGCCACCGCCGTGGTAAATACAGACTGTTTGCCAATCTGGCACAGTACCAAATCTTTGGCTGGCATATGAACCTCCTATTTCTGCCGCCGGGTTGACCGCGGCAACTCGTTTTCGTCAGGGGCCGGGTCTGGCGCGCTGGCCGGTTCCTCGACCACCTCATACAGCCCGGTGGCCACCAGGTGCGCGGCGCCACCATGCTCATCGGCCTCATCGTCTGTCAGGTCGCGGGCCGGCACGCCGAGGATGTAGGCCGGGTCTCCGATGTAACGCAACATGGCTATTCCTCCCCGGCCCCAGCAGCGGCCGCCAGGGCTGCGCGCACGTCGGCCACCGTGATGTGCCCCTCGCGCCCGGTGCCGGCCACCTGGCCCAGATCCAGACCGTGTGCGGTGGCCAGGGCACGGGCGGCCGGCGTCGCGGTGGGTTCCTCAGCACCTGGTAGGGGCGGCGCCGGGTCTGTCGCCGGCGCTGAAATCGGGTCTGTCGCCGGCGCTGCGCCCCAGGTAGTCGGCCAGTTAGCCGAGTCGAACGGTCGTGTATCAAACATCATGCACCTCCCAATCAATCGCCCTATCTATCTGCGCCTTCGGCAATGCCTGACGGGCGCAGATAGCGCCTATGCTGCGTCGATTACGACGGCGTCGATTACGCCGTCGGCTTTTCCACCACATCGATGGCAAACTCGAATCCCCAGTATAGCGTGCCGCCATAGGTCATATTGCCGCGCACGCCACCGTCGCTCAGTTTCAGGCTCTGGTCCAGTACACCCCCGAGAGTGGGCGCAGCCAGGAACGCATTGCCCACGGCCTGCAAGAGCGGCAGGCAGCGGGTCAGACCGTCGTCCGGCCCTTCGCCGGCCACCAGGGGCCACACATACACCGGCAGGATGAACTTCCGGTCTTGCCGCTTCAGACCCACGGCCTGCTCGCCCCAGGTCCCTGGTCCTACGACTACCAGCGCGCAGGGTAGCAGGTCTGAGGTCAGCGAGCCCGGCCGCTCCAGGGGGCATTTCAGGCCGTCCACGGTCCGGGCCGTGGCCATGATGGCGTCATAGATGGTGCTTACACTCATCAGACCAGCCTCACATAGTTCGCCAGGGCCAGCTTGACGTGCGCCGGGATGCCCTTGGGTACCATGATGACCCCGCTGTCGGGGTAGGCAGTCACGTCAAATACCTGGCTGTCTTTGAGTTGATAGGCATAGGCCGCCCACTCGATACAGGCCTGCACCACATCGTCTGGCGCCGTCGTGCTATAGCCCCACGTGCCGGCCACGGCCACCCAGCCATCCGGGTCCCACTCCCAAGCATAGTTGCTATCAATCTTGAGCCGGATGGCGTACTTGGGTGTGGTGTTGCGCGGCAGCAGCCAGTATTCGGTGTCCGGGATGGTCGTTTCATCACTATCGCCGTTGGTCAAGGTGGTGACGGTCAGCAAGTCCTCGTCCACCCACAGCGTGTAGCCGTCCGGGTCTAACGCGTCCACGGCATAGTAGCGGGTTTCAGTGTTGGCAGAAAAGCGCCGGCCCCCGCAATGCGTGTCGATGCGCTTGGAGACCCGGTCGAGCAGGTCCTCCAGCAGGTCGTCGTCGCGCACGGCCTTGTAGATGGTGTGCGTGCCGGTGCCGGCGCTGGTCAGGTCAATGGCCGTGCCGGCCGCCGCGTT
>JAHJIN010000504.1 GCA_018823415.1 Chloroflexota bacterium | reverse complement strand
CCAACAGATCACAGCGCCCGAATCTCCCACCGGCTACATGGCCCTCCCGGATCGCGGGGCGGATGATGCCGAGAGCACTGACCCACGATTTGCCGAGGCTGACCGATGCCACGAAGTCTATGGGCGGCGACAGATGCAGTTCTATGTATTTTTCGGGTGGGTTCGGGTCGCGGAAGACCTGTTGGCAGTCACCCCTACCATCGAGTAACGGAGGATTGTCGTGGCTATCATAATCGCTGTCACCAATCAAAAGGGCGGCGTGGGCAAGACCACCACCGCCGTCAACCTGGGTGCCGCACTGGTCGAGCGCGGCTACCAGGTCCTGGCGGTGGATTGCGACCCCCAGGCCGACGCGACCGCCACGTTGCTGAGCCGGCCCCTCCAGACGCCGGGGATATTCGAACTCATGTTGAGTCAGGCCAACGGCCAGCCCATCGCCCCCGAGACATTGGTACAGCCCACGATCTGCGATCACCTGGACCTCTTACCCGCCCGCAAGAACGCCGCGCAGAACGCGGACGCCCAATTCAGCGCCGTGATGTACCGCGAACTGCTGTTGTCGAAGGGGTTGGGCCATCTGCCGGAGCGCTATGATTTCGTCATACTGGACTGCCCGCCTAATCTGGGCCTACTGACCCAGAACGCTTTGCACATCGCCCACTACGTCCTGGTCCCCCTGGAGCCGGAGCCGTATGCCATGGATGGCCTGTCCATGCTCCTGAGCGTGCTGGACCTGGTCCAGCTAGGCGGCAACCCGGGCCTGGCATTGCTGGGGGTGCTGGTGGTCAATTTCCAGCGGGCGGGCCGGCCGGCCATCCACCGGGATATCCGGGCCACGGTCGAGGAACAGTTGCCCGGATACGTCTTTTCCCAGATCATCCCGCAGACGGTGGCCATCCCCGAATCCCAGGCCCAGGGTCAGTCCATTTTGGCCTATGCCCCGGCCTCCCCGGCGTCGGTGGCCTACCGGGCCGTGGCCGGCGAGGTATTGCGGCGCCTGGGATTGTCGGACCAGAAGGGGTAAGCCCGTGCCCAAGAAATCGTTCCGGGACACATTGCAGGACCGCCGCCTGGGGACCATGCCCACACGGGGAACGGGGCCACTGCGCCGGGAGAGCGACCTGGTCGTCGCCAATCTGGTATTCGAGCCGCAACCGCGCTGGATCGTGTTGCCCCGGGTCCTGCAGGATCTCATCGCGCAGGGTCTCAACCACCCCCCGGCGGTGCTGGCCCGACTCCAGGAACTGGCCGGCGACGACGACGACCACAGCCGGCAGGTGCTCGCCGGGCTGGAGACCCTGGCAGCCTCGATCCGCGAGCATGGGGTCATCGACCCCATCATCTTCCACTACCAGGACGAAGGCGGTCCAGCCGTCGTGGACGATGGGCACCGGCGATCCCTGGCCGCGCACCTGGCTGGCCGGCAAACCATCCCCGGCGTGGAACGGGCGCAGCTGGCGAACCGGCTGGACCGGCACTTTGTCCAACTCACCACCAGCCTGGAGCGCGAGGACTTGACGGCTATCGAACTGGCCTACCAGTTGGCAGCCTTGCGCGACGAACTGGTGCCGGCATTGCTAGCGGGCGGCGAACTCGGTGGACCATGGTCAACTGAATCGGATGAACCCGCCGCATCCAGTGGACCATGGTCAACTGAATCGGATGAACCCGCCGCATCCAGTGGACCATGGTCAACTGAATCGGATGAGCCCGCCGCATCCAGTGGGCCACGGCCCACTGAGCCAGATGACCTCGCTGAACTCAGTGGACCATGGTCAACTGAACCGAATGACCTCCCCGAACTCGGTGGGCCACGGCCCACTGCACCAACCACGCGACGCACGGCCCTGGCGCAAGCGCGCAACATCATCCTGGCCCGCCTGCCCCGGCTGGAGCGGGACTACTATTACCGGCTCCTGCGCCTGGCTGACCGACTGGCCCCGGTCGCCCGAGAAGCCGCACTCCAGGCGCGGCTCACCGAATCCCAACTGCGGCCGGTGGTCGACCACATTCAAGACCCGGACCAGCAGGTGGCCTGCATCCAAGCCATCGCTACCCACGAACTGATCCGCCGCCAGGCGGACGTCCTGGTCCAGCAAGTTCTGGCCGGGGCCGATCCATTTGCAGTAGCGGCGCGCCTGGTCGAGGCGCTGCCGCGCCAGCCCAAGCCGTCCTCATCTGCCGGGGTTACGATGCCCACCATGCACCGCACGGCCCGGCCCATATGGCGGCGGCTCTACCGCACCGCCCGGGCGTTGACGTGGACGGACGACCCGGACCTGGCGCGGCAGTGGCAAGGGCTCTCCCGCCACGACCTGGCACACATCCGCGAGCAAGCTCAGGCCGTCCAGGCCGCAGCCGCCCGGGTGCTGGACCAGACGGCCCCATTGCTGGAATCGGCCCCGGAACCCGCAGCAGAATGAGCGAGCCGGTAGGATTGTTCACGGCAGCCCTGGGGGCGCTGACGGCAACGCCCCGGGAACTCGAAGTATTCCGACGCGATCCGGCGCGGATCACGGCATTTCTCCAGGCCTGCCAGGCCCGGGATGCCAACAGCCGGCCCGCCGTCACGGTGGCCCGAGATCTGGCAGCCCTGCGGGACGACCTGGTGGGGTTCCTGGCTGCCGCTGGCACAGCGCCCCGCTTGGCCCAGGCCCAGGCGCGCGACCTCATCCTGGAACGCTGGACCGGGCTGACCGAGTCGGGCTACTACCAGTACCTGCGTCTGGCCGACCGGTTGGCCCCGGCAGCCCAGGAACTGGCGCTCCAAAGCGGCCTCCCAGAGTCGCGGCTGCGGCCAGTGGTCACCCACGTGCCGGACCCAGATCAGCAGGTGGCTTGCATCCGGGCCATCGCGGCCCATGGCCTCTCCCGCCGCAAGGCCAGACGCCTGGTTGAGGCGGTCCGGTCCGGCGCCGACCCGGCTGTGGCAGCCAGCCAGTTGACCCAGCCCCGGGACCAATCATCGCCCTGGAGACCGCGCCTGGGCCGCCAGGCCCGGCCCCTGTGGGACCTGTTGGATCACGTGGTGCGAGAGCTGGCGCACGAGCCCGATCCGGCCGCAGCCACGCAGCGCCTGCAGGGACTTGCGGCCGCAGACCAGGAACACATCCGCGAGCGAGCCCAGGCGGCCCAGGCGGCCATCGAGATGCTCATGCGAGCTTTGCCTGCCTCCGAGTCAGGATAGGCCATTTTAGGCTCGGCGGGGTTTCCCCTGGATTTCGTCGTCCGTATTTTAGGGTTGATTTTACCGTTTTCTGTCGTTTTCTGTACGTTGCTGAGCAGCGGGATCGCGATAGCCGTACCAAGTACCACGATCCTGTTTTGAGCACTCAGAAAGCCACTGGGCAGACGAGGAGTTGGGGCGATGGCCCGAGGAACATTCCAAAATGGCAACCAGGTCGCTCGCCAGCCGGACCTGGCGCCAGACGAACAAACCGAGTTCTGCCGGCGAATCGAGAGCCTGCTGGACCGCCTGAACTGGGACGACATGGACCTGGACAATCATCTCGGGTACCGTAGCAACGGCCGCTGGACGCGACTCATCCGGCATGGCCATCCCCCCTCCCGGTTCTACCGGCAGCGCTTGGCCGCCCTGGCCGCCGCTGTGGAAGCCGGGCACATCTCACCCAAGCCAGCCTGGGCTCCCCTCGTCATCTACAACCCGGCCAACGCCCCGCAGGATGCGGTCATCCCGCTGGCCCGGGTGGCGGGGGCCCCCCGGCAATGCCTGGAATGCGTGGCCCAGTTCGCCGAGGGCCGCCTGGAAAATGAAGGACAGACCTGGTGGGTCTTTGCCCACACCCGGTCCCACGTCTGTCCAGCCCACAAACGCGCCTGGCGCCGGCGGCGAGCCTGGTTCCAACGTTGCCAGGCCCTGGGGTGCCCCCACGTAGAGGAGATACCGCACCTGACTACCCACACTTGCCGGCAACTGGCCTGCTCACTACGGCGGCGGTCGTGGGTGCAAACCTGGACACGAGGAAATCCACGAGAGAAAGGGCGGAAACCATGATGGCCGAGTTACGCATACGAGTGAACGACGACCTGGTCCTGGATGCGGGTCGAGTGGCAGAGCACGCGGAGGGCGGACAAATCTGGCGGATCGTCCACCCACCACGTCAGACCATGTTCGAGCAGATCCTGGCCTACCTGGAACGACAACCGGCAGTGACCGACTGGCCGGGTATACATCTCGGCGAGGAGGCCATTGCGGCCGTGGCCGTCACCCTGCGGTGGGGATCGTACCTGGCCGTGCTCCTGGATAGCGGCAAGCCCCGGTGGGCAGCCGCTCAACGGGAAGACATTGGGCGCATCTCCGATGCCGAGATGGCCCGCATGAACATCGAGGCGAGCGCGGCCCTGGCGGGCTGGCTGGCGATCATGCGCGCTGACTACCACCACTACCTGCAATTGATGTGGACGGCGCACCGTCACCTGCCCATGCCCCGCAAGACGGTGCGGCGAGATAAGGCCTACGGGATGCTCCTGCACCTGGCCGATCCGGAATATGGGCAGCAGGTGGCTGCAGCCGGCCTGGGCGCCCGGCACGACCACGGTCAGAGCCTGCGGGCCGCGGCGGAGGCGCAGCCCCTGCGGCTATTGGCCAACGCGCTGATCCACACGTGCTGGCGCAACGGGCCGGTGGAGAGCATCCACGCCGGCGCGCTGGCCGTGCTCCCCCTCGGCCAACGACGCCTTGCGCCGGCGGAGGAACGGCTGCTGGTCCGCACCACGGCCGAGCGCCTGGCCTCGGGATTGTGGGGGGCTTCTACCCTGGCGATGGAACAAAGTGCCCGCACCTGGCCGGAGCGCGTATTGCCCTACGGGCTGCCGCCGGTAGCGCCTACGGGCTGGACGTTGACCGAGTCGACGCGCGCCCTACGCCTGTATGGGGCGGAACCGACGTAGCAAGCCCGGCGCAACCCACCACCAGTCTCTACGCCATCATTGACCGGCCCGGGGGAAACATTGTGGATATCGACCGGCTCCTGGAGAAAACAGACCTGAAAGAGGTTGCCGAACGCGCCGGCGCCCGCTTGAAACGCGCTGGCGCCACCTGGCGCGGGGCCTGCCCGCTGCACGGCGGGGACAACCTGACTGCCTTTGTCATCTTTCCTGACCGTGACGGCCGCCAGCGCTGGTATTGCCATACCGGCTGCGCGGAGGGCGGCGACGCCATTGATTTCGTCCGGCGCTGGCGTCAGCTGCCCGATAGCCCAGACGGATTCATCGCCGCGGTGCGCCTCCTGGCTGAGCTGGCCGGTATCCCGGCGACCGAGATCGGGCTGGATGCGGAGCAGTCCCGCCAGGTTACGCAGCGCCGCCAGGCCGAACGCCGCCGTCAGGCCCTGCTCCAACTCGCCGCTGACTATTACGCCCAACTGCTCTGGTCTCCGGCCGGGCAACCGGGATTGGCCTACGCTCGCTGCCGCGGCTGGACCGATCAGACCATCCGGACCACGGGCCTGGGGTTCAGCGACGGCCGCCTGCTGGCCCACCTGCGCCAGGTGGAGGCTGATCTGGTCGCCGCCCAACAGGCGGGACTCATCGCCGAGGGGCGCAACGGCGCCCCGTACGACGTCATCCCGTCGGGCTACCTGGTCTACGTGCATCACCAGCACGGCCAGGTCGTCTACCTGAGCGGTCGGGCGGTCGGCGACGATGACCCGGACAAGAAGGCGCGCAACCTGCGCGGGACCAAGCAGCTCTTCTGGGTCCAGCAGCGCCAATCTTCGGCCCTGCTGGTGGTCGAGGGCCAGGCCGATGCGATCACGGCCTGGCAGTGGGGCCACAGCGCCGTGGCCTTGTGTGGCAGTAGCCTGCGCGAGGTGGATTACTCGGCCCTGCAGGAGCACCAGGCCATCTACCTGGGCCTGGACAGCGACGCCGCCGACAAGGTCGGCGCCATAGCCGACATCCTGGGGCCATTGACCATGAT
>JAHJIN010000503.1 GCA_018823415.1 Chloroflexota bacterium | reverse complement strand
TCATTATCCATAGTCACTTGCTTGGGGCCGTCACCGCCTTTGGCTGGCAGATTATCCCCTTTTCACCCTTGCACTCCGGCGCTTGATAACCAGTCGCCCACCGTAGGGTGATGCTTTCACTCCTCCACTTGGAGGACAGGAGTTGGTCAGTTAGACCGCACCTGCACGGACACACAGTTGTGGAAGATTCGGGTTGGCTCCATCTTGCTAACCTCTCTTCCCCGCTCATCCCTCGCGTTTGCTAACGCGATTTCGAGCGAACGGGTCGCACCAGGCGGTAGTAGTTGACTTTTCTCCTCCTCCAGGCAGCTTGGTATAGTCTTCCAATGCTGGCATTCTTTGGCGCGATGGCCCAGTCTATGCCTGTTCTGTCGCCGCCGCTTTGTCCTTCGTTTCTTGAACCAAGTTCGCGATGACCTCTTTCGTTCTCAGCAGCATCGAACGATTCCTCAAGAACAGGAGTGCATCATCAAGGGGGCAACTGTCGAAATCACGTATCAACAGCGCCGCCTCTTCCAGCCCATGCAAGCTCCGCATGGTGATGTCGACCTCGCCCCTGTGTGCTTGGAGTCCTGCGTGAATCTGGCAGGCAAGCCAAATAACCCCCTGGCGTTGCCGCTCAGAGAGACACCGTCACGAATGCACCAGCTAGGGCTGGTGTAGATGGGGACACTCAACGAGCCGGTGCCGGTCACGGGATTGGCAGAGAACCTTTCGCCGATGCCGCGGATGGCACCGCCGCCCTTGGGCAAGGAGATGGCGGGTGCCGAAGGAGCACTAGTGTCGGTGGTACTCCGGGTATCTGGTTTCTGGCTTTCGTTGGGGGACATAGGCGGTCACCTTTCTACAGTCTGGTCGCAATTCGGCTGCAACCGAGACCGTTAGCAGTGAGGTACCATCTCCCGATATGACTGCAAACGAGGAATCAAAACTGGCTCAAGCGAGCCCGAGTGCCAACGTGAGGGAACCAGTTCCCACCGAAAGGCGGAGAATACACGCTTGGCTAGGGGCGCAAGAGCCAGCGTGCCCCGACTGCACGGCAGGGACTAGGTGACAGGGATATTGACGAGCGCATTGGGTATGTTATGGGGGAATACTTGCCAGGACGTTTTCAGAGCCTGGGCCGTCCCAATCCGTGACAGCATGTGCCAACAAAAGGTACTTAGGTAATATTATACCACAAATAGCTGCATCCGGGAATGCCACAAATGTTCTAATTGGAGAGGTTGTAGCAGAAGCCAACTGGGCAGTGCCAGCGTCTTGTTTCTCCAGGCCACCGTACGGTGTGAGGCCTTGAGCTGCCCTTGCCCTCTCGCATATGCATGACCGACTCTCCCCCGAGACGTTGCCACAGGCCGGACGCGCAATATGACCCAGTGCCGGGTGATATTCGCACAGCGCGCCCGCACAGTGGATCTGCACAGAACTGGTGACAAGCAGACACGCAATCTGGGTGTCAGAAATTTGAGATCATTTTGGTCGTCATGAGGGTACCAGTAGTTTTGCACTTTTAACAATTGAGCTTTCTGGCTGCACGCACTTGGGGTACAATCGGGCTGTAGCACTTCATTCCCCCTCTGGAGGAAGCCATGGCTCAGCCCGTTCGACTCCAAGATGCGCGCCTGGCGCAGTACCTACGGTTGTTCAGCGGCGTGTTCACCCTGCCCCAATGGAAGTACTTTGTGACCGTACTCGTGGGGCTGGTGCAGTGCGACGAACGCCGCACCCTGTCCGCCCTACTCCGCCAGGTGGCAGTCAAGGTCACGATCTGTGGCTTGTGCTACTTCCTGCGGACGGCGAAGTGGTCCGTAGACGACTTGACCGCCGTGCGCCAAGCACACTTCTATACTCAGGTTGCGCCGCTGGTCGCCGCCCATCACGCTGCGCAACGCGCAGGTCGACCGTGTCAGCCGGGTCGCCCCAAGGGAACCGTCGTGACAGGTTACTTGATCATTGACGACTCGACGCACGCGAAGCCGTATGCGCAGGTACAGCAGGGATTGGGCAGCCATTACTCGGGCACCGAGAAGAAAGTGGTCAACGGGCACAGTTTGGTCCAGAGCGTCTACATACTGGAGGGGCAGCAGTGCCCGCTCACGCCGCAACTCTATCGGCGCAAAGTGACCTGTGAGGCGGAAGGAGTGCCCTTTGCCAGCAAGATTGACCTGGCCTGCACCACGCTCAGCACCTTTGAGCCACCGCCAGACACCCACACTCATGTGCTGACGGATTGTTGGTACCTGGCGCAGCGCGTCTGGCGGACTGCCCGCCAGCGCGGTTGGGATATCACTGGCGGCTTGAAAGCCAACCGGGTGATGCGCTTGATCGCCCCCGACGGCACCCGCGAGTGGGTGCCCGTGCGCGACTACGCTGCCCGCTTGACGGCGGCCGACTTCGCGGAGGCGCTGTGGCCCCAAGAACATGGCGACAAGGTGGTGTACGCCCACTTGGTCCAGACCTGGGTGCGCAAACTAGGCCCCTGCCAGGTGCTCATCGTCAAGCCCAGCCCCGACGCCGGCCCCGAGCAGACCCGCTACTGGGTCACCAGCCGCCGCGACGACACCTTGGAGCAGGTCATTGGCCACGCGGCGCAGCGTTGGACCATCGAGACCCTGTTTGCCGATTTCAAGGAACTGCTGGGCAGTGACCAGTACCAGATTCGCTCCGCGCCGGGCATCGTCCGGTTCTGGGCGCTGGGCTTATGCCTGTACCAGTTTCTCGACGAGGTCCGGGTCACCCACCAGCGGCAAACGGGTGTGCGGCTGACGTTGGGGCAGGTCCGGCAGCAGATCCGGGAGACCCACGCTACCCAACTCCTGGACTGGATCTGTGACCAAATCGAACACGGGGCCTCGCGTGACGACATCCGGCTGGCCCTACAGCCCGCTATGCGATTGTAAAATCTGCAAAACTACTGGGTACATTCGCCCTTTTAGAGCTGCTCATTTAGGGATGGTTCACAAATAGGTTGACACTTTAACAACTTCATCGACTTGCCAAAAGCGACGAGTTCGGGGATGATATAAGCCGTCCAAACTTCAATCATGATCGGAGGTTCCGATGGCCGAATATCGTATTCCCGAGTTCACTCTGGAGCAACGCCTAGCTGCGGCGTTGCAGATGCTGGTCCCCCGGCCTGATCGGGAGTGGGGCCTGGTCGCCAAATTGGCCCGCCGGCACTGTGTCTCACGCACGATATTGTACGAGACCCGCGACCGCGTGCGAGACGCCCTGACTGCGGCCTTGCGGCCCCGCGCTGCGGGGCGACCAGCACCGGAAACCACCCTCACGGTGGACCAGTCCTTCATCGACCGCACGATCGCCACCCTGCCGCTGTTGAAGGGCAGCGTGCGGGACATCCGGTTGGGACTGGATCTGATCTTGGGCGTCACGCGCTCGGTGGGCTACGTCAGCGAGACGCTCCAGGCCGCTGGCGTCCAGGCCACGGCCCCCAACCGCGGGGTCACGGTACCGCTGCCAGTGCTGGGCGAGGCCGACGAGATCTTTCAGGGTCGGCAACCGTGCCTCACGGTGGTCGACGGGCGCTCGTTCCTGGTGCTGAATCTCACGCCGGCCGCGTCCCGCGACAAGACGACCTGGGGCCTGACCTACTTGGACCTGGTCGAACGCGGCGTCTAGTTCCATGATTTGGCCTGTGACGGCGGTACTGGGCTGCGCGCCGGGGTGACCGAGGCCGAATTAGCCATCCCGTTGCGTCCCGACCTATTTCACCTCCTGCGGGACGCCCACCGTCTGACGCGGCGCCTGGAACGGGCGGCTTACCAGGCCATCCAGACCGCCGAGCGCGCGCGCCAAGCCGATCAGGAAGCGCGGGGCCTCCGCCGTAGACGCGGCCGGCGACTCCAGATCAAGGTGCCGTTGCCCCAGGCGGAGGTCGCGGAGGAGCAAGCCATTGCGACCTTCGATAATTGGTGCTGGCTGCTGGGTGAAATCCGCCAGGCTTTGGAACCGATCACGCCGGCCCAGGGCCTCGTCACGGTGGCGGAGACCCAGGTCACCATCGAGACGGCCCTGGCCCTGCTCCAGGACATCGATCACCCAGACATCACCGCCTTCGTCGCTGATTTCCAGGGGCAGATACCCGAGTTGCTCGCGCCTCTGGAGTGGCTGGAGCAACAACTGACGCCGGTGCTCCAGGACTTGGATCCGGATACCCAGGCCTTCCTTCTCTGGACCTGGCAGCACCGCCGGGACCTGCCCCTGGACCGCGACACCGATTTCCCGGCGGCTTTACAGCCCCTGGTGCAGGCCGCCTGGGATATCCTGGGCTTGTTCCATCGCTCCTCCAGTCTGGCCGAGTCGCTACACAGTTGGCTGCGCCCGTACTTGCAGATTCACCGGGGTATGCCCCAGTGGTTGCTGCCGTTGCTGCAACTCTGCTGGAACCACCACCAGTTCGAACGAGGCCAGCGCGCGGGTAGCAGTCCTTTGGAACTGGCTGGCGTGAAGGATGCACCGGCCCTGAAGGAAGTGCTGGCTCAGCTATTTGGTTCCCAGCTAGCCGCTCAACCAGCCTAATTTTCCAAGGGGCCCAAAGTGTCAACCAATTTCAGCCCGTAGTGAACCATCCGGTAGCTCCACAGTAAACCGTGGTCATGTGCACCACCGCGCCACCAGGGCTTTCGTAGCTTTGGACCACGGCCCGCGTTGTTTTGGTGGTGTCCACGGTGGTAAAGGGACGGCGAAAGAGAGCAACTCGTCTACAGTCCACTGGTGATCTGTAATCCCGGCGGCGACCCACAGGGCACTGCGTTTGTGGCTGGCGTGCGCTGCACCCAGCGGTGGCGCTGGCGGGGCAAGTAGAGAGGCACCCGCAAACTCTCATGATACGTGCAGAAGTTATAGACCGTGCCGACCAGATACATCGCCGCGTGCAAGGTGTCCGTTTGGCGAGCCAGGGCGCGACTGCGGCGGACCAGCGCTGCCATGCGGGCCCGGAAGGTCGCGTTCAAGCGTTCGATATAGGCGGTGTTGATGGTCCCACCCCCCTGGGCCTGGCGCAACAAGGCCTGGACCTGCGCCGCCGTACCTTGCACCACGCGCCGTTTCACGTCCACGACGCGCTTTTGGGCGTATTGTTTGAGCACCTGGGCAATGGCGATCCCGTCCCAGGGTCGCAGGCGTGGTCGTCCCGCCCGCCTCGTATGCACTGGCTCGCGAAAGACCTTCTGGATCGCGCTCACGTAGGTCGCACAGCCGTCCACACAGAACAACAGGGGCCGACACAGCGCACAGCCACGCACTTGCTGGATCAGAGCCGCGATCAGCGTGCTGTCGCGCTGGACCCCGAGGACGCCGCCCAACCACAACCGGGTGCGCACTTGCATAGCCTGTGCCAGCCAGACAATACCGCCTTGGACCTTGACCCGGATCTCGTCGGCTTGGACCTGCCCCAGATCCCGGGGTTGGACCACCCAATGCTGGTGCACTTGGTGGCAGTGCTGGCCCCCACGCTCTTGCCAACTGACCACGGTGCGCTCGTCCAAGCCAAAGGCCATCACAATCGCCTGCACCGGACAACCAAAGGCCAACAGCGTCAGAACGATCACGACCACGTCCTTGGCCGTGCGCAAACGATAGAACACCGTACGATCACGACCACGTCCTTGGCCGTGCGCAAACGATAGAACACCGTACCTTTGCTGGCGGCAAAAGTCTTGCCACAAACATGGCAGATATAACGCCGTTCTTTGTGACTGTGAATGCCAATGTTGCCTTGGCCGATCTGGCCCCTTGCGGGACAGTCCAAGTTGTGGCAAAATACGGTCTGTGGGTCCATTGGTAGCCTCCGGTCTGATTTGGTCGTCAGACTTAAGCATGCCAGTGGACTCCACTTTTGTCAAGAACTAACCTACTCCACGATTTACTGGGGTGCTACCAACCATCCCGTCAACGAGAAGCCAAATATCGAATGCGAACGTTTGCCGGCAGCTTTCGCATTCTATATCATACGACATCGCATATGAACAATCCCCCACTCTTTCTTG
>JAHJIN010000502.1 GCA_018823415.1 Chloroflexota bacterium | reverse complement strand
CCCCGTTGCAGCGTCGACTGTTGGCTTTGCTTAACGTTCCCGAGACTGTCTACGACTTGGCGTTCCACTGCCCGCGGTTGAAATTCTACAACTCGACATAATTCTAGCGAAATGAGAGATGGAAAGGGATAACCCAGCATTTCTCCGCCGCCAGACGTTTGGTCTATCGTGCGCTGCCTGGTCGCCTGGTGAGAAATGACCCGATGACAGGCCATGATTGAGCCGGTTGCCGCGTATTTGCGGGGCCGGCTTTGCTTTCTCCTCGGCCACCAACGAGTTCTCCTACTGGTACACCCAGGTTCACATGGATCTGGACAACCGTAAGTCTAATTCACTCCGCCATTTCGGATGGCAGCCGGAGTTGACCGATGGAATTGTATCTCACCCCCGCGGCAATCGGCTACCTGGCCCAGTTGATCCTGGCGCTGCTGATCACGGGCTATCTGGCGTATCACGCGGCTGCTCACCGGCGGCGCGGCGCCTCCACGCTCCTCCTGATCGGCGTCTTTGCCGCCGTCGTGGGGGTGGTGCTGCTGTTCTTCCTGGACGCCGCGCTGCCGCCCTCCCAGCGGCTCTATGCCGTGTACCTGGAAAACACCGTCATCGGGCTGCTCCTGACCCTGCTGACCCAGTTTGCCTACCGGTTCCCGCGCCTGTATCCGCAGCGCAAGTGGGAGGCGCGCATCGTGCTGGCGGTGGACCTCGGCTACACGCTCTGGGAGGCCGGGTTGGCCCTCCAGCGCGGCGGGCTGTTGCTGCAAGACCATCACGTGCTGTACCGGCCTGGGCTCCCCGATTACGCCCTGGTCGCCTGTTTCGCGTGGGTGCCGCTGGCGTTCCTGCGCCAGACCCTCGCTGCCTCGCAAGAGGCGACCGGCCGGGGCAGACTGCTCGGTCTATATTACCTGTGGCGGCCGCAGGGACCGGCGGCGCAGGCGGCGCGCGCCTTCGCGCTGATCTTCTTGATTCCGCTGGCCTTGAGCCTGCTCAACATCGGGCGCGCCACTTTTTACATCTCGCCGGCGGTGTTCCAGTCGAGCATGTCGGCCGGCATCCTGCTCACTCAATTCCTGTTCGCGCTGGTGTATCTCAACGCCATCCCCGAAATGACGAGCTTTCAGGTGCGCCTGGTGGGGATCACGTTGGTGATGGTGCTGGCTGTGTTCGGCGCGGCCGGCTGGGCCATGACGCCCCCGCACGCGGCGGTGTATCGGCCCGCCCTCGTCGACCACCAGACGCTGCGCTTTACGCCCAACGCCAACGGCGGCTACGATGTGGCGCCGGCCGGGTTCCACTTTGACGCCGACCTGGGCAGCCCGCTCGACTTTCAGCTCTTGCGGCCCGATAGCGCCCCGTGGGAGGCGGTGGCGGACGTCGCCTTTGCGTTCCCGTTCTACGGCCAGACCGCCCAAACGCTGTGGGTAATGAGGAGCGGCGCGGTGGGCGTGGGCGCGCCGGTTCGCTACCCGAGTATGGAATACTACTATGCCGCGACGCCGGCGATTTTCCCCCTGTTCGTCACGTTGACCCCGTCACCCAGCGGCGGCGTGTTTGCCAAGAACGAGGGTGAGCGCCTGACGATTACCTGGTACCAACTGCCGACGATCTATGACCTGCCGGGATCGTTCACCTTCCAGGCGGTTTTGCACCGGGACGGCGTATTCGAGATCACCACCAACGGCCTGTCCGATCTGCCGTACCAGCCCGACGCCAGCCCGTTCGTCAACGTCTGGCTCATGGGCGCGTTACCGGGGATACCGGCCCAACCGCCGCAGTTGGTCAATTTCGTCCAGGCGCCGCTCCAGGGGGGACCGCAGGGGCTGGTGCAGGACCACTATCTCGAGTTCCGCCGCCACCTGCACCAATTGCTCTGGCCGCTGGCCGCCTTGATCCTGGCGAGCAGCCTGTTCGTCGTCGTTGGTCTGCCCCTGGCCTGGTACGTGAGCCTGGTCCGGCCGCTCAATGCGCTGCTGGCCGGTGTCCGGCGGGTCCAGGCCGGCGACCTGGACACCACGATGCCGGCGCAGACCCATGACGAGCTGGGCTTTTTGACGCAGGCGTTCAACGACATGGTGGCCCAACTGCGCGAATTGGTGGCGGGCCTGGAGACGCGCGTGGCCGAGCGCACCCAGGCGTTGCACCGCGCCAACGAGCAACTGCGCCACGAAGCCTTCGAACGCGAAAAGGCACAGGCTGCATTGCTGGACCAGCAGCGCCACCTGGCCCGGCTCGAAGAGCGCGAGCGGCTGGGGCGCGACCTGCACGACGGGCTGGGCCAGACCCTGGGATACATTAACGTGCAGGCGCAGGCCACCCACACACTGCTGGCGCAAGGGCACGCGGCCGCCGCGCAAACGGGCCTGACCCAGATGGCCCAGGCCGCCCAGAGTGCGCTGACCGAGGTACGCGGTCACATCCTGGGGCTGCGCGCCGGGACCGCCCCCGCCGATTTTTACGCCACGCTGCAAGAGGCGCTCGACCAGTTCAGCCAACGCTGTGGCGTCCACGCCGCACTCAGCCTGCCCGACGACGCGCCGCGCCCGGCCTTTGCCCCGGCCGTGGAAGAGCAGGTCGTGCGCATCGTCCTGGAAGCGCTGACCAATATCCGCAAACACGCTCGCGCCAGCCAGGTCCAGGTGCTGTTGAGCTTTGCCAACGGCCAGGCGCAGATCGTCATTGCCGATGATGGAGTGGGGTTCACTCCCACCCCGGCCCCGCTCCGCGCCCGTGAAACGGGGGAGGGTGAGGGCAGGGGCCACCTGGGCCTCTCCATCATGCGCGAGCGGGCGCAGCAGGCCGGCGGGCGGCTGGAGATTCGCTCCGCGCCGGGGCAGGGGACCCGGGTGCTGGCGTTTATCCCGCGCCTGGTCGCCGCCGGGCCGCCCGGGGCGGAGGCCGAAATGCCGGCCTGGCGCGTGCTGCTGGCCGACGATTCGCCGCTCTTTGTGGATGGGCTGCGCAACCTGCTCACCGCGCGCGGGCTGACGGTGGTGAGCGTGGCGCGCGACGGCCGCGAGGCGATTGAAAAGGCGCGCGCGCTGCGCCCCGACGTGGTGGTGATGGATATTGCCATGCCGCGCTGCGATGGCCTGGAAGCCACGCGCGCCATCAAGGCCGAGTTGCCCGCAACCAGGATCGTGATGCTGACCGTCTCGGAAGCCGAGGAGCATCTGTTCGAGGCGGTCAAGAGCGGCGCGTCGGGCTACCTGCTCAAGAGCCTGGAGGCCAACGAGTTCTGCGCCCTGCTGGCCGGGCTGATGCGCGGCGAAGCGGCCTTTTCGCCGGGCCTGGCCGCGCGCGTCCTGGCCGAGCTGGCCCACGTCGCCCCCACCCCGGCCCCGCTCCGCGCCCGTGAACCGGGCGAGGGGGCATTGACTCCCCGCCAGTGGGAGATCCTGCAGATGGTGGCGCAGGGCCGCACCTACAAGGAAATCGGCGCGGCGCTGCACCTGACCGAAAAGACCATCAAGTACCACATGGGCCAGATCTTGGAGCGGCTGCACCTGGAAAACCGCGCCCAGGCCATCGCCTACGCCCAGCGGATGGGCAAAACAGACTGAAAACGGGTAGGTTGGCCCCGGCCCGTCAGATCCTCATATCCCCCCAAAGGTCTAGT
>JAHJIN010000501.1 GCA_018823415.1 Chloroflexota bacterium | reverse complement strand
TCGTGCTTCAGTTCTTTGAGAATGTCCAGCCCCCCGCGGCCCGGCATCGCGATGTCGAGTACGACCACATCCCACGCTTCGGCCCGGACCTTCTCCAGGACCTCTTGGCCGTTGAGCGCCTCGCCGGCGACCACCATCTCGTGCGTGTCTTGCAGAATCTGTTTCAACCCTCGGCGCACCACCGCATGATCGTCGGCGATGAGGACTCTGATCATGGGGCCTCCTGTGTATCCACGCGCCCCTGATGAAGCGGCAACCGGATCACCACGGTGGTGCCCTGGCCGGGTGTCCCCTGAATGTGAAAATCACCGGCGCGCAACGCAACCCGCTCGCGCATCCCCAACAAGCCCAATGACTCCAAGCCGGCCGCTTCGCTGGCCGTAATGCCGCGCCCGTTATCGTGAATCCGCAGGCTGACGATGTCTTGGGCCTGATCCAGGGCGACCTCCACCTGGGTAGCGCCGGCATGGCGCGCGACGTTGGTCAGCGTTTCCTGCAAGATGCGAAAGAGGACGGTCCGGCCGTCGGCGTCCAATGCCAACTCTTCCATACTCGAAATGAATTTACAGCGGATACCGGTGCGCTTTTCAAATTCCTGCAACTGCCACTCTACTGCCGCCAGCAGTCCCAGGTCGTCCAGGATGCCCGGGCGCAATTGGGTGGCGATGCGGCGCACGCTGCGGATGGTGGCGTCTACCAGCTCGGACATGGCTTTGAATTTCTGCACCAGGGCTTTTTGTCCAGGACTGGTATGCTTTTGTAGCCAGGCCAAGTCCATTTTGAGGCCCGTGAGGTCCTGGCCCAACTCGTCGTGCAGTTCGCGGGCCAGGCGGGTACGTTCTTCTTCTCGGGCGGTTTGCTCGTGGTGGGCCAGGCGGAGCAACTGCGTCCGTGAGTTTTCGAGCTCGATATTGGCCGCCTGCAGTTGCGCGGTGCGTTGCAAGACTCGCTCTTCCAGCTCGGCGTTCAGTTGTTGCGCCTCGGCGTACAGCCGCGCGTTGTCCACCGCGAGCGCGGCGCGGCGGGCCAGTTCTTCGGCCAGGGCCAGGTCGGCCGCGGTGTAATGGCGCCCCGACTCGGCCGACACCACCAAGGTGATCGTGCCGAGCGTGTGGCCCCGGGTCACGAGCGGCACAATCATGACCGACCCTAATCCCAGCGACCGGGTGAGTTCCAGGTGTTCGGGGTCCCGGGCGATGGCAATGCGCAGTTCGTCCGATATCTCGGGGTAGAATTCCGGTTGGCCGGTGCGTAGTACGTGGGCGACCCCAAGCGGCGCGTCTGGGTCAGGGGGATAACGCCGTTGCACCGCGTCGGCCAGGACCAGTTTTTGGGGATCCGCGTGCGCTACTGCCACCGGGCGGATCGGCTGGCCGGCTTCAGTGATGTGTACGACGCACCAATCGGCCAACAGCGGCACCACCACCTGGGCGATATTGGCCAACCGGGCGGCGGGGTCCAGGGATGCCTCCAGCGCCTGCCCCGCCTCGGCGAGCAGGCGCTGGGCCCGTTCGACCTGCTTACGTTCGGTGACTTGCCCTTTCAAAATTCCACCTTCTTGTAAAAAACCGTCTGCGCCATTTCCGCTTTACGCTTGGCCTCAGTGATACAAAACGCCGCCCAACTACTCGATCTGCGCGGTATTTCGTCTGTCGTTCAACCTGGGCGTGACATGCGAAGTACTTCACCGATCACACATGCCGCACCGCCGCCGTACTTTTATTCTACCACATTCCTTCCGTGGTGACAATACCCGGCCCCCGGCCCATAAAACCGGGCCCGGCCCCGTCCCGCAAAAGAACCCCCGGGATGAACCGGGGGTTCTGGAACAATTACCAACGCCCTGGGCGAGCCGCCGGCCGGCCTCACCCGGATGTGGGACGCTTGCTGACAATCAGGAATAAACCGGCACAGACCGAAACAGCCAATCCAGCGAACAATCCCACGGCGACCAGTTGCCGCATGTCCGGCGATTGCGCGTCCAGGCTGCTCAACGTCACCGCCGTCGGGCCGATATTGACAGTGTAATCTTCGGCATCGCCCCAAAACTCGGTACCGCCAGCGTTGGGGGGTTCGTTGGTGCCATCCAGCGCATTCATGACGATGCGCATGCGCGTGGTGCCTTCCAAAGCCCCGGCCGGCACGGCAATTTCCGCGCTGGCCGTGTCGAGGCCAGAGGGGGCGTCCCCGCCGGCCGTCTTGGTGCCACCGAGATTGGTGCCAATGACGTATTTCTCGGCGTCCTCAAAGCTATAATTGTGGTTCCAGTCAATCCAGGCCACCACCACGGCAGGGTACGTGCTACTGCCTACATTGATGGTACAAAACAGAGTATAGGTGCTTTCGACATTCACCGAGGCGGCAAAGGCGGTATAGTCGGCGTAGCCGTCGTCATCGCCCGAGTCATGGTTGATCCCGGCAAAGGTGACGTTGGTCATATAATCGCCCCAGCTTGTGTCGCCCCCCGTGATGGCCGGGTATGCGGAGACGATGATACTGAAGGCCTTGGCAAAGTTGTTGGTGCCGTCGTTGACGTTGACGCGGATGCTGTAGGTGCCAGGGGCCAGGGAGGCGTTAGTTTTCAACTCGTTGCCGGCGATGGTGAAGGAACCGTTGTTCGTATCACCATCGCCGCTGACCAGGCTGAACGTGTACGTTTCATCACCGCACGTATCAGGATCGACCGCCGCCAGCGTCCCGACGGTACCAGGCGTATCGGCGGCTGCAATGGTATTGTTGCTCAGGGTGATGTCCGTCGGCGACTGAGCCGGACGGATTTTCAATGCGACCTCTACGCCGGCCCAGCGATCAACGTAATCCAGGTTGGCCGTAGCCGCATACGAACCGGATGACACCTGCCGGGTTTCGATCTGGAGCACGCCGGCTTCTTTCTGTTCTGTCCAGTTGGTTCCAGGAGCTGCACTATATGTATTGGTACTCCAGCCAAAGACTCCTACCAGCAATGTATTGGAGGTTGAGGGGGTCACGGCGGCCGTGCTCATGGCGGTGCTCCAGTTGTTGCTGCCAATGGCACTGCCGTCGAGCGGATTCACCTGCAACCCACAGATCACGATGGCGCAGGCATCGGCCGAGTAAATGCCGGTGTTGATATCGATATAATCTGTCCAGGCCGTCATGTTGCCGGCAAGTTGAGCCAGGAACACGTGGGTTTTGACAAAGCCAGAGGGGTTCTGGCTCGTATTCACCAGTGTATAGGTACTGCCCTTGGTATCAGATACATTGACAGTGACCCCACCGTACGTGGTCACCCCCACCAGCACATAGATGCCGCCGGCCGCAGAGATATCCGCCCCCGCGTACAGACGCGGGCTAGACATGCCACTTGAGCACGCGATGCTGCTATTGTCAATCGTAACGCCCGCATGAACCACCGTGGCGTTGCCCAGGGCCAGCAGCAAACACAATGACAGCATCACGTAGGTCATTTTTTTCGTAATCCGACCGAGACGAGAAGTACGATTCATACATCCTCCTTGATGTTAGTGGGCACATCATCACTGATGTGCCCGGCAAGATACCGATATGCGACGGCGAATCTCGATGTGCTCCGTCAGTGTTACCTACCACCCCCTCTTGCAACTGCCCCACTGAGGTGCTTTCATTATACTACTTTTCCGCTCTGGCAACAAGGCTCTAGAACACTGAGGCCGGCACCCTTTTCGGGCCCGACCCCGTTCCCCTGTCTACCTCGCCAGTCACGGCGTCGAGTTCATCAACTCATCTCAGACGAGTTTAAAAGTCATCTGAGGTGAGTTTGAAAATCATCTGAGATGAGTTTGCCGCCCGCGCTCACGAGTTCGCCACGTCCAGGATGCAGCCCCGGCGCGTGGCCTCAACAAGAAAGCCCCCGGCTTGGCCGGGGGTTCCTCATTGACAAGCACTAATGACCAAGATCACCCGCCCGGCGGGCCAATGGAGAAAACGTTTGCACACCAGAAACCGTCATCGAAGCGAACGATGTCCAAAGTGTGCAACAGTGAGCCGGGGCGGGTGCATCGTCTTGTTGTGCCCGCGTTTTGGCCATGCTAGAGTAATGGGTCTTGACCGATATTATGTCCGAGTAGTTGCGTCCACATGGCATTTGTGCGAGCACGCGATTCTACGGAGTAGTATCGGAAGCCGAAGAGAACGATTGATTTGATGCCATAGTGCCACTGACACTGGCGCGCTCTGGGTTGCCTTGTTTGGGTCGGCCAATCGCAGTTGCATTGTACCTTGCACCACCCCAATGATGGATTGATACTCGAACTGTTCCACCTGACCCTACGGAATTAATGGTTTTCTCGGGGGAGTTGAAGACCATAGAGTCTTCGACACTAACCGAAACTTGAAGGAAGTATTGGTCTGTCTCCGCTTTAACCTTCCATGCGACCGTCGAATCATCGATACGTTCCATGTCAAACTTGATGGATGTGCTCATGTGCGTTTTCGCTCCTTTCGAGGACCGGCATAACTACTCAATCTGCGCAGTATTGCGTCTATCGCTCAATCTGGGCGTGATCTGCGCAGTACTGCGCAGATCATACATACCGCACTACCGACCGTGCTTCTATTCTACCACATTTCCTGGTTGGCGACAAGACCGGCTCTCGGCGCACAAACCGGGGCCGGCACCCACTCGAATCAGTCTAGAAATGGGATCGGTTGCGGGTCGTTGGGAGACAAACGGCCGGCCCTGCGGTTCTGGCAAGGGTAAATCGGCCGGTCCCACGCCGCATCTTGACGGGAGGGCGCCGGAGTGGTACACTAGGATCAGGTCAGATACACCGTACGAGCATTTCATACGAGGGGGATCTCATGCACAGAATTGGCGCCTGTTTTCGACAGACCGTGCTGATGAGCCTGATGGCCGCTTTGCTCGTCCCGGCTGCGGCCCTGGCGGGCGCGCCTATCGGCGGCCGGTTCCTCATCCAGAATGACACCACCCCGTCCGAGATCCAGCCGGCCGTGGCTTACAATCCTGTTCGCCAGGAGTACCTGGTGGTGTGGCATATCGAGTACCTGGCCAGCCCGATCAAAGAGGTGTGGGGCCGGCGTGTGTCCCGGACCGGCGCGCTGCTCAGCCCAGCCTTTCGCATCTCGCCGGAGAACGGCGGCTACAACCCGGATGTGGCCTACAACAGCGCTGCCGACCAATACCTGGTGGTCTATGAGACCGGCAGCAATATCGAAGGGCAACGCGTCTTGGCTACCGGCGCACTTGTGGGCTCCGAGATCGACATCGCCGTGGGCTATGTGCACGGCAGCTTTCACTACACGCGACCGGCCGTGGACTATGCGTCCACGGCGAATCGCTACCTGGTGGCCTTACGCTATATCTCGGATCTGGACAATAGCTCCAGCATCCAAGCGCGTGCCTATACGAGCAATGGCCTCCAGGAAGACTATGCCTTTGAGGTCTGCCCATATGTCAGTGCCCCCGATAACAAGTTCCCGGATCGGCCCGACCTGGCTTACAACCGCTCGCGCAACGAGTTTCTGGTGATCTGGCAGCAGGAGTACAGCTCCACCGACCACGATATCTATGCCCGGCGAATTGCCGCAACCGGCGCCGTCACCCCCACCGGCAGCATCTTTGCCATCACCACCTCGGCCAACGACGACGTGACCCCGGCCGTGGCCGCCATCCCCACGGTCCCCGATGCCGGTCAATACCTGGTGGTGTGGGAGGCCAGCCAGAACATCCACTACAAGACGGTGACCGGTACCGGCACCCCGGGCACCCTCCAATCCCTGGCCTCCACCGCCTGGGGCGAGCATACCCCGGCCGCGGCCGGCTGCGAGAGCAACCAGGAATTCCTGGCGGTGTGGCAGTGGGTCCCGTCGCCCACGCCGCCGGGCATGATGCAGTTGCAGGGCCGGGCTGTCGCCCTGAACGGGACCTTGCTGGGGCCGGGGACCGTGACCATGAGCGGGCAGCAGGTATACAACCCGGCCGTCGCCAATGGGCCGGCCGGCGACATGCTCGTGGCCTTTGACGACACCGACTGGTCAGGCGGCACGCCGCTCCGGGGTGTCTATGGCCAGTTCTGGGGCAACCGGGCCTTTTTGCCGCTGGTGCTGCGCAACCATTGATGGGCTGATACAACGCCCCAGGCAGTCAAATCCTCCCCTGGCCTGGCCCAACTCTTGGGATTTGGGTCAAGACCTTGAACCTGTGAGCCTTGAACCTTCAAGGTTTTAATCGCAGACCTTGAACCTTTTTCTACCACACCGGCCACGTTTTCAGTCGTTCCACTCACCTACCCACCGACCAATCCACCAAATTACCAATCTACCAATGACCAACTCGCCAATCAGGAGGTTCTCCATGAAGAAAAGAACGCGCACCACCCTATTTCTGTCCGCCGGCCTGATGCTGGTCCTGCTGGCTGTGCCGGCCATCGTCAACGCCGGCGCGCCGGTGGGCAGCACGTTCGTCGTTCGGGCCGCAAGCACGGAACCGGCCAAGCAGCCGGCCATCGCGTATAACAGCGAGTGGCAAGAATACCTGGTGGTGTTCTGGAACGACCGGCCGGGCTGCGACGACATCCGCGCCGAGCGCGTGTCGAGAACCGGCCAAGTGCTGGGGGGCCGGTGGATCGCTGCCGGGTGCCCCAACGAGCACCGCTACCCGGACGTGGCCTATAACACCCAGCGCAACGAGTACCTCATCGTGTGGGCAGAAGAATCCGGCGGCTATAGCTATGTGCGGACCCAGCGTTTCACGGCCGATTTGCAGCCCATGACCGAAGGCCAGCAAACCCTCATCGTCGGCCCCTTTAGCACGTATACATCCATCAACCCGGCCGTGGCCTATTCCTCCAACTCGGACAAGTACCTAGTGGTGTGGGAACTGGAGGTCATCCCCCCGACCCCGGCAGCCGTCAGCATCGCCGGGCACGCGGTGGGGGGTAATGGCATCAAAGACCCGGCGGGCAGCTTTAACGTCTCCCTGGACCCCGGCGGGCAACCCCGCCGCCTGCCGGACGTGGCCTATAACCGCCACGCCAACGGGTTTCTGGTCGTCTGGCAGCAGTGGAATGGTACTTCCGTTTGGGATGTCTATGGTCAACTGGTGAACGGCAATGGGACCCTGCCCCCCACGCCATTGCCCATCCAGGTGGCCTGGTACGTCCAGAGCTCTATGGCACCGGCGGTGGCGGCTATCCCCACCACGCCCACTGCATACAAGTACCTGGTGGTCTGGGCGGCCGAGGTCTCCCCCGGCAATTGGGATATCTATGGCAAGCTGGTGGAGGAAAATGGCACACCGCATCCCAATCACTTTGCTATTGCGACCGATCCGGCGGCCGAGAGCAACCCGGCCGTGGCCGGCACCGAATACGGACACCAATACCTGGTCACCTGGCGCTTGCCTCGCGGCCCTGTCGATGTCCCCATCTTGGGCCGACCCGTTTCCTACGCGGGGGCGCTTGTTGCTGATCCGGCCGAGTTCCCTGGACCCGCTGCCGATTACCCGGCCGTGGCTGCCGGGCCGGCCGGCGACTTTTTGGTGGCCTGGCAAGACCAGCCGCTCGCTGCGACCAGCACCAACATCTATGGTCAATTCTGGGGCAACCGGGTCTATTTGCCGCTGGTGGTGCGCAACCACTAGCAGATACCCTCCCGCAGGGTCCAAACCTGCGGGGGGGTGGACAATTCTACCAATTACTAGCCACCAATGTACCAATCTACCACCGAGGAGGACCCCCATGAAGAAAAGACCCCGCACCGCCCTGTTCCTGGTCGCCGGCCTGTTCTTGCTGGCCGGCCTCATCGCCCCGGTGGCCCTGGCCAGCGAGGGTGTATGGGGACCCGAATTGACCAATCCCTCGTTCCTGTACCGGCTCGGCCCGGAAACGCGGCTCACGCCATCGCCTGAATGCGATGCATACAACCAGAGCTGGCCGGCCGTGGCGCACAACTATGCCCACAACGAGTACATGGTGGTCTGGGAGAATACCCAATTGGGCGGGAAAAATGACATCTATGCCCGGCGCATGACCGATAGCGGCCAACTCCTGAGTTGGTTCTGTGTCACCACCGGCGCCAACAACCGCCGTCGGCCGGCCCTGGCCTACAACGCCACCAGCGACGAGTACCTGGTGGTCTGGCAGCACGAGGTCAGCAGCGGCGTCTGCGAGGTCTGGGGCCGGCGCATCAAGTGGAATGGCGCGGATCTGGGACTGCCCCAGTACGCCGCATTTCAGATCTTTGCCTGGTCCAACCGGGGCTTTGTGGCCCCCCGCGTGGCCTGGAACAGCATCGACGACGAGTACCTGGTGGTCTGGAGCGCCTTTGATACCGGGACGCTCCTCAATACCGACGTGGCGTGCAAGCGCGTGAAGGCGGATGGCACCATGCCCTATGGCCACCTCATCATCTCCAACGTCGGCGCTCCCCAGGAAGTGGACATTGTCTACAACGTGGCCCTGAACGGGTACCTGGCGGTCTGGGCCAGGCACGATGCCGCCACGGGCTATGACATTCGGGGGGCGTTCCTGAACAAAACCGGCGCCGTGATCACGCCGCCCGGCAAGTTCGACGTCTATGTGGGGGCCAGCGGCCAGACGACACCGGCCGTGACCACCAACGAACAGAACCACTATATGGTGGTCTGGCAGCACTTTGACAACTCGTACGTCCCGGGCGACTGGGACATCTATGGCCGGCTGTTCCAGGCCAACGGCAGCCCGGTCACTGGCCCGTTCATGCTCTCCAACACCACGGACGACGAGATGATGCCGGACGTGGCGGCCAACGGGGCTACCCAACAGTACCTGGCCGTCTGGCACCGCAATGCCGGCAGCCAGAGCATCGTCACGGCCCGGCTGCGTAACACTAACGGGACCCTGGCGAGCGTGGTAGCCGTGCTCTACGCGCCGGGCTGGAACGCCGTGGCCCCAGTCGTGGCCTGTGATATCCCCGGCTTTCTCATCGCATACGAGAAGGGATCGGGCTGGGTGCCCTATCACATCTATGGACGGCTGTACTGGCCGGAGACACTGTACCTGCCCCTCATGCTGCGCAATCACTAGCCACGAGCAACCAGCAACCAACACGAGGAGGATTCGCATGAAGCAAAAAAAACGCGGCTCGCTGTTCCTGGCTGTCAGCCTGACGCTGGTCGTGCTGGCTGTGCCGGCCATCGTCAACGCCGGCACACCGGTGGGCAGCCAGTTTACCATCATCGCCGAACCCGAGCGCGAGACGCAGCCGGCCGTGGCCTACAACAGCCAGCGCGACCAATACCTGGTGGTGTGGTACAATGACCGGGACGGCAACGACGACATCCGGGCCCAGCGCCTATCGCGGACCGGGGCGCCCGTTGGTGGGCCGTTCTACATCTCGGCCATGAACGCCGAGCGGCGTTACCCGGACGTGGCCTACAACAGCGCGCACGACCAATACCTGGTGGTCTGGGAGCAGTACGAAGCCGCCAGCGGATATAGCATCAAAGGGCGGCGCGTCTCTGGGACCGGCGCAGTCCTAGACACGACAGACATTGCCATTCGCAGCGCGGGTTATAACCTGTATACGCCGCTCAGGCCGGCGGTGGCCTATGCGTCCACATCCGACCGTTACCTGGTGGTGTGGGCAGAGACGTGGCATCCGCTGCCCATCACGCACGATGTCTATGGCCAAGTCATGACCGACGCGGGCACCCTTGAGAACAGCCGGTTCAGCATCGCCCAGAGCAGCAGCGACTTGCAAAACCTGGACCTGGCCTATAACCGCCAGGCCAACCGCTACCTGGTGGTCTGGCAGCAGTGGGGTGGCACTCTCTGGGACATCCATGGCCGGCAGGTGCAAGGCCCTGGTGGTACCTGGGGTAACGACATCACCATCGCCTACTATACCAAGTCCTGTACGGCCCCGGCCGTGGCTGCCATCCCCACCACGCCCACCAACGACAAATTCCTGGTGGTCTGGGAGGTCCTGTACGTGCCCCCGAACGACCGGGACATCTATGGCCGGCTGGTACAGGAGGACAGTACGCCGGGCACAGACTTTTGGATCTCATGGGCCAATGGGATCGACGAATCCAGCCCGGCCGTGGCCGGCACAGAATACGGACACCAGTACTTTGTGACCTGGCGACATCCCCAGGGCACGATAGACAAGCCCATCAAAGGCCGAGCCGTCTCTTACGGCGGCGCGCTCGTGGGGCAAGAAGCCCAGTTCTCGGGCGTCAACGCCGATTACCCGGCTGTGGCCGCCGGGCTGGCCGGCGATTTCCTGGTGGCCTGGCAGGATCAGCCGGCCTTTGCTACCAATACCAATATCTATGGTCAATTCTGGGGCAACCGGGTCTATCTGCCGCTGGTGGTGCGCAACCACTAGCAGATACCCTCCCGCAGGTTTGAACCCTGCGGGAGGGTGGGCAATTCTACCAATGTACCAACTTGTACAAGGAGGATCCCCATGAAGAAAAGAACCCGCACCACCCTGTTCCTGACCGCTGGCCTGCTCTTGCTGGCCGGCCTTATCACCCCCATCGCCCTGGCAAACGAGGGCGTGTGGGGACCCGATCTGACCAATCCCTCGTTTCTGTACCGGCTCGGCCCTGAAGTCAAGATCTCGACCACTTCGACGCCCACCGACGCCGACCGGCACCTGCCGGCCGTGGCCCACAATTACAAGCACAAAGAGTACCTGGTGGTCTGGCATAACGAGTGGCCCGGCGGCGGCCGGGACATCTATGGTCAGCGCGTGTCCGAGACCGGCCAACTCGTGGGGCCCTGGTTCGCCATCTCGGCCGGCACCGGCGACCGCGTCCAGCCGGTCCTGGCTTACAGTGCCACCGACGACGAGTACCTGGTGGTCTGGATGCAAGAGGACGATACCAGGCCCGGCGTCTATAACATCCGCGGCCGCATCATCGCCTGGAATGGCAGCTATATGCGGAACGAGTTCACGATCATCACCTGGACCGACCGCACTTTCTGGACGCCGCGCGTGGCCTGGAATAGCTATGCCAACGAGTACATGGTGGTCTGGAACGCCTTTGACACATCGGGAGGGCTCCCCGGCGTGCCCCGCGACATTACCGGCTCCCGGGTCACGAACCAGGATGGGGGCAAGGTTATCGACACCGACATGCTCGCCTTCCCGACCGATAGTGGCCCGCACCAGGTGGACATTGCCTACAACGTGGCCATGAACGAGTACCTGATGGTCTGCGTGATCATACACACCGAGGCCTCCTCCGGCAACGACATCTATGGGCGGCGCGTGGCCGCCAATGGCACGCCCGGCGCCTGGATCGAGATTTACAAGGACGACTATGCCGGCGGGAGAAAGCACCAGAACGCCCCGGCCGTGGCCACCAACGAACAAGACAAGTATATGGTAGTCTGGGAGCACGAGTACGCGTGGGATGACCACGACATCTATGGCCGGGAGTACAATGCCATCGGCACCCCGGACGGCAGCTATTTCACCATCTCCTCGTGGACCCAGGACGATACGGTCCCGGCCGTGGCGGCCAACGGGGCCAACAAAGAGTGGGTGACCGTGTGGCAGCGGGCGCTTCCGGGCGGCTCGGGCTATTCCATCCACGGGTTCCGCTGGGGCTCGGCCGGGTCCAGCGTGTACACATACTTGTTTGACGTGATCAACTGGACGTTCTACGAGTGCCGGAACCCGGCCGTGGCCGCCGACATCCCCGGCTACCTCATCGTGTACGAAGAGCTGCCGCCGCCGGGCGCGCTCTCTGATTCGGCGAATCTCACCACCTATCAGCATATCTATGGGCGCATGTGGTGGCCCGAGGCGCTGTACCTGCCCCTCATGCGCAAGAACTAGCAGATACCCTCCCGCAGGTTTGAACCCTGCGGGAGGGTGGACAATTCTACCAATTACCAACCACCAATGTACCAATCTACCACCAAGGAGGGTCACATGTCTACCAAACGAGCACTATTCACAGTCCTGGCGGCCAGCGCCGTATTATTGGCGCTGGGTATCGGTTCCCAGATGGCCGGGGCGCAGCCCCCGGCCCCCACCCAACACACTGCGGAATTGGGCGTTACCATTCCCTATCCCGGTCGCCTGGACGACGCGACGGGCCAGCCCGTCCCCGACGGGTCCTATGACTTTGCCTTTGCCCTGTACGACGTCGAAACCGACGGCGCGCCGCTGTGGACCGAGGCGCAGACCGGCGTGCCGGTGCAGGGCGGTGCGTTCCAGGCTCTGCTTGGCAGCGTGCAGGCCATCCCGCCGACGGCCCTGAGCGGCGGTGACCGTTGGCTGGAGGTGGCCGTGCGCGGCCCCGGCGAGGCCAGCTTTACCGCGCTGGTCCCGCGCCAGCAGTTGACGGCCGCCGCGCCGGCTGCGCCGGACAGCCCGTCTGCTGGCCTGGCCTGCCCCCACGACCACGTGGGCGAAGAGTGGACCGCAAGTATCCCCTGGTCGAACGGCGCCTTCAAGGTGCTCAACTATAGCAACGGCCCCAGCATCTGGGGCTGGAACGGGGGGAACGGCAATGGGCTGCGGGGCTATGCCACGGGCACCGGCATGGGCGTGTATGGCGAAAGTCAGAATAGCACGGGCGTCGCGGGCCGGAGCGCTAGCGGCCGGGGCGTGGAGGGGTACAGCACCAACGGCTATGGCGTCTTTGCCAACAGCACCAACAGCGACAGCATCCGCGTGGATGGCGCCGGCGGGAACGGTGTGTACGTTGGTTCTGCGAGTGATCATGGTGTGTACGTCGCTTCTGCCGGTTGGAGCGGTGTGTCGGTCGGGTCTGCGGCCGTGGCGGGCGTGTGGGTCGCGAGTGCGAACCAGGACGGCGTCCTCGTTAGTACAGCCGGCTGGGACGGGGTACACGTCGTTGGTCCTGTCGGAGGAGTATACTATGGCTCTGGGAAAAAAGGGGACGAGGACTTTGCCGTGTTGAACACCGGCGAGGTACGTTCCAAGGTCGGCTTTGGCACCCCGGCCCGCGATTTCGCCGTGATGATGGATGTGGCCGGGGACAAGGCGGCCTATGAGCCGGGCGATGTGCTGGTCGCCGGCAGCGCCGGGAAGGGGGTGATGGAGCGCTCCGCCGTGCCCTATTCGCCGGCTGTCGTCGGCGTCTATTCGGCGGCGCCGGGGTTCGTGGGCGGGCAGCCGGTGGTCGATACGCCGGCTGGCATGCCGGTCGCCATCATGGGCATCGTCGCCTGCAAGGTCTCGGCCGAAAACGGCGCCATCCAGCCCGGCGACCTGCTGGTTACGTCCGCCACGCCGGGCCACGCCATGCGCGCCGACCGGACCAGCGCGCTGCCGGGTACCATCCTGGGCAAGGCGCTGGAATCGCTTGATGCGGGCACTGGCATTATCCTGGTGCTCGTGACGCTGCAGTAGGGAGGTGGCGGATGAAAACCGTCCGAACGATGAAAACTCGAATCGCGATTCTGCTGGTTGCGGCTCTCCTGCTGCTGGGCGGTGTTGCCCAGGCACAGACCGGTGAGCCGGGCCTGGGGTACACGGTTCAGGCCGGCACCGCTGGCGGCGGGGGGTATCAACTGACCGCCCTACGCTGGCACGCGAGCGGTTCAGCCGTCGGCGGCAGCTATCGCCTGCTGAGCCTGTCCAGCACCGGGCCCTGGGGCAATTGCTGCTGTACTTATCTGCCTCTCACCCTGCGCAACCACTGAACGGCAAACCCTCCCGCAGGTCTCCAACCTGCGGGAGGATAGGAGTGCTGCGATGAACAAGCCGCTGGTCATGCTCGCGTTCCTGTTGCTTGGCTGCACGCTCGCCGGCCCGGCCACAGGGGGGACACCGACCCGCACAACTGCGCCTCCCAGCACGAGGGAACCTGTGCCCACCCCGGGCGCATCGCCGGTCCGCGCCGCCGGCGCCACGTACTATGTCTCACCCGGCGGCGACAACGACAACCTCGGTACGCTGGCCGAGCCCTGGGCCACACCGGGCTATGGCTCGCGGCAGTTGCAGCCCGGCGATACCCTGGTCATCCTGGGTGGGCGCTACACCTTGAGCGTGTACGATGACGACATCGTCACGCCGCCCACCGGCACCGCCAACGCCTGGATCACCATCCGGGGCGAGGCCGGCAACCGGCCGGTCCTGGCCGGCCGCGACGACCTGGCCATGGCTGTGGACCTTTCCGGGGCCAGCTATGTGCGCCTGGAGAACATCGAGATCACCCACGATGATCAGGCCAGCGGGGCCGGTGTCTATTTTCGCGACGGCATCGTCATCATGGGGGCGCCGACCAGCCACGTCGTCCTGCAGGATCTCTATGTCCACCACCTCGACGAGTTTGGTCTGAACGTGCAGGACGTGGACGACCTGCACGTGCTCAACTGCCGCTTTGAGTACTGCGGCTTTGGCGCGCTGGGCGGGCCGAGCCGGGAGCACGGCGGCTGGCAGAACGTGTTCGTCCAGGGTTGCCGGCTCGCTTACGGTGGCCATTACTACCAGGGCGGCGATGGCTCCACCCGGCCCTACGACCGGCCCGATGGGTTCGGTATCGAAGAATCCACCGGCCCCATCGAGATCGTAGACACCGTGGCCGAGCACAATTACGGCGACGGGCTGGACTCCAAGGCCGCCAACACGACCATTCGCCGCTGCATCGTCGCCAACAACTCGTGCGATGGCGTCAAGCTGTGGGGTACGGGCAGTCGCGTGGAGAACACGCTCATTTACGGCCGGGGCGACGGCGACCCCGACCCCACTCCTTGGGCCGCCATCGTCATCGGCACCGAGACGACCAATGCCCGTTTTGACATCGTGAATGTTTCCGTGGACGATGCGCTGGGCCAGAACTATATCATGTACGCCCAGTACGACGAGCGGGACACCCCCATCGACCTCACCATCCGCAACACCATCTTTCGCGGCGTGGGGCCAAACTGCCCGGTCTATGTGGGGTGGGCCACGCACCTGACGGTCACGCACAGCCTGTTCTACCTGCCGGACGCCGGCCATGTGCTGGAGCATGGCAGCACGCAATATACCGCCGCCACCATCGGAAGCCTGGGGCCGGGGAACCAGTACGGGGACCCGCGGTACGTGGCGCCGGCCTGGGGCCACGATGGCGACTATCACCTGCAGGCCGGCAGCCCGGCCATCGACGCCGGTACGCCGGCCGGCGCCCCGGCCGATGACCTGGAAGGCCGGCCCCGCGACGCGCACCCGGACATGGGCGCCTACGAATACACTACCTGGACGCCCACGGCGTGGTTGTATCTGCCTTTCGTGGCGCGCGGAGGCTTGACACAACATGTGCCCCGGTGCTACAATGTGGGTAGCTGCCTGATTGCACTCTCATTGACCGGTTAGGCGGGGTTAAGTCGGTTCTGGTATCCTGAGCACGCACACGCACAGGGAGTTTCGGGATCATGATTGCCCGCAGATCGCGCCAACAATCCTGGCTCTGGTGGACCTGGCTCTGGCTGGGGGCCGTGCTCATGCTTGGCGCCTTGGCGTTGCCAGTCCGCGCTTCGGCCGGCGCATTCACCACGGCTGCGCCAGTGGTCGACCCGCGTGCCGCCGGGCAGGTTCGTGCGGCGCTGAACGTGCAGGGCTATGCCGTCACCCACGTGGGCCTGGGCAGCGATGGCGAGATGGCAGGCGTGATCATGCCTCTGGCGCGGTCGGCCCAGGCGGGGGCCGCGTGGCCCCAGTTACAGGCCGGGTGGCAAGCCCTGGCCGATGCCTATCCCCAGGCCCGCTGGCTCTTGAGCGCCTATCCCGCCGGGGATCGCTATCTGGTGTGCGCCCTGGTATCCCGGTCCGCGCCGGTCCCGGCCCAGGCCCACGTGATTCTGTACGATACCCTCCTGGGCCGCTGGGTGCAGCCCAAGGATCTGACCCACAAGAACTTTAGCCGGTCGAGCCCGCTGCTTTCCACTGGCGCCAGCCCTTTGCCGGCTCCGGCGTGGCCGGGCCCGGCTACGCCGGCACGATCGGGGCCTACGGGCGACGTTCAGCTCCTGCCGGCCTTTGACGATCTGGCTGGCTACATCGCCATGCATGGTGAACGCCGCCAACCCTGGCCGGCCGAGGTGCGCCGCGCGCTGCCCGCCACGACCAGTGCGTTCGCTTCGCCGGCCCGGTTGGCGCCGGTTGGCGCCTCGGCCGACGCGCTAGATCAGGCGCATGCGTCAGCGCGGACCTGGGACCGGCACGTGTACCCGGCCCGGGCCGCTACCCATAATGCGGATACCGATCCAGCCGGCGACCCGCCCGCCGCGCCGCGGCCCTTGCTGCACGCGCGCCTCGTGTTGGGTGCGGATTCAATGTTGCGCACCTCTCCCTCTCGATACGACTCTCTGGATGCTCCCCCTCGTCCCCACGCCAGCGAACAGTGCTGGCCGTCGGCCCGACCGTATCTTTTGGTCTGGCCGTCCCTGCTCATTCGGCCCCCACCGGGCGTTGCCTCCTGTTAACCGGACTTTTTTCAACCAATCATAGGAGGGAATCCCCATGCACACCAAACGAATTATCTGGTCTATCGGTTCTGTTCTGTTTGCGCTCTGTTTGCTCGTCACGTTGGCGTTGCCGGCCCTGGCGTCAGAAAGCCGGCCGCCCAGCACCCTGCAAGATGGTCAATTCCAGGAAGCCGACCCGGCCGACCGGGTCCGCGCCGAACTGGAAGCCAAGGGCTATACCGTGCGCAAGGTCGGCGTCAGCACCAGCGGCGACCTGGCCGGTGTATACATGGACATGGTCGCGTACGAATTCGATGACACGGTGCGCCAGCAGATCGTGGACGGCTGGTATGCCATCAGCAAGGTCTATACCGACCCGGCCATCGAGGTTTATCTGTCGGGCTTGGTCTACCAGGAACAATATCTACTGTGCTTTTTCGTGGCCCCGGCCGATTTCCAGGCCTGGATCGCCGGCACCCTGAGCGATCAGGCATTTGCTGGCAAATACACCATGCGCATCCTAGACCTGGCAACCGGGGAATGGGTGGAAGACAAGGACTTTTTGCACAAGAACTTTGGCGCTCCCACCGGCGTGCAAGGGGCCGAGGCCGTTGGCCCGCTGCCCAAGCCCGTCGAAGGCAGCTCCAAGCCGGCCTTTGAGGACGATTTCAGCGACCCCACCAGCGGGTGGGAAAGCAAAACGACCACCGATTACAGCTATGGATACGCGGACGGCGAGTATTTCTGCCGCGAAGAACAGGACAACTATATGGTCCGCGGTCAGTACCCGGGCCTCGAGTTTGGCGATTTCATCTACCAGGCCGAGGGTCGCCAGGCGGAAGGTGACGCTGAGAACGAGTATGGCCTGATCTTTCGCTATGTCGATGGCGACTATTACAAGTTTGGCGTGACAGGTGATGGCTACTATCACCTGTCGCTGCGCCAGAATGGCGAATGGACGGCGGTGGTGGACTGGGCCGAGTCCCGGCTCATCAAGCGCGGCGATCAGGTCAATGTGCTCAAGGTGGTGTGCGCCGGCGAGGACATTAGCCTGTACATCAACGACGAGTTCATCGTCACCGCCCAGGGTCAGGGGCCGACCGAGGGCCTGATTGGGCTGTTCGCCGGGGGGTGGGAGAACATGCCCACCGAGGCCCGGTTTGACAACCTCAAGGTGTGGACCGGTAGCCCCGGCCCAGAGGCGTCGCCCACGCCCACCACGACCGTCACCGCCGGAACCCCGGTGCCCACGCCCACCACCCAGACCGGCGGCACCAGCTTTGGGCCAATCACGTTTTCCACCCAGGTAGAAAAGGGCACCAACAAACCTTCTGACCCGGGCACCTCGTTCCCGGCCAGCACCAGCGAATTGCACGCCACCTGGGACTATAGCGGGATGAAGACATCGAACACGTGGAGCCGCAAGTGGTATGTGGATGGCAAAATCGCCATCGACAAGACTGAGGCCTGGAACGGTGGCACAGACGGTCGCTGGGACAACTATTTGTTCATGAACAGCGGCAAGACATTGCCTGTCGGCACCTACAAGCTCGAGATCTATATCGACGGCAAGCTTGAGCAGACCGCCACCTGCACCATCGGCGGGACCAACGGGGGCAGCGGGGCGCTGGGCTTTTGAGCAGTGACATTATCACCGGGGGACGCGCAGGCGGTTCCTAGGACCGGGATCGCGTCTCCCATCTGAACAAGGGGACACGACCACGCGTCGTGTCCCCTTTTGAACCCCGGGGGCATAATGGCGGTATTATATACACCGTACTGCCCAGCGGGGGGCGCGGCGTAGCTTTGCGCCTGGAACGACCCGGCGCGCACAAGAGATGCGATATGACCAGACTCGACCAAACCAGGGACCGGGAACAACTGGAACAGGCCATCGCCGCGCTAGAGGCGCAACGCGCCATCCTGGGTGACGTGATCGTCGACGCCTCGGTGGCGGCCCTGCGCGCGGAATTGGATCATCTGGAACCGGCGCCGCCGGTCGCCCCGCGCCAGCGCAAGCAGATCACCGTCCTCTTTGCCGACGTGCCCGGCTTTACCGCCATGAGCGAAAAGGTGGACGCCGAAGAAGTGAGCGAGATCATGAACGCCTTGTGGTCTCGTCTGGATCAGGACATTGTCCATCACGGCGGCACCATCGACAAGCACATGGGGGATGGGGTCATGGCGATCTGGGGTGCCGAAACCGCGCGGGAGGACGATCCGGAGCGGGCGATCAGGGCGGCGCTGACCATGCAGGCCAGCTTGGCGAGCCTGAGCACCGAACGCCAATTGGACCTGACCATGCGCATTGGCATCAACACCGGACAGGCCTTGTTGGGCACCATGGGCACCACCGGCGAATATACCGCGATGGGTGATACCGTCAACACGGCCAGCCGGCTCGAACAGGCGACCCCGGCCGGCAGCGTGCTCATCTCGCATGACACCTATCGTCACGTGCGTGGTGTCTTTGACGTGCGGCGCCTGTCCCCCATCGACATGCGTGGCAAAGCCGAACCGATCCAGGTGTATATTGTGGAACGGGCCAAGGCGCGGGCCTTTCGCGTCAAACAACGCGGGGTAGAGGGCGTGGTCACGCGCCTGATCGGGCGCGACGTTGAACTCGGATACCTGCAAGACCGGCTGCGCGCGACGATCCAGGACCGTGAACGCCAAGTCATCACCATTGTGGGCGACGCCGGCGTGGGCAAGTCGCGTCTGCTGGACGAATTTGACCACTGGATCGAGGTCATGCCCGAGTTGGTTCGCTTTTTTGCCGGGCGTGCCAGCCTGACCTCGGAACGCCAGCCCTACGCGCTCCTCCGCGACGTGTTCTCGTTCCGCTTTCAGATCCAGGACAGCGACCCGGGCGCCGTCGTGCGGCACAAGGTAGAAGCGGGCTTGGGCGAGTTGCTGGGTTTGGATGATGCCGGGCAGATGCGCGCCCACCTGATCGGGCAACTGCTTGGTTTCGATTTCAGCGCCAGCCCCCATGTGCAGGGCGTGCTCGAAGATGCACAACAACTGCGCGACCGCGCCCTGTCCTATCTGGTCGAGTATTTTGAGGACTCGACCAGGCTGGCTCCCACCACCATCTTTCTCGAAGACATCCACTGGGCCGATGATACGTCGCTGGATGCCGTGGAACACCTGGCCCGCAATCTGGCCGGGCACCCTCTGTTTATCGTCTGTCTGGCCCGGCCGGCCCTGTTCGAGCGCCGGCCGCACTGGGGTGAGGGGCAAGCCTTTCACACCCGGCTGGACCTGCATCCCCTATCCAAGTCCGACAGCCGGCGCCTGGTGGAAGAGATCCTGCAAAAGGTCGAGATTACCCCGGCAGCCCTGTGCGAGCTGGTGGTCAGCAAAGCCGAGGGCAACCCATTCTATGTCGAAGAACTCACCAAGATGCTCATCGAAGACGGCGTCATTGTCAAAGGCGCCGACGAGCAAAGCCCCTGGCACGTAGAGCCGGTGCGCCTGAGCACCGTGCGCGTTCCTCCCACCCTCACCGGCGTGCTCCAGGCGCGCCTGGATAGCCTGTCGGTGGCAGAACGCATGGTCTTGCAACAGGCATCGGTGGTGGGGCGCACGTTCTGGGACAGCGTGGTGGTGTATATCAATCAACACGACCAATCGGACCGCCCGGCCAGCGCCATCGAGGAGGCTCTGGCGACTCTGGTTGCCAAAGAGATGTTGTTCTGGCAGGATTCATCTGCCTTTGCCGGTGCTCAGGAGTACCTGTTCAAGCACGCCATCCTCCGGGAAGTGACCTACGAGAGCGTGTTGCGCAGCGTGCGCCGCCGCTATCACGCTCTGGTGGCCGATTGGCTCATCGAACATAGTGGCGAGCGGGCTGTTGAGATGTTTGGTCTGATCGCAGAGCACCTGGAATTGGCAGAACGAACCGAGCAGGCGATTGTCTATTTGCGCTGGGCCGGGCAGCAGGCGGCCGGACAGTTTGCCAATGCCGAAGCCATTCACTATTTTAGCCGGGCACTCACCCTGCTCCCAGACACGGACACGACCCGCGACACTCGCTATGCCCTCTTGTCGGCCCGCGAAAGGGTATATGATTTGCAGGGTATGCGGCCAGCCCAGGCGCGGGACCTAGCTGAACTGGAAACGCTGGTCAATGCCCTGCCGGCGGACGACCAGTGCATCCGTTGGCAAGCCGAGTTGGCCCTGCGTCAGGCCAACTATGCCCAGGTGGTCGGCGACTTTTCGGCGGCGATTCGGGCGGCGCAGGCTACGATTGTCCACGCCCAGGCTGCCCAGGATACCGCCTTTGAAGCAGCCGGCTATTTGCAGTGGGGCCTGGCCCTGTGGCGGCTGGGCGATCTCGAGTCATGCCGGGCACGCCTGGAAAAGGCCCTGGCCCTGGCTCAATCCATCGGGTCTCGCGACCTGGAAGCCGAGAGCCTGCGTATCTTGGGGAACGTGTACTATTACCAGGGTGATTATGGCGAGGCGGCGGCCTACTGGAAGCGATCGTTGCCCATCAGCCGCGACATTGGCGACCGGGCCGGCGAAGCCAGCGCGTTGAGTAACCTGGGCGAGGCTGCGCGCTCGCAGGGTGACTATCCCGGGGCCCTGACGTATTATGAGCGCCGGCTGCGCATGTGCCGCGAGATCGGCGACCGCTGGGGCGAAACCATCGCAGTTCTCAACCTGGGTCTCGTCTCTCACAACCTGGGCGATGACGAAGCGTCCCTGGCATACAGCGAGCTCGTGTTCCAGCTTGCCAGCGAGATCATCAGCCCGATTCATCAGGCCTATGCCCTGACCACCCAGGGTCATGCCCTGGCGGGCCTGGGGCGACTGGATGAGGCTGCGGTTGCGTATCAGCGAGCGGCGGCGATGCGGCGCGAATCCGGCGAGCATCACCTGGTGATGGAAGCGGTGGCCGGCAAGGCGCGCGTGTGCCTCGCCCAGGGCGACCTAGCCGGCGCGCAAGCCCAGGTGGACAAGATCCTCGGCTACCTGGACCAGGAGGGCGGCACGTTGGACGGCACGGAGGAACCGCTGCGCGTCTATCTGACCTGCTATCGCGTGCTTCAGGCCCAGCAAGACCCACGCGCCCGGGCCATCCTGCAAACCGCGCATCGCCTGCTCCAGGAGCGCGCGTCCCGGATCACTGATGAGGCCCTGCGGCGGTCGTTCCTGGAGAACGTACCGGCGCATCGGGAGATCGGGCGCGAGTTCACTGCCGGTGAATAGGCCGGCGAGGCCAATAGCAAGACCTCCGAGGGTTTCCCACCTCGGAGGTCTTTTGTGTTCGGCTATCGGCCCAGCACGGTCCGGGCGCGCGCCGCCACGTGCTCGGGCGTGAACCCGAACTCGCGCATGAGCGTCTGGTAGGGCGCCGAGGCCCCGAACCGGTCCAGGCCCACCACGTCGCCGGCCAGGCCCACGTAGCGATGCCAGCCCTGGGATACGCCGGCCTCCACAGCCACGCGAGCCAGCACGCCGGGCGGCAGCACGCCGTCCCGGTACGCGGGGGGTTGCGCGTCGAACAACCCCCAGGACGGCATGGACACCACCCGGGCCTGAATGCCCTCGGCCGCCAGTAACTCTCGCGCGCCGAGGGCCACCGACACCTCGGACCCGGTGGCGATGAGGATCACGTCAGGCGTCCCGGCGGCGTCGGCCAGGATGTATGCGCCCCGGGCCAGTCCGGCGGCCGGCGCGAGCCGGCTTCGGTCGAACACTGGCACGCCCTGCCGGGTGAGGGCCAGGGCCGTGGGGCCGGCGCGCCGCTCCAACGCCATGCGCCAGGCGACGACGGTCTCGTTGGCGTCGGCCGGCCGGATGACTGTCAGGTTGGGGATAGCCCGGAGCGTGGCCAATTGCTCCACAGGCTGGTGCGTGGGGCCATCCTCGCCCAGGCCAATGCTGTCGTGGGTGAACACATAGATCACGCGCAGGCCCATCATAGCCGCCAGGCGGATGCTGGGCCGCATGTAGTCGCTAAAGACCAGGAACGTGGCACCAAAGGGGATGAGCCCGCCGTGGAGGGCCAGCCCGTTGAGGATGGCACCCATGGCGTGCTCGCGGATGCCAAAGTGGATGTTGCGCCCGGCATAGTCGCCGGGCCGGATGTTGCCCAGGTCTTTGAGCGCGGTCCGGTTCGACGCTGCCAGGTCCGCCGACCCGCCGATGAGGGCCGGGAGCCGGGGCGCGATGGCGTTCATGATCTGGCCGCCGGCCACCCGGGTCGCTATCGGTTTGTCCGGCGCAAAACTGGGCAGGTCGGCGTCCCAGCCGGGCGGCAGATCGCCGGCCCACTCGGCCTGGAACCGGGCGGCCTCCTGGGGATACGCGGCGGCATAGGCGTTCCACCGGGATTGCCAGGCGGCCTGCGCCTGTTGGCCCCGGTCCCCGGCCCAGCGAAAATGCGTCCGCACGTCGTCTGGCACCAGGAACGATGGTTCCAGGGGCCAACCCAGGTGCTCCTTGGTGGCGCGCAGGGCCTCTGCCCCCAGGGGCTCGCCGTGGGCGGCCGAAGTGTCTTGCTTGGGGCTGCCCCAGCCCAGGTGCGTGCGCGCGATGACCAGTATGGGCCGGTTGGGCTGGCTCCACGCGTCGCCTAGCGCGCGGTCGATGTCGGCCACGTCGGTGCCATCCATGCGCAGCACGCGCCAGCCAAAACTGGCATAGCGCGCCGCCACGTCGTCGGAAAAACTCAGGTCAGTGCCGCCGTCGATGGTGATGTGGTTGTCCAGATAGATGGCGATGAGTCGGGGCAGGCGCAGGTGTCCGGCCAGGGACGCCGCTTCATAGCCCACGCCCTCCATCATGTCGCCGTCGCTGACAATGACCACGGTGTGATGGTCGAGGGGGCAGTGGGGGTAGCAGGCGGTCAGGTGCGCCCGGGCCAGGGCCAGTCCCACGGCGTTGCCCAACCCTTGCCCCAGGGGACCGGTGGTGGTCTCGACGCCGGGGGTGAGGCCGTGCTCCGGGTGGCCGGGGGTGCGGCTGTCCCACTGGCGGAACCGGCGCAGTTCGTCCAGGGACAGGTCATAGCCGGTGAGGTGCAGCATGGTATAGAGCAGGGCGCTGCCGTGCCCGGCCGAGAGCACCAGGCGGTCCCGGTCCGGCCACGCCGGATCGGCCGGGTTGTACTGCAAGTAGCGGGTCCACAGTACATAGGCGATGGCGGCAGCCTCCAGGGGCAGTCCCGGGTGGCCCGAGCGTGCCTGCTCCACCGTGTCGACGGCCAACATCTGGATGGTGTGAATGCAGCGGGTGATCAGGTCTTGGCTATTGGTCATGGTGTCTCCTGATATGTGTCAGCCTCGATGGGCCTGGGGCACATAGGCTGGCAGCAGCCGGTCGGCCCAGATGGGTTGGAGCCGGGCAAATCGCTGGCGACCATCCACCAGCGGAATGCTGGGCCAACTGTCGCCGATGAGGGGCCGGGCATAGTGCAGGAACTCGTCGGTCACGTCCAGCCGCGAGGGGCCGATCCAGGCTGCCGGAAAGCGGCGCTCCGAGTTGGCGACCAGTTCCAGCGGCACCTTGTCGTAGCGGACGGCATAGGGCGCGTCGCCGGTGCGCAGGATGGTCGCCATGTAGCCGGACCCGTCCTCCACGGCGATGCGGACGGCCTGCTGGCCCACGCGGTATGCCTCTTCCAGGTCCACGGTGGAGGCATAGACCATGTTGTGGCGCTGGTCACTGCCGGGCACGTTGCCCCGGGCCGCGCCGCGCGCCGCTAGCCCGGCCCGGTTGAGATAATTGACCACGGCCCGCTCCACGGTCATCTCGCTGGACCCATATTCCACGTGCCCAAAGCTGTCCTTTAGCTCGCCCAGCTCGCCCACCGGGAACCCCTCGCTGACCACCACCAAACAGCGGCCGTGACGGTGCAGTGTATCGTTCACGGCGTCGGCCAGGTCTGGCAGCGTCAGGCCCGACTCGCGCATGGCGATGAGGAGCGGCATCTGGCGGGCCGGGTCGGCCAGGCGCGCGGCGGCCGGGATAAAGCCGATCTGGCGGCCCATCGCCTGCATCACCAGCACCGGGTCCGACGGGCACGAGCCGGCGTTCTCTTCATTGGCGCCCTGCACCGTCAGCGCCCAGTACCGGGCCACTGACCCATAGCCGGGCGTGTGGTCGATGAGCTGGAACTCGCCCGCGCCCCCCAGGCCGCCACCCACATCGTTGTCGATGGTTTTGGGCACGCCCACAGCCACCAGGTCCAGGCCCCGCTCGTGGGCCAGTTGGGCCACCTTGTGGGTGGTGTCCATGCTGTCGTTGCCGCCGTTGTAAAAGAAATAGCCGACGTTGTGCGCCTGAAACACCCGGATGATGCGCTCGAAATCCTCCTGCTGGCCGCCCCGCAGCTTGTAGCGGCAGGTGCCGATGGCGCCGGCGGCCGGCGTGACGCTCAACAGGGCAATCTCGTCGGCCGGCTGGGCCGACAGGTCCAGCAGTTCTTCGCGCAGCACGCCCTCGATGCCGTGATAGCCGGCATAGACCGTGCCAAACGTGTTGGGGTGCGCGCGGCACGCCTCCACGACCCCGCGCAGCGAGGCGTTGATCACCGGCGTTGGCCCACCGCTCTGGGCGACGATGACGTTCTTGGATCGGCTCATTGGCTCCACTCCGTATGGAATACGCCTTCTTTGTCGATGCGCCGGTAGGTATGCGCCCCGAAATAGTCGCGCTGGGCCTGGGTGAGATTGGCCGGGAGACGCGCGGTGCGATAGGCGTCGAAATAAGCCAGGGACGCGCTCAGCGCCAGGGCCGGGATGCCCAGCCCCACGGCCGTCTGCACGACCAGTCGCAGCGCGCCCTGCCGGCTCTCCACCACCGTCCTAAAGGTCGGGTCGAGTAGCAGGTTGGTCAGATGGGGGTTGCGGGCATAGGCGGCGCGAATGTCTTCCAGCAGCCGGGCGCGGATGATGCAACCGCCGCGCCAGATGCGGGCAATCTCGCCATAGTTCAGGTCATAGCCGTATTCGGCCGAGGCGGCCCGGAGCAGGGCCAGTCCCTGGGCGTAGGAGCAGATCTTGGCGGCATAGAGGGCGTCGCGCGCGGTGACGACCAGGGTGGCGCGGTCGCCGGTAAAGGCGCTGGCCAGCCCGGCGATGAGCCGGGAGGCGGCCACACGCTCGTCCTTGTAGGCCGAGATGATGCGCGATTCCACGGCCGCGTTGATGGTGGGCGTCGGTGCGCCCAGGTCCAGCGCGTTCTGGCTGGTCCACTTGCCGGTGCCCTTTTGCTGAGCCTCGTCCAGGATCAGGTCCACTAATGGCTGGTTGGTCTCCTGATCCACCCGGCCCAGGATGTCGCGGGTGATCTCGACGAGGTACGATTCCAGCTCGCCTTCGTTCCACCGGGCAAAGACGTCGTGCAGTTCGGCGGCGCTCAGGCCCAGGCCCCGGTGCAACAGGTCATAGACCTCGGCGATGAGTTGCATGTCGCCGTATTCGATGCCGTTGTGGACCATCTTGACGTAATGGCCGGCGCCCCCGGGACCGATGTAGGCCACGCACGGCTCGTCGTGCACCCGGGCGGCGATGGCTTCCAGGATGGGCTGCACCATGACCCACGCCTCGGGCGAGCCGCCGGGCATGATGGACGGCCCCCACAGCGCGCCTTCTTCGCCGCCCGACACGCCGGTGCCCATGTAGCGCAGGCCCCGGGCCGTCAGGTCGCGAAAGCGGCGTTCGGTGTCCTGAAAGAACGAGTTGCCGCCGTCGATGAGCAGGTCGCCCGGCTCTAGCAAAGGCGCCAGCTCGCTGATGACGGCGTCGACCGGTGCGCCGGCCTTGACCATGATCAGGATGCGGCGGGGCCGGGCCAGGGCAGCCACGAACGCGGGCAGCGTTTCGCAGCCGACCAGGGGCTCGTCGGGGTGCGCGGCCACAAACTCGCGCATGGTTTCGGTGGTGCGGTTGTACACGGCCACCCGGTACCCGTGGCGGGCCATGTTGAGCACCAGGTTTTGGCCCATCACGGCCAGGCCAATTAGACCAATATCTGCTTGTTCCATTTTACGCTCCTTTTTCAAATCGGCAAATCCGCAAATACTCGTTGTCTGTTTGCTCATTTGCCTATTTGCGTATCTTGTACAACATCTCGCCGGCCTTGGGCACCACCAGGATTCCCTCATCCCCCCGACCGGCCCATTCATTCACGTCGATGGTGGCCGGGTCCATATAGCCCACGTTGATGCGCCGGCAGCGTTCTTCAGGGATACCGGTCGCCAGTGTGACCCTGATGCGGCCCTGCTCGACGCCGGTGGCCGGGTCATAGGTCCCCAGGCCGTGCAGGTGGGTGCTGTGGGCCAACACGCCCCAGGGCCGGTCCTGGAACTCGTCCCACTGGCTCTGGAAATAGTCGCAGCAATGATAGCCCACCTGGTCGATGACGGCGCCGTGGGTGTATGACACCTCGGTGATGTGCGGGGCATAGATGATCACCTCGCCGCCGTCGGCAATGGCCGGCTCCAGCTTGTACATGCCCTTGGCGGCGGTCCACAGGTCGTCGTACATGGGCGGGATGATGGACAGGACGCGCCGCACCGGCTGGTCCAGCCAGACGATGTGAAGCTGTGATGACAGGTCGGCGGCGGCCTCGTAGGCCTCTTCCGGCGAGCCGATGTACAGCCCGGCCAGTTCGCCGGCGTGCGCCGAGCCGGGCGGCGCGATGACCAGGCTGAAGCAGAGCTTGGGCCGGTCGACGAGGGCGGCGGCCCGGTCGATGACGGCGCGCACCGGGGTGTGCCGGGTGCCGATGACGGCCATGCTGGTGATGAGCGCGCCCAGCCAGTGGGTCAGGTTGATGATGTCTGGCCCGGCGATGCCGGGAACCAGGTACTTGTTGCCGCCCGAAAAGCCCACCACCTCGTGGGGAAAGGTGGGGCCGCAGATGATAAGCTGGTCATGGTCCAGGGCCAGCCGGTTGACGGCCACCGGCACGTCCACGGTCAGCCGGCCCTCGCTGAGGGCGCTGATGGCGGCGGCCGGGATGACGCCCAGCGTGGCGAACGTGCCGGGCCGCTCCCAGTGGTGGTTATAGATGTGCGGGTCCGCCGGCAGCGACGATACGCCCACCAGCCGGCACAACGCCTCGTCGCTCATGGGCTGGTGCGTGCCCAGGGCCACCAAATAATCCAGCGCCGTGACCTGGGGGCGCAGCAGTTCATTGAACAGCCGGTAAAAGAGTGGTATGGGCGCGGTGCGGGTGCTATCGGGAATGATGACCAGCACGCGCGCGCCGCGCCAGTCGCGCCGGGCCAGCGCGGCCGCCATCAACTCGCGGACCTGCTCTTCCATCAACATGTCAGTGGTACTACCTTGGCCGATGACCATGTCTATGACCCTTTCCAGGGGGGCACTCCCGGCAGCAGCTTTTCGAACTCGGCGATGAGAGTAGCCTCATAGTCCCCGGCATAGTCGCCGGCCAGGAACCGGTCCACGGCCTCTTCTCGAAAGCGCTGCCAGCTCTCGGCCTCGCGGCCGGGATTGATGGGATAGAACCGGGCGTGATTGGCCCGCGCGGCTTTCAGATCGCCGGGCGCGTCACCGATCATGAGGATGCGGTCTGGTGGATACTGCCCTTTGGCCGCCAGGGCCAGATGCTCGCTCTTTTTGCCCATCTCTTGCCCGGCGATGACGCGCACATGGCGGTCGATGCCGTGTTCGCTCCACTCGCGCTCCAGGGCCTCGGTGGGCGTCTGCGACACCACGAGCATATCGGCCCGGTCATGGAGGTATTCCAGGCTCTCGCGGACGTAGGGGAATGGCGGGATGCCGTATACCATGTCGGTGATGGCGGCGTTGACGGCCAGGCTCCAGGCCATCGCCCGGTCCAGTTCGGGGTCCGGGTGGTCGGCCATGTAAGCGCGCAGGCCATCGTTGCTCTTGGGATACGCCTCGTCGGCGATGAACGCGCGGATACGCGGGACCGGAGGGATGGCGGCGTGCCGGGCCTGCACTGCCGGCCGCTCGCGCAGCAGGTCCAGGACCATCACCAGGGCCGGCCATCGGTTGATGCCGCGCCACTGGGAATACAGGTTCACAAACTCGGCGGCCTCGCGGGCGAACCGGGACACCGGCTGGAGGCCCCAGTGTTTGACGGTGTTGGGGCAAAAGCACTCTTTGTGCTTGATCTCCATCGTGTCAAAGGCGCAGCCGTCTGAGTCGATGCCGATGAGGAAATCGTGTTGGGCCGTCAGGTCGCGCAATGAGTGGGCAGGGTCGTTGGTAGGCATTGTTCGTCTCCTGGAAAACGTCAAGCGTCAGACGTCATACGCCGCTGTACGCCGAAAAGCCCCCATCGACCGGCACCACGATGCCGGTGACAAAGCCGGCTGCCGGCGATAGCAGCCACAAGGTCGCGCCGATGAGGTCAGCCGGCTCGCCAAAGCGCCCCAGGGGCGTGTGGTCGATGATTGTCTGGCCGCGCGGGGTCAGCGCGCCGGTGGCCTCGTCGGTGAGCAGAAAGCGGTTTTGCTCGGTGAGGAAAAAGCCGGGCGCCAATGCGTTGACCCTGATGCGCGGCGAGTATTCCTGCGCCAGGTGAACGGCGAGCCACTGGGTAAAGTTGCTCACGGCGGCCTTGGCCGCCGAGTAGGCCGGGATGCGCGTGAGGGGCCGAAAGGCGTTCATGGACGAGATGTTCAGGATGACGCCGGTCCCTTGCTCGGCCATGTGCTGGCCGAACACCTGGCTGGGCAAGAGTGTGCCCAGCAGGTTGAGGTTGAACACCCACTGGACCGCGTCGGGCGGCAGGTCAAAGAACGACAGGTCGGCCGAGGTGGTGGCCTGCTTTTTGTTGCCGCCGGCCCCATTGATGAGCACGTCCACGCGGCCAAAGCGGGCCAGCACCGCATCGCGGGCCGTTTCCAGGCTCTCGCGCGAGAGCACGTCGGCCGGGAGGGCGATGGCCGTCCCGCCGGCCGCCACGATGTCGTCGGCTACAGCCTGAGCCGCCGCCGGGAACAGGTCCAGCACGGCCACCCGGGCGCCAGCGCGCGCCAAGGCCCGGCTAATGGCCCCGCAGAGCACGCCGCCGCCGCCGGTGATCACGGTCACCTGGCCGGTCAATCCGAATAACTGATCGATATAGTCCATTGTGTCTCCTTGTAGATGACCCAAGTCCACGCGTCGAGTTGGCCGTGCGGGACAAATTGCCAATTTGTCCCACGGGTCAGGCAGCGAACGGGGCCAGGTGCCGGCCCAGGTGCGCCTCCAACGCCGCGTAATACGTCTCCTCGTGGGCGTCCAGCACGGCACGCAGGCGGTCGCCATAGACGTCCAGCGCCGAGCCAAAGGTGACGTGCAGCACCTCGCGGGCGTGGAAATCGTCCAGCAGGGCCGGTAGTTCGTCGTCGCGCAGCACCTCTGGCGGCGGCACCCGGCCCACGTCGGCCGAGACGTGGTAGGAGGCCCGATCCGCCTCGTAGTGCGCCCGGGCCAGGGCCAGGATGTCGCGAAAGAGAGCCGGGTCCACCCGGGCGATGGTGCGCAGGGCCTCCAGGTAGCTGGTACCGGCCGTTTTGACGTGGATCAGCCCCTCGGTATGCCGGGCAGCGATGGGATAGATGCTAAACTTGTCTGACCCCGAGTGCAGGCTGAGCTTGTATGGTCCCAGATGCCAGGCGATGGCGGCGTGCTGGGCGAACTCGGCCTCGAACTCGGCCAGGGCTTGCCCCGAGTCCATCGAAGGGTCGCCGATATAGTCGACGCCCTTTTCAAAGCGCCCCACAAAGCGCGGGGCCAGGCTCGCCCACTGGACGCCCAGCCGGCGCAACTCGGTGGCGATATAGACGTGCTCGGCCGGCGACGTGGGCGTTTCGGTCTCGTCCACAGACACCTCGACCTCGTAGGGGTGGTCGCCCATGACCTGGGCCAGATGTCGGGCCATGACCGTCACGTGGGCGATGGCCCGGCCATATTTGGCGGCGGCGCGCACCAGCGTCAACACGTCAAGCTTGAAGACCAGGTCGCCAAACTCGAACACCCGGTCCTGGTAGCGCGCGTCCAGGGCCGAGGGGCTGTCTTCCAGCGTGTTCCACGGCAGGGCGTGGAACCGGTCGCGCAGGTCGGATGGCGACGCGGATTGTACCGTGTTGTCTACGTGATCGCCGGGGTCGATGGTGTACATGGTAAACCCAGCGGCGGCGCAGACGTCAATATCAGCGGGGGTCTTGAGGTGGTCGGCGTCGGCACCCCAGGGCGCGCGCCAGCCTTCCTGGAACAGGCCCCAGGTGGCGTCGTCGATGACCTGTTGAGGCGTGCGGCCGGTGCGAGCGTTTTCGCGGATGCTCTGTTGGGCGAATACCGGCGTGACGCTGGCGCCCGGCGCGGTGCCCTGCACGGCCCGCACGTGGCCCGGCGTGGCCCGGCCCAGCCGGTCCCCCAACCCCACCGATGTGGACAGGCCCAGGGGTTGCGGGCGCAGGTGCGGCAAGGCCGCGCGCAAGACGGCGGCGTGGCGTGCGTCAGCGGGGCACAGGCGCACGGCCCACACCTGCCCGTCGAACGAGACGGTGCGGTCCAGACCGCAGGTAGCTGGGTCCAGTGGCGCGCTGCCCGGCTGGACGATGCCCAGTTGCCGCAAGCCGCCAGCATCGCGCCCCAGGAAATAGACCGCGCCGGCGGCAGCGACGGACACCGAGCGGGGATAGACCGTCAGGCCCGAGAGCGCGGCGCATTCGGCCGGGGATAGGTGCGAGTGGGTCATGGTGTGTTCCTTTCGATAGTGGCACCGGGCACGATAGCCGGGCGATAGACAGCGGCCGCGCCGGCCTGGCGCAGGGCGCCTTCCAGCGGGGCCGGGTCTGGCCCGGGCCACAGGGCGATGATGGTGCCGCCGTCGCCGGCCCCGGCCAGCTTGGCCCCCAGCGCGCCAGCCTTCAGCGCTGCCGCGATGAGCCGCTCGTTGGACTCGCCCGAACCGCCCAAACCGCGCTGGATGGCATGATTCTCGTTCATCAAGCGGCCCAGGGTGGGCCAGTCGCGCTCCAGCAGGGCCTTTTTGCCCAGTTGGGCCAACTCGGTGATGCGTTGATAGCCCTGGATCACCCGAGGCTCGCCGGCCAGCCATCGGTCCCGGATGGGCCGGTGGACGGTGTCGGACTCGTGCGGCAGGCCGGTCACTGCCAGGATGAATGGCAATTGCGACACGTGGGCCGCCAGCGGCTCGACGGTGGCAAATAGCTCGGCCTCGGCCTCGCGATAGAACTGCTTGTCCCGAAAGTCCATGTAATTCAGGCCGCCAAAGGCGCACATATAAGCGTCTTGATAACCGCACGCCACTTGCAGGTGATTCAACTCGATAGCGCGAGCTGTTTCAGCCAGGTGATAGGAGGGCAGAAGCCGTCCTTGCCAGGCCAGCAATGCCTGCGTCAGGGCGACGAGCAGCGCCGTGGACCCGGCCAATCCGCTGCGCACGGGGATGTCGCTGTCGTAGCGCACGCGACAGGCCAGCGGCGGCAATTGCATATAGTCCAGCACGGCCCGGGCCACGTCAAAGCAGTCGCCCTGGAGCCGCAGGCCGTCCCGGCCGGCGATCACGCACGTCCCCTCCAGGGTTTCGAGGGTGACGTGAGGGGCAGCGGAGACGGTGACGTGCACGCGCGCTCGCATGTTCACCGAACACGAGAGCACGGCGCCACCGTACATATCGGTGGGATTGCCAATGATGCCGGCCCGGCCCGGCGCCGAGCACTCGATCACGCGGTCAGCAGGCACGCTATCTGTCACGCTCGTCAGGCAGGTTGGATTCTATATCAGCCGGGTCTCCGCGCCAGGGGCCGGGCTGCTCTTGTTTGAGGGACGTGATGGCGGCTGCCCAGCGGCACGCCTCGGCCGGCGACATGGTCAACCGCTGGCCCAGGTAGGTGGCAAAGCACGTGTCGCCGCGCCCGGTGCGCCCGGCCAGGGACCGCGAGGTGAACGGCGCGGTGCACGTGTCGCCGTTGGCATAGACCGTGACCCCGGCCGATTGGGTGAGGACGATCTCGCGTGGGCCCAAGGCGGCCAACTGGCGCGCGGCGGCGGGCAGATCGGTCTCGCCGGTGAGCAACTCGGCCTCGGCCCGGTCCACCTTGAGATAGGTCACATGCCGCAACCCTTCGACCATGTCGGGCCACGGCCGGAACACCAGTTCGTCGCCCTGGCGTACGCGGACAAAGCCCTGCACGTCCAGGGCCACCGGTCCCCGCGCCGCCAGCCACTTTAGCAGCGGCAGATCCACCTCGCCGGCGATGATGGGCGTGATGGCGATGACCCGGGCGGTCAGGTCGGGGATCTCGGCCGGGGTAAAAGGGCCGGCAAAGCCCAGCGGCTTGCAGATGCGCCGCTCCATGTCGGCCGACTGGTAATAGTTGGCAATGCCCGAGGTCTGGGGCGCCGGCGTGGCGAACACCTGCACCCCGGCCGCATCGAGTTCGTCCAGCAGCGCAAAATCTTGCTGGCGCAGACGGGTGACCACCGCCACGCGCCGGCCCAGGTGGCGTAGGGCCACGCTGCCAAAGTAGACGGCGCCGCCGGGCACCACGCCGCCGTGCCCGTCCACGTACACCTCGTCACGGGCGAAATGGCCGATCATCAGGATGTCTGTGTCATAGGTCATGGCGTCACTTCTCGATTCGTCTCAGGTATTTGATGGCGCGCCGGGCCGCTGTGTCCGGGTCGGGCCGGGGCATAAACTCGCCCGAAACCCAGCCATCATAGCCGATGACCGCGAGGGCGCCAAGCACGCCGGCGAAATCCACGTGCCCGGCCCCGGGGTACCAGCGGTTCGAGTCGGCCACGTGGACGTGGTGGACCTGGTCGCCGGCGGCCCGGATGCTGTCGGCGATGACCGGCTCCTCGATGTTCATGTGGAATGTGTCCACCAGCAGGCCCAGGTTGGCCGCGCCCACCCGCTCGATCAGGTCGAGCCCTTCGCTGACGGTGTTGATGAGCGTGGTTTCGTAGCGGTTGATGGGTTCCAGGCAGATGCGCACGCCGCCTGCATGCGCGGCCGCGCACGCCCGCTGCAGGGCGTCCACCAGCCAGGTCATGGCCTGCTGGTGCGACACGCCAGGCTTGACGATGCCGCGCAGCAGGCCGATGATGATAAGCGCGTGGGCCTGGGCCGCCAGAGGCACGTGGTCGATGGTGCGCTGGATGGCGGCCTGGCGCACGGCCGGGTCCGGGTCGGTGTATGACAGCCCTTCCTCGCCCCAGGCCTGGCCGGTGCCGATGGCCGGCGCCGCCAGACCGTGCCGGGCGAGCAGGTCCAGCAGCGCCGGGCCGTCCACGAGCCGGGGGTCGCGGATAGCCAACTCTACGCCGTCATAGCCCCAGCCGGCGATCTTGCGCGCGTTGGCCTCCAGGTCGCCCTTGAAGGCCACGGCGTTGAACTGGGCGGGTTGGGTGGAAAGGACGATGCTGAGCTTCATGCCTCTTGCCCGATGCGCGGCAGTGCGTACACCGGCTTCCAGCCTTCGCTCAGCGGCTCGCGCAGGTAGGGTTCCATCTCGGCGGCGGAGCGCAGGGTGACTTTTTCCACCGGCGGCACGGTGCCGGCCGGGAATGCCTCCAACATCTGGTCGTTGAGCAGGGTCAGGTAGCGGAGGATGGCCGCCACGGGCCGCTTGGCCTTGTGGGCCGCGCCCTGGGTAGATTGGCCCACCACGCCCTCGGGGGTGGCCGCGATCTCGATGGCGAAATGGCCCTCGCCCTCGGACCACCGACTGGGCCGACCAAAGGGGTCCACCGACTTGTCAAAATGGCCTTCTGGCAGATAGCTTTCGCCCTCGGTATCTACGGCCCGGGTCATGTCTACCATCTCGGGATGGAACAGCAGGCTCAGGGACGTTTCGGACTCGTCGGCGTGGACAAAGTTGGTGGCCCAGCAGCCGCCGCGCTCGCAGGTGCGGAAAAACTCGCGCACGGCCCGGTGCCAGTCGATGACGCGAAAGATGCCGGGGAGCTGGTAGCGTTTCTGGAACTGTTGGAGGGCTGCTTCCAGCACCCACAGGTGGCCGTGGTTGTTGACGATGACCTGCTTGCGAAAGCCGTCGTTCCACAGGCCCAGCATCACGTCGATCAGCAACTCGCGCACCACATCTTCGCGCACGATGACGGTGCCGGGCATGCCCAGGTGGTGATAGGGGTGCGCGCCGTACATGATCGGCGGCAGGGCCAGGTTCACCGGCGCGCCGCGCCGGGCGGTATAGCGCCGCACGCCTTCCACGATCTGGCTGACGTATAGCGTGTCGGCGGCGCTGGGCAGGTGCGCCCCGTGCAGCTCGGTGCATCCTACGGGGATGAACACGATGTCGTTCTTTTTGCGGTTCTCCTCTACCTGCCAGCGCACGGTGGTCTGGATATAAGAGTTGGGCTTGCCCCATTCCACCGGCGAGGGCACGCCATATTCGGCGAGAACGGCGTCGATCTGGGCGTCGGTGGCGTCCCAGATCTCTTTTTTGAGCCGGCCCACGGTATTGTCCTCAAAGAACAGGTCCGGCTGGTTGGTGGGTAATAGTCCGGGGGGAATTGGTTGTTCGGTCATGTTGATCCTCCTTTAAAAGTCATGCGTCAAACGTCATGCGTCAAGGCGATTAGAATTTGCTAGACGATGCTATCTGACGTTTGACGTTTCACGGTTGACTCGATCTAGACTTGCACAGGTGATTTTTCGTGTAGAGACCTCGTCGCGGCCAGGCCGATGGCAGTAACGGCCCGGCCGTCGAGGCCGGTGACCGGCGGCGCGGTATCCTGGCGCACGCAATCTACGAATGCCTGCAACTCGGCGGCAAAGGCATCGCCAAAGCGCTGAGTGGCCGTGCGGACCGTGTCGCGGTGCAGGCCCTGGCGGTCCAGCAGGACCACCGGCGTCTGGGCCAGCCGGCCGATGTGGACCGCGCCCTCGTCGCCGATGACCTCTACCCGCAGGTCGTGGGCGTAGCGCGTGGTGCGGCTGACAAACAGCGAGCCCATGGCGCCCCCGGCAAAGCGCAGGCTCACGATGGCATTGTCCACGTCGCCCACCGAGCGCACGCCGGCGTCTACCAGCGCGCCGCCCTCGGCATAGGCGCGTACCACCTCGTCGGCCACGAGCCAGCGGGCCAGGTACAGGTCGTGGTACATGGCGTCCAGAATGAGGCCGCCGCTCACGGCCGGGTCGGCAAAGCTGGCCGGCGGCGGGTCGGTATCGCCGCTGATGGCCCGGAAGGCGATGACCTGGCCGATGGCCCCGGCCGCGATGAGGCGCCGGGCCTCCACGTGCCCGGCGTCGAACCGGCGCACGTGGCCCAGCATCAGCTTGGCGCCGGCCCGGTCGGCGGCGGCGATGGCCCGGTCGCAGTCGGCCAGCGACAGGGCCAGGGGCTTTTCACAAAAGATGTGCAGCCCGATCGCGGCGCACTGTTCCACGTTGTCGGCGTGGGCCGACGTGCTGGAGGCAATGACCACGGCGTCCAGGTTGTCGCGCTCGGCGGCCAGCAGCGCGTCCAGGTCCGGGTAGGCCGGCACGTCGCCGCAGCAGGCCCCAACTGCCGCCGCCCGTTCGGGCCTGGATGTGGTGACAGCGGCCAGTTGGGCGCCTCGGACCCGGTGCGCCAGGTTTTCGGCGTGGACCAGCCCGATGCGGCCGGCGCCGACGACGGCGATGCGAATGTCGCTCATGGTTATGCTCCTCGTTACGGGTTATTCAATCTCGCTCAGGCGAACGGGCCGGTGTTCTTCCAGTGACAGTTTGGCCGCATAGCCCATCACCACCGGGACGCGCCCGTCGTGGCCGGTGACCGGCGGCGGCGTGTCGTGCAGCACGCATTCGACAAACGCGCGCATCTCGGCCACATAGGCCTCGGCGTAGCGTTCGATGAAAAAGTGCAATGGCAGTGGCGCGTGAATGCCCCCGGCGTCGCTGATGACGGCCGCATTCGGCGCATTGTTCGACACCGTCACCATGCCCTGCGAGCCAAACACCTCTACCCGCTGGTCATAGCCATAGGCGGCGCGGCGGCTGTTGTCGATGGCGCCCAGGCCGCCATTCGCAAACTGGAGCGTGACCACGGCCGTGTCCACGTCGCCGGCCTCGCCAATGGCCGGGTCGATGAGCACCCCACAGGCGGCGTATACCTCGTCCACCTCGTCGCCCATGAGGAACCTGGCCATGTCAAAATCGTGGATGGTCATGTCCATAAAGATGCCGCCGCACACGCGCACATACTCGATGGGCGGAGGCTGCGGGTCGCGGCTGGTGATGCGCAGGATGTGGGGCACGCCGATCTGCCCGGCGCGGATCGCCTCGTGCGCCCGTTGAAAGCTGGGGTCAAAGCGCCGCTGAAAGCCCACCTGGAGCTTGACGCCGGCCTGGTCCACCGCCGCCAACGCCCGGTCGATGCGGGCCAGGTCCAGGGCTATGGGCTTTTCGCAAAAGATGTGCTTGCCGGCCCGGGCTGCCTCCTCGACCATCTGGGCGTGAGTGTCGGTGCTGGAACACACGACCACTGCTTGAATGGCCGGGTCTTCCAGGATGCGCCGGTGGTCCGGGTAGGCCGCCGGGATGCCCAGGTCGTGGGCCAGCTTGTGCGCCGCCTCGGCATACACATCGGCCACGGCCAGCAGCCGGGCCTGCGGGATGCGATAGGCCAGGTTTTCGGCGTGGACCCGGCCAATGCGTCCCGCGCCAATCAATCCGATACCGAGTTGTGATGCCATATTTCCTCCGTTTGCCGGTTCGTCGCGGTTGCGCTATACTACTGCGCACATCTCATCACAGGAGCAGCCATGTCCCAAATGTTCGACATCGCCTTTTTGGGCCACTATACCCAGGATACTATCGTTTACCCCGGGTCCTCGCGCACGGTGGACGGCGGGGCGTTCTACTATGGGGCCAGCGTGGCCGCCCGGATGGGCCTGCGCGTGGCCGTTGTGACCCGGCTGGCCCGGGCCGATCGGCGCGTGCTCGACGAGCTGGAGCGGCTGGGGGTGACGGTCTATGCCCGGGCCACGCCGACGTCCACGTGCCTGCGTCTGACCTACCCCACCGCCAACCTGGACGAGCGCACCATCGAGTTGACCAGCTCGGCCGGGCCGTTTACCGTTGCCGAAGTAGCGCCCGTGTCGGCGCGCACCTGGCACATCGGGGCGTCGGTGCGGGGCGAAGTGCCGGCCGAGGTCATTCGGGCGCTTGCCGCCAGCGGCGTCGCCGTCTCGCTCGACGTGCAGGGCTTTGTCCGTGCCATCAGGGACGGCGCGCTGGTGTATGACGATTGGCCGGGCCGGGAGGCCATCTTGCCCCTGGTGACCGTGCTCAAGACCGATGCCGTGGAGGCCGAGTTGCTGACCGGCCAAGCCGATCGCCATGAGGCCGCCCGGCGACTGGCGGCCCTGGGACCGCGCGAGGTGTTGCTCACCCACGGCGGCGGCGTGTTGGTGTATCATGATGGAGTATTCGATGAGGCGCCTTGGCGCCCCCGGGAGGTCCGGGGCCGCAGCGGGCGCGGCGACACCTGCACGGCGGCGTATCTGTCCCGGCGGCTGACCGCATCCCCGGCCGAGGCCGTGGCCTGGGCCGCCGCCGTCACCAGTCTAAAGCTGGAAGCAGAAGGCCCCTTCCGGCGCGAGCTGACCGAGGTCGAGGCGCTGTACCGCGTCATGCGAAGCGGTCAAACGCCCGGCGTCACGTTTGACGCTTGACGTTTCACGTTTTTGGCAAAACGTACAGGCAATCCTCCAGGAATCGCACCCGCACCGGCTTACCCTCTGGGTGGATCGTGTGGTGACGTGGGTCGTCTTCCACCAGGGAGAGCAACTCGCCGGCCACTTCCACGTCGTACTCGATGACGTTGCCCAGGTAGGTGGCCCGGCGCACGATGCCTTCCACGTGGGCCTCGGGCGAGTCGATGTCGACCATCTCGGGACGTATCACCAACGTGACGGCCACATCCTCGACGAAATAGTTGTCGGGTATGGGGATGGTCATGACCGTGCCCAGCGCGGACAGCACCAGGTGCCCGGCGTGCCGCTCCTGCACGGTGGCGGCCACAAAGTTGGCCCGGCCGATGAAATCTGCCACAAAGCGCGTCTGAGGCTGGCGATAGATCTCGGTAGGCGGTCCCACCTGCTCCACCCTACCCTCGTTCATGATCACGATCCGGTCCGAGAGCGTCATGGCCTCCACCTGATCGTGGGTCACGTACACGCTGGTGATCCCCAGTCGTTTCTGGATGCGCCGGATCTCGGTGCGCATCTGCTCCCGCAGTTTGGCGTCCAGGTTCGACAGGGGCTCGTCCATGAGCAGCACCTTGGGCTCCATCACCAACGCCCGGGCCAGGGCCACGCGCTGCTGTTGCCCGCCGGAGAGTTGGTTAGGCGCCCGGTTCTCCAGTCCCGTCAGTTCCACCAGTTCTAATGCCCGCGCCACCCGTTCCCGGGTCTCGGCCCCCGGGAGCCGCTGGACCTTCAATCCATAGGCCGTGTTCTCGAACACGCTGAGGTGCGGAAAGATGGCATAGCTCTGAAACACCATGCTCATGTTGCGCTTGTGCGGTGGCTCTTCGTTGATTACCTTGCCGTCCAGGCGGATGGTGCCGCTGGTGGGGAACTCGAATCCGGCGATGAGCCGCAGCGTGGTGGTCTTGCCGCAGCCCGACGGCCCCAGCAGCGTCACCAGTTCGCCCTTTTCAATCTCGATGGACACGTGATCCACGGCCATCACTTCACCGCTGCCGCCACGGGCCGGGAAAATTTTGACTGCATCTTCAAGCACCAGGTACATGGTTACGCTCCTAACGAGAGATCGACGTCGCCCCGGCTGCCCAGCATCCGGTTGACCACAAAGTACAACACGGCAATGGCAATGAGCACCAGGACGATGATGGTGGTGGAATAGGCCGCCGCAATGCTGATGCCGCCCTGCTCCCACTCGCTCAGGATCTTGGCGGTGACAATGTTCCACCGGGGACTGACCAGAAAGATGATGGCCGACAGGCTGGTCATGTGGCGGGTAAAGCTAAAGATGAGGCCCGCCAGCAGCGCGGGGAGGATGAGCGGCAACGTGACTTTGCGAAAGGTATACTCGGCATCGGCGCCCAGGATATTGGACGCCTCCTCGATGCTAGGGTCGATCTGCTGCAGGGCCGCCACGCCGGCGCGTACCGAGGCCGGCAAGCTGCGCACGGCAAAGGCCGCCACGATAATGAACGGCGTGCCCACCAGAGCCAGCGGCTTGCCCATGAAGCACATCGTGCCCACCAGCCCCAACAGTACGGCGGTCAACGCCAAACGCAGGGCGCCTTTTTCGGGGCTCACCACCAGCACTGTGGCAAAGGTATAGAAAATCGCCGACAGGGGTGTGGGCATCTGGAAAAAGACCTGGATGTACTCGGAGAACTGGTAAATGGCGTTGCTGAAAAAGCCCTTGGGGACTGCCCGGCTCAACTCGGCGATGGGCAACGCCAGATACTGGACCAGGATGGCCGAGGCCAGGTACAGCCCCAGGCCCATGAGCAGCCAGCCCCCGCGCCGGTTCTTGCGCCACAGCCACACCAGCAGCCCCAGCAGCACGTATAGCACGCCCAGCATATACATCATGCCGGCCTGGGTGATCAGATCGTACAACAAGGCCAGCCCCAGGCCCAGTGCCGTGCCGATGCCCAGGACAATGATCTGGTCACGGCCCCGGTCGCACACGGTCCGGGTCAGGAACAGGGCCAGCAGTCCATACAGGATACCCACCACCACCGTGGGCGACGTGCTAAAGGCCAGTACGAAGCCTATGCCCAGAATGGTGCCGGGCACCGCGCCGCCCAGGTTCGAGACGAAATCCACGGCGTCCTTGCCGGTGAACTTTTTGCGCACCACCAGAAAGGCAATGACCATGCCGGTGAGCCCGGCGATAGGCGTGGCAAACGCGCTCAAGAACGTGGTGTCCAGGATCGACTCGACACCCCGGGTGAACATCAAGTTCCACCATTGCAGCGTGGGCGTGTAATCTACTCCCCAGGTCGCGGCAAAAGAACCCCAGAAAACGGCCACGTACAAGACCACGATGAGCAGGCACACGGCATAGGTGACGATGATGAACGGCCAGCGAATCCACGCCTCTTTGACCAGGATGTGTCCGCCGGTGGGCTTGCCGGTCACCGAGACGTAGGACCGGCGCGTCACGTAATAGCGCTGCACCAGGAACACGATGAGCGTGGGCATGATCAGCACAAACGCCAGCGCCGAGGCCTTTTGATAGTTGTATTCGCCGGCCACGGCCAGGAATATCTGCGCCGAAAGCACCGTGGTGTTGCCGGCGATAAACAGCGGGTTTCCCAAATCCGCCAGCGACTCCACAAAGAGCAGCAGGAACGAGCCGGCGATGCCGGGGATAAGCAGCGGCAGCGTCACCGTGCGAAAGATGTGAAACTTGCCGGCCCCCAGGCTGTGCGCCGCCTCTTCCATGCTGGGGTCCAGCCGTTCCAGCATGGCCCGCACGATGAGATACGCCACCGAAAAAAACGAGATCACCTGCACGAACACCAATCCGTCCATGCCATAGATGTCGTTAACCCCAGCCGAAAACTCGATCCCCAGCAACTTGTGGGAGATCAGCCCATTGCGGCCAAAGAGCAAGATGGTGCTCAGGGCAATGGCAAAGGGCGGTGAGACAGTGGGTACCAGCGCCAGCAGGTGGATCAAGCGCTTGAACGGGAGGCTGCAGCGCACCATCGTATAGGCAAAGACAAAACCCAGGATCGTGCCCCCGGTGGCCGTCAGCACGCCCATCGTCAGCGTGTCCATGAACACCTGGCGGTTATACGGGCCATAGTACGAGTCAAAGTAGCGGGTGAAATAGTCTAGGCTCAGGCGCGTGTACCAGGGCCCGGTGGCCTCGGCATTTACAAAGCCGTTGATGGTGCCTTCAAACAGGGGATACACCACAAAGATGAACAGGAACAGCCCGCAGAACAGCAGGCTGATCATCAGCACCGGGTCGCGAGCAATGAGGGCAAACTCGCGATAGCGACGTCGGAAAGACCACCACAATCCTGTGGTCCGGTGGGTTTGCGTCCTGTTAGAAACGGCCATCGCACTCCTCTCAGCCAGAATAAAGGGGCGAGGGGCTGTCCCCTCGCCCCGTAAAGGTCTGTTAGCGCTATTCCTTGAGCGCGTCGGCCGCGACGATCTCGTTGGTGAACTTGTCCACGTACTCTTTTTTGTGCTCGCCGGCCCACTGGAAGTTATAGTCGATGAGGTTGACCTGGAGCAGCTCGGGGTGCGAGAGCTCTACGCCCTTGACGGTGGGCGCCTGGTAGGCCTTGTACTTGGGGCCCAGGGCCTGCGCTTCAGCGGTCAGCGCCCAGTCGAACCACTTTTGGGCAGCGTCTCGGTGCTGACCGCCCTTGATGATGCCCATGCCGCCGATCTCGTAGCCGGTGCCTTCCTTCGGGAAGGTCAGCACCAGGGGCAGCTTGTTGTTGTCGATCTCGTTCACGATGTCGTGGGAAAAGACAACGCCCACGGCCGCCTCGCCCTGGCCGACAAACTTGGCCGGGGCTGCGCCGCTTTTGGTGAACTGGAGCATCTGAGCGGCGTACTTTTTGATATACTCCCAGCCAGCATCCTGGCCTCGGATCTGGAGGATGGTAGCCAGGGCCGTGTACGACGTGCCGGAGGTGGAGGGGTGCGCCACCAGGATCTGCTTGGCGAACTCGGGCTTGAGCAGATCGTCCCACGACTCGGGAGCTGCGGTGCCAGGATGGGCCGCTAGCCAGTCTGTGTTGGTGCAAAAGCCCAAGGTCCCCACATAGATGCCCACCCACTGGTTGTCTACGTCCTTGTACTTGGTCTGATCCAGTAGGTTGACATAGTTGGGCGAGTTGTAGGCTTCCAACAGGCCCTCTTGCTTGGCTGCCACAAAGCTGTCGATGGGGCCACCCCACCAGATGTCGAACTGGGGGTTGTCCTTCTCGGCCCGCAGCCGGGCCAGCGACTCGCCGCTGGACATGCGGACATAGTTCACGGTGATGCCATACTTGGCCTCAAATTCTTGCTTCATGCCCTGGCACCACTCTTCCTGGGGGGTCATGAGCACGTTGAGCTCTTTGCTCTCCGGGGGCTGCGGCTGCAGATCGCAGGCCACCAGCCCACTCATCACCATTCCCAGCACGAGCAGCAGGGCTACCACAGAGAATCCCTTGCGATTCATGTCCTTTTTCCTCCTTGAAATGTGGCTTCTATACTGTGTTCTGATCACTTGTTGGGTGGGGACCGGCCAATCCCCTTGCTATCGAGTGGCCGCCAGCACCTCCTGGGTGAGTGTCGCCGGTCTGCGCAGCGTGCGCGCTCGACTCGTCGCCTGTCCAGTGTATCATTTTGGATGGCACCTGTCAAGATGTCTGTGCGGGTATCGGGCCATAGATCTCATTCACGATTCGGCTGCGAATGGCCGGCAGCGGCCAGTCAGGCTAGATTTTGACCATCACCTTGCCGTCCTGGCGGCTGGTGGATTGGGCGATGCCGTCTACGGCGTGGTCCAGGTCATAGCGGGCGGTGATGATGGGCGTCAGGTCCACGAGGCCGGCGGCCATCAGGCTGATGACGTTGGGGAACGTGCCGTGACCGCTGTGGCCCTGCGCGCCGAATACCTGGCTGCGGCGCACCTGCAAGGTCTCCAGGTACATGGGCACGCGGGTGGCAGCCCGGCCGATCTGGACGATCTTGCCATTGATCGCCAGGCACTGTTCCATCTCGGGGATGGTCTTGTCCGGCGCACCGGCCGCCTCGACCTGGAAGTCGGCGCCCAGGCCGTGCGTCAGGTCCAGGACCACCTGATGCGGCGAGACGGCGCGGGGGTCGAACACGTAATCGGCGCCCATCATTTTTGCCAGCTCACGGCGCGCCTCGCCCACTTCAAAGGCAAAGAGCCGGGCGGCGCCGGCCGCTTTGCATTCGGCGATGGAGGACAGGCCGATGGGACCGGCGCCATAGACCACCACAGCCGCGCCGGGCCGGAACCCGCCGGCGCGCTCAAAGATGCCGTTGTAGGCCACGCTGGCCGGTTCCACCAGGGCGCCGGCCTCGTAGGTCTTGGTTTCGTCGCCCAGCCGCTCATAGATGTCGTTCAGCTTCCAGCAATACTTGGCCCCAATGGCAATGTACTCGGCAAAGGCCCCGTCGATGGTGAACCCGATCTCTTCCAGGTTGGTGCAGTGGTTGGGGAACCCGTCGCGGCAGGGCCGGCAGTGGCCGCACCAGATCATCTCTTCGGCCGTGACCATGTCGCCCACTACCAGGTCGTCCACGTCGCAGCCCACCTCTACGATCTGGCCCGAGAATTCGTGGCCCAGGATGGCCGGGAACTTGGTGAGGCCCGGGTAGAGGATATAGCCGTCCTTGTCGGTCTCGTAAAAGTGCATGTCAGAACCGCAGACTCCGCAGGCCTTGATCTGGATCAAGACCTCGTTGGGCTGAATCGTGGGCATGGGCACGTCTTTGATGCCCAATTGGGGGCGATGCCATACCGCGTTGCCGGTGATGGCCTTGTGCGTGCGCGTTTCCCACTCGGACACGGCATAGCCCGCTTTGGGGTTCCAGTCTGCTTCCAGTACCAATCCTTTCATATTGTCAACCTCCTTGTTGCACTGCTGAGTTCGGTTTGGATGATGTCTATTGATAGCGCCCGTACTCGTGCCAGGCCTGCCACATGGCCATGATGTTTTCTGGCGGCACATTGGCCTGGATGTCGTGGACGGCGGCAAAGACAAAGCCCCCGCCGGGCGCCAACGCCTCGATGTTGCGCCGGACGTGTGCCTGGACCTCGGCCGGTGTGGCGGTGCCCAGCACCCCCTGGGTGTCCACGCCACCGCCCCAAAAGACCAGGTCGCGCCCAAAGTCGCGCTTGAGTTCCACCAGGTCCATGCCGGCCGCGCTGATCTGCACCGGGTTGAGGATGTCTATGCCGGCGTCGATGAGGTCGGGAATAAGCCGGCGCACCGCACCGCAGGTGTGATAGAATACCTTGACCGGCGCCTCAGCCTTGATGAACGCAAAAAGGCGCCGGTGACGTGGCTGGATCACCTGCCGATAGGTGCGCGGCGATATGAGGGGCGCGTGCTGGCCGCCCAGGTCATCGGCCTCGATCACCACGTCCACCAGGTCGCCCACCTCGGCCAGGGCGCGCGCCCAATAGGCACTCTTGAATGCCACCAGCCGGTCCAGCATCTCGCCCACCCAGTCCGGGTGACGCGCCAGGTCGATATAGTATTCTTCATAGCCGCGCAGCCACGAATAGACCTCAGCGATGCCGGCGCAGGGCCCGGCCAGGGCCACGGCCCGGCCCTGCGCGATGGTGGCTTCGGCCTGGGCACGCAACGGGGCGAACCGGCCGGCGTCCAGTGGGTCGGGGAAGGGATGCGCCAGCAGTTCAGCCAGCGACGTGGCGCCGGTCAGGGGGTGGTGGTACATGTCATAGTAAAAGCCACCAGCGCGGGGCTTGCGCCAGCCAATGCCCCACTCGTCGGTGTAGGCCTGGTACGCGCCCTCGTCCCGGAAATCATAGGCAAAGGTGGTGGGCAGGCCCGGCAGCGCCGGGCTCACGTCGGTCTGCAAGCGCGCGGCCATGTCGTCATCCACCAGCGCCAGTTGCTCGGCGACAAAGGGTACCCGCGCCGGGACCGGGGGCAGGCCCAGGTACCGGCGCAGGTTGTGATAGGCCGTCACGTGCAGGGTGCTCAGGCCGGTGCCGCCCAGGTCCAGGGGAACGTGGTCTGGCTCCTGGTGATTCAATGCCTGGCGCATTCGCTCGCGCCCGTTCAAATCGTGGCCTCCCTATGTGGCAATGAGCACAGAAACGGTGGTCCGGTTGACGATCTTGCGGGCCACGCCGCCCAGCAGGCCATCCGACGGCCCCAGGCCCCGGTGCCCAATGACCACGAGGTCGGCGCCTATTTCCTGGGCGTACTCCAGGATCCGGGAGGCCGGGTTGCCCATCACGTATTCGGACTGGAGATCGGTCAGGCCCGCGGCGGTCAATTGTTGGCGTGCATTGTCCAGGATGATCTCGGCCGAATCTTCCAGGATCTCGGAGCGCGATTCTGTGACCTCGCCGGACCGGATCATGCTCAGGATCTCTTGCGGCAACGACAGATCGCGGATCACGTGCAACAAGAACACGGTCGAGTTGTGGCAGTGGGCCAATGCCGCCGCCATCTCGACGGCGCGTTTGGCGTGAGCCGAACCATCCACCGGGACAAGTATTTTCTCAAACACGATATATGGCTCCTTTGGGCCGGGATCATTCGCCAGTGGCCCATTGTTGTATGACCTGAACGGCCTCTGGGGTCACGTGCGCCAGCGTGGGGATGGGCCGGCTCCCCAGCACCAGTTCGATGACGGCCTCGGCGTATTGTTCCGACGGAATGGCGGCCCACTCGCTGGCCGGCAGATCGGCCGACGCATCGGCCGGGCGCCACGGCGTATCCGGCGCCAGGCGTTGCGCGCTGAGAAAGGCCGGCCGCAGTTCCTGGTGCGCCGGGCACTGGAACTCGATGTGGTGCGCCCATTCGTGCAGCAGCGCACTCTGGAGCATGGCCCGGGTGCCCGGCACGCGCACGGTGACGGTGGCGGTGGCCGGGTCATAATCGCCCCGGCTGTCCAGGTCGTATGACGCGCGCAGGCGCACGTCGCTCAAGCACCCGGCCCGGCCGGCGAACGCGGTCAAAAACTGGTCCCACGTGTCCTGGGCCAGGACCTGCAAATCGGTTCCCACCGATTCGTCCACGATCAGGCGGGGCTTGGCAGCCGCCGACCGGGTCTGGCCGCTCAACACGATCCCGCTGGCCAGGATCAGGCTGACGAGCAGGATCGCAGCGCCAGCCGCCAGGCCCCGGAGGTTCATTGCTCTCCCAGTTCCCGCAGCAGTTTCTGAAGGTCTTCACCCCCGGCCATGAGATTGATCAGCTCTTCGCGTTCGATTTCGGACTTTTCATAGTGGCCCAGGATGCGGCCCCGGCGCAAGATGAGAAACCGGTCGCCCACCGGGTAGGCATGGTTGGGGTTGTGCGTGATAAAGACCACGCCCAGGCCGCGATTCTTGGCCTGCAAAATGTAATGGAGCACGATGCCGGCCTGTTTGACCCCCAGCGCGGCCGTCGGCTCGTCGAGGATCAGGACCTTGGCCCCAAAATAGATGGCCCGACTGATGGCGATGGATTGACGCTCGCCGCCCGACATGGTGCCCACCGGCTGGTCGGGATCGCGGATGTCGATGCCCATCTTGCTCATTTCCTGGCGCACCGTGCGTTTGGCCAGAACCGTGTCATAGCGCTTGAACGGCCCCCAACCCTTTTCCGGCTCGGACCCCAGGAAAAAGTTGCGCCAGATGGGCATGAGGGGGATGAGCGATAGGTCCTGGTACACGGTGGCAATGCCCATGTTCAGCGCGTCGCGCGGCGAGTTAAAGGTGACCTTTTGGCCCTCGAACAGATAATCGCCCTCGGTGGGCTGGTGAACCCCGGCAAAGATCTTGATCAGGGTCGATTTGCCGGCGCCATTATCGCCCAGCAAACACGTCACCTGGCCGGGGTAGACCTGGGCCGATACGTCGCTCAACGCGATGACGCTGCCAAACATCTTGGTGACATTGCGGACTTCCAAGATCGGTTCGGCCATGTGTCACTCTCCCTCCGTCCGGGCTTTGGCGGCGGCGACACTGATCTGCTCGGCGTGACGCCGCGTATAGTTGTTCACCAGCACGGCGGCGAGCAGCATGATGCCCAAAAAGCTATAGAACCAGTCGGTATCCCAGCCGGCAAAGACGATGCCTACCTGGGCCATGCCAAAGATCACGGCGCCGATGGAGGCGCCAATCACCGAACCATAACCGCCAGTCAGCAAGCAACCCCCGATGGTTGCCGCAATGATATAGACAAACTCTTGGCCGATACCCTGGCTGGCGACGGCCGAGCGCAGCCGCACAATGTTCATCATGCCCACCAGCCACGCACAGCCGGCCGTGGTCATGAACAGGGCGACCTTGACTCGATTGGCTGGCACCCCCACATTGCGAGCGGCATTGGCATCGCCGCCTGTGGCAAATATCCAGCTCCCATACTTGGTGCGTAACAGGATCCACGTGGCAATGAGCGCAATGACTACCCACCAGATGATCGCACTCCTGAACTCGATCCCGAATATATCAATGCCCGTGTTGAAAAAGGCCCGGGCCAATTCAAATCCCTCGGCTTTGTCAATGCCGCCCACATAGACTTGCTCGGTCACCATTCGGGTGACGCCCACGTTGGCCCCGCGCAGCACAAAAAAGGTCGCCAAGGTCACGATAAAGCTGGGTAGCCCGGTGCGGTTCACCATGACGCCGTTGATATAGCCCACGGCCAGGGCAAAGACGAGCGCTGCCAGCATGGCCACCCACAGGTTGACGCCCAACCGGGTGGCCAACAGGCCAGCCACCAGCCCGGTGGTCCCGGTCATGACGCCGGTAGACAGGTCAAACTCGCCGCCGATCATGAGCAGTGCCACGCCAATGGCCATGATCCCCAGGGTAGAGGCCGGGTCCAGGATGCGCGCCACACCGGTCACGCTGATCCAGTTCTCCGGCGCCACTGCCGCAAACAGGCACCACACTACCACAGCGCCAATGATGGCCCCAATCTCGACGCGCCGGAACAGCCCTCTGATCAGGCCAATTCGCACCACGCGCTCGTCGGACCGGGCCTGTGTGTTGGTCGTCATAGGCCAACCTCCTATCTTGTGGGCCAAGAGGATGCGGGGTGGGATGGTCCCACCCCGCATCGCTTGATATGTTACGGGTGTTTACCGGGTGCCCTTGGCCGACAGGTCCTTCACGGCCGCGGCATTGCTCTTGTCGACAAAACCAGGGCCAGTGAGCACCGGCAGGCCGCCGCCCACGGTGTTCAGGTTGGTCTTGTACAGGTACAAAAAGACGACGGGCAAATAGCCCTGTAGATATTGCTGCTGGTCGATGGCGAACAGCATCTCATCGGCTTCCAGGGCTGCCAGCACGTCGGGGCTCAGGTCAAAGGTCGCCAGCTTTTGGCTGCCGCCGGCCGCCTTGATGGCATCGCGCGCCGCCATGGCAATAACCGGGTTCAGCGTCAAAATGCCGTCGATGTCCTTGTCGGCGATGAGCTTGTTCTGGATGGCCGCTACCGTGCCGGCCACGTCGCGCACGCCGGTGGAGGCAATGTTAAAGCGCACCATCTCGCCCTTGAACGAGTCCGCCAGGCCATCGGCGCGCTGCTCCAGGCCGATGTTGCTCTCTTCGTGAATGACCACCAGCACCTTTTTGGCGCCAGCGTCGTTGAACTTGAGTCCGGCGCCCTGGCCGGCCACAAACTCGGTCTGGCCCACGTGATTCAAGGCCCCGAGCTCCTTGTATACATCCACGCCCGAGTTGACGGTGATCACCGGGATGCCGGCCGCCACGGCCTTTTTCACGGCGTCCGTGAGCGCGTCGGGGTTAGCCAGGGAGACGATGATGCCGTCTACCTTGTCCGCGATATAGTTCTCTATCAACTGCGACTGTTCCACCGGGTCGCCGCTGCCGCCGGACTTGAGGGTGATCCCGTAGGTGGCTGCCGCATCCTTGGCGCCTTTTTCCACCACGCCCCAGAAGGCGTCCTCAGCCGGGTTCGAGTGCACCGCCAAGCCAATGACCATCTTGGTCTGGGTGACCTGCGTGGGGACCGTGCCCTGGGTGGGCGCTACGCTTTTGGTGGGCTCGGTTGTTGTCGAGGGGCACTGCGCCCCGATCAGGCCGGCCAACACCACCGCAGTTACCAGGAACAACGAAAGCATCTTGCCACGAGACATGTTTCTCCTCCTTGATTTGTCATACTGGTCGAATGGAAATCAGACACTAGTGGTTCTGCCAATGCCGCACGCCAAACCGGATTTTGCAGGGGATCACCTCCTTTCTGTCGATTTGACTAGTCGCCGGCCAGTGGCCGGTAGCGCGCCAGCGCGAGCCATCCAGTCACGCCGGTCCAGGCCTACCCACCGACGATTCTCGTATCACCAGTTGGCCCTGCACCAGGATGTCTGGCCGGGCATCTTGGTCCGGGGGATTGCGGCCGTCCAACGAGGTCAGCACCATCTCGACGGCAAACTGGCCCATGTCGACAATGGGTTGGGCCACGGTGGTCAGAGAGGGATAAAAGTAGGCAGCCAGGGCAATGTCGTCAAAGCCCACCACTGCCATGTCCTGCGGGACCGCCAGACCCACGCGCCGGGCCGCTCGCAGCAGGCCCACGGCGGTCATGTCGTTGTAACAAAAAACGGCGGTAGGCGGTTTGGCCAGGGCCAGCAGCCCGGGCAAAGCCTGCTCCCCGCCGCTGGCGGTGCCGGTCCCATCCACCACCAGGGCGGCATCGAAACCCAGGCCAGCCTGGGTCAAGACATGGCGATAGCCGGCCAACCGTTCGCGGTTATCGCTGTGCTCCGCCGGCCCGGTGATGTAGGCAATACGCCGGTGGCCCAGTTGTACCAGGTGTTCGGTCGCCACACAGCCACCGTGATGATTGTCTACGTTCACAGCCAGGATATACGGGCCGCTCTGGGCCTGGTGATTGTTGACCAGCACCACTGGCACGCCCAATCGTTCCAGGTCGCTCACGTAACTGGCTCCAATGCGCGACGAGATCACAATGACCCCATCGACGCGCTTGGATTGCAACATGTCCACGGCGGCAAACTCGCGGGTGGGCTCTGCGCCCGAACTGGTCAAGATGACCGAGTAGGCAAACTCGCGGGCCTTGTCCTCGATGGCTTGCACGATTTCGGCGATAAAGGGGTCTGTAATGGCGGTTACGACCACACCGATGGTCTGGGTGCGACCCATAACCAGGCTGCGGCCAATGCTGCTGGGGCTATAGCCCATCTCGCGGGCCAGGCGCTGGATACGTGCGCGCGTGGTCTCGGCCACCAGGGGGCTGTCTCGCAAGGCGCGGGACACGGTGGAGTGAGAGACGCCGGCGTTTTTGGCAATGTCTTTGATCGATACGGGGACCATCGCTATCTCTACACACGTGTGCAATCACAGGGTATAATAGTGCCCTCGGGGGATTGGGAGGGCGTTGCACACGTGTGTTATTATAGCATATGTGGGGAGCGGTGTCAATATTTTGGCGACATAATCGACCGGATCTGGCTTGCCCGACCTCTCGTTTTGTGCTATACTGCGCCTGGTCGGGTGGTCCCCGACCATTGTTCTGATTCGTCATACTTTGGGCGCGCCGGCACCAGGAGGATGTATGAGGTTGGAAAACGGCCGTTTTGTCGTATATGGGAATGCCATCGCCGCATCGCACTCGAAGAAGGCAACGAAATGGCAAGAGATGTTTGTGAACAAGTTTGGCTATGATCCGGACGAAAAATATACGCTGAGCGTGCAAGAAAACGAATACCTGGGACCGATTTTCGGGGTGAAAAACATCGTTCGCGGCGATCAGGGCGCACCTATTGACCCGGAGAACGCCGTGATTTGCAGCACGATCCGCATGGGGTTCGGTCACTATCGGATCGCCATGGCCGGCGCATCCTGCGCCCGGGCGATGGGCTTTAACCCGTATTGGCTGGACCTGCTGGCTATCCCCGGCATCACCACCGATGTGATCAACTGGTGCAACACGTGGTACAGCCGGTGGTCCCGGCTATCGCAAAGGAGTGGGCTGTTCAACAAGTACGTGTGGGAGCCGGTCACCACCGGCGAGCCCACCCTCCCCGGCCTGTACTGGTTTCTCAATACCTGGATCGTGGGCTGGCCCTGGCGATTCCTCAAGACCAACGTCAAAGACTACAAGATGAGCGAGCTATTCAGAAACCTGCACGAGGCTCTGCCCTCCGACATGCCGGTGCTTACCTCGCACATGTGGAACTGCATGGGGGCCGTGGCCGGCGGCATGACCAACGTGGTGGACATGATGTTCGACAACTGGCCCATGGCCTTTCAACTGACCGAGGGCGCGAAACACGGCGTGCAATCGCCATCGGGCTACTATGGGTTCCGGACCATGCGGGGCTTTGACGAGTCCGGCAAGGTGATGAACCCGGTGCCGCCGGACGCTCTTTTCTACGTAGGGCATCACGTGGACCACGAACTGGTGGAAAACATCGAGGTGGACTGTGCCGCCCGGCTCCGGCGCATGAAAGACAACGAGCCGCGCCGGTTCCTCATCACCATGGGCGGCGCCGGCGCGCAAAAGGAACTGTTCAAGGCCGTGATCGAGCACTGCATACCCCTCATCCAGCGTGATCAGGTGTCTCTGTTTGTCAACCTGGGGGACCACAAGACGAACTGGGATTGGCTCCAGGCCGAGCTGGCCGAGCATCAGGACCTGATCCAGACCCACTTTACGTGGGAGGACACGCAGGCCTTTGCCGACGAGATCCGGACCGGGCCGGCCCACGGGCTCCACGTGTTCCTGCACGATAACATTTTTCACGCCGTCTATGCCACCAACTATCTCATGCGGGTGGTGGACGTCATGATCACCAAGCCCAGCGAGCTGGCGTTTTACCCGGTGCCCAAGATTTTCAACGAGCGCGTGGGCGGTCACGAGATGTGGGGCGCGATCCGGGGCGCCGAACTGGGCGATGGCACCGTGGAGGCCCGGAGCATCCCCCACACCCTCCAGGCCATTGACCTGCTCACCCAGAACCACGACCTGATGGAGCTGTTCTGCGGTTGCATTGTCAAAAACAAGAGCATTGGCATCTATGACGGCGCGTACAGGTGCGTAGAGCTGGCGACGGGAACCAAGTTCGAGCGCCAACCGGCCGGGTAAAGGTTCGCAAACATCGACAAAAGCATCCTCATTGCGCCTCACCCAACGGTGAGGCGCAATTTTCGCTTGGGGACCGGGGCATCGGGAGGCGGCATGCGCGTTGGGATCATGACAGACTGCTACACGCCCACCAAGAACGGCGTGGTCACCTCCATCATTCAGTTGAAGGAAGGACTGGAACAACGAGGACACCACGTCGTCGTCGTGACGGTGGATACACCGCATCAGGAGGATGGGGATGCCTCCGTCTATCGGTTTCCCTCCATCCCGTTTCGACCGGACATCGAGATCCGGCTGGGGCTGGTAAACCCGAGAACCGTGTACCAGATCGTTCGACAGGAGCGCATCGACCTCATCCACACTCACACCGAGTTCAGCGTGGGGTGGGCCGGGCGACTCGCCGCCGGCAAGCTGGGGCTGCCGCTGGTCCACACCGCGCACACCATGTACCAGGACTATCGCCACTATGTGCCGGGGGGCGAGTTGGTGCCGGCCGCGATGATCAGGGGATGGCTCAAGCTCTTCTTGCGAAACCACAACCTTCTGGTTTGCCCGTCGATCAAGGCGCAAAAGCATTTCCAGTCGTTCATGCCCCATGCCCGGACCGTGATCATCGGCAACGGCGTGTGCCCGACCCGGTTCAGGCCGGACCTCCTCACCGACGCAGAAAAAGCGCAGGCCCGGCACACGCTGGGCCTGTCGCCGTCGGACAAGGTGATCCTTTTTGTCGGCCGGCTGGCGCCGGAAAAGCGGGTCGTGGAGCTGCTGCGCGCCCTGACGCCTCTCTTGCAGACGCACCCCCACGTGAAGGCCATGTTTGTGGGCGGTGGGCCTTCCCAGAACCGGATGATCAGAGCAGCCGGGGGAAACGACCTGCGGGATCAGGTCCTCTTCCCAGGATATGTCGAGTGGGAGCAGATGCCCAGGGTCTATGCGATGGCTGGCGTGTTCGTTACTGCCTCCCTGAGCGAGGTACACCCCATCACAGTGATCGAGGCAGCCATGTGCGGCCGGCCCATCGTGGCGCGGCGCGATGATAGCTATCTGGACCTGGTTCGAGATGGCTATAACGGCTACCTGGTGGACGCAGATTCCCAGATCGCCGCGCGCGTGTGGGAAATCCTGAACGACGAGGCCCAATGGCGCGCGTTCTCCAGGAACGCGCTGGCCCTGTCAGCGGGTTTCAGCGTTGAGGTGCACGTGGACCGGGTCGAATCCCTGTATGAACAGGTGTTGAGCGGCCCGCTCACGTGAGAAGGCCCCACCGGAACCGGCGGGGCCTTCTGGTAGGGCAATTAGCCAGTTTGACCTACGAACGCTGCACACAGAGGGTGGCGTGGCGGTAGGCCGGGTAGGCTTCCAGGCTGACCGGCCCCAGCGAATCGCGGGCGGCATCCGGCGCGTGCCGCCAGTGGGCCAGGACCAGCTCGTTGTGCCCTTGCGCGTGGAGCAGGCCCTCGGGCAGATAGAACAACGTCTGAGGCCCCATCGGGTGCCAGTAACGGCCCACCAGCAGGCCGTTGAGGTAAATGAACACCTTGCCGGGTGTGTCCTTGATGCGCAGGCCCACCGGCACGCGATGGTTGGCGGGCAGGTCCAGCGCGAACGACGTGCGATGCCACACGACGGCCGGGTCGCTTTCGGGGAGCGACTTGTCGCACCAGACCAGGGTATCCGGCGTGTCCGAGTGCCACAAGCCGCCGCGCACGCGCCACGCCACGGACCGGGCTGGCTCCAGTTCGCACGAGAGCAGACCACAGGGGGCGGCCTCGTCGCTCTCGAACCCGGTGCCGTGGCCCAGGCTCTCCACCAGCACGATCAGCACGTTCTCGCCAGCGCGACACAGACCCGGCGGCACCTCGATGACCGGCGGTTCCGACGATCCCATACCCAGGCCCTCGATGGCGCTATCCGCCGCGGTCAGGCGCACGCCGTTGAGAAACACGTCGTAGCAGTGCCGGGCGTCGATGACGATGCGCTCGACCGGGCGCGTGAACCGCCCGCGATACCAGGCCACGCCGCGATGGATGCCGTGGGCATCCATGTGGAGCGGCGCGCCCGGCGGGATACGCTGCCAGTCGCCGTCGTCGAACTCGGGGAGGCGTTCCGGGCTGCCGGGGTTGCTCTCCCACGGCCCTAACGCCGGGAGATAGCCCCCCGCTCCACCCCGTCCCCGGCGGGGGCGAGCGGTGGGGTCCGGGCCGGGAAGCTGTATCGTGACCAGGTGGTGCTCGGAATCCCACCGGTCGGGTGTGAGTCGCCCGTTCACCCTGACGCGCACCGGCTCCGGGGACCAGATGAGCACCTGGCCCGGGGCTGCCATCTCGACGTCGGCCTCCACGCCATTATTCCCGGCGCGCACATCCCCCACATAGTCCGCGCCGACGAGTACCACGTCACCGGCCGGCCACACGCGCTCGGCTTGCGCCGGCGGCAGCATGAGCAGATCCAGGGTCTCGCCGTCCCACCGCAGGCGATTCATTGCCAAATCATCCCCATCCCAAAGCAATCCCCGGGTGCGGAGCGAGCTGCGCGCGTCGGGATGGGGTGGTCCCTCGAAAACCGTCTCTTCGTCGCCGTTGGGATTGCGGGCCAGGACCAGGAGCCGGTGATCGCCACTCACGTGGTTCAAGATCGGCTCGGCGGTGGAGTAGACCAGCGTGGCCGGGCCCAGCGGCAGGTCCAGTGGCACGATGTGCAGCCCGTGGGCCGGGACCGTCACCGGCACGACGTGTTCGCGCCAGGGCAGTTCGGTCGATTGGGGCCGGTCCGTCAGGTTGCGCAAAAAGACGGCGATGGCGCGGCCGTCGGTGCGGGCGGCATAGAGCAGATCGGAGTCTAGATCGGTCACGTCATCCACTGCGACGGCATCGGCCAGGACCGGGGCCAGAACCTCGGCGGTCATGGCCAGGCGCTTGGCCTGGTAGTAGCGGCGCGCGAGGGTGCCGGCCTCGCCGGCCGGGGCCGCGTAATCGTACGACGTATACACGCGCGGCTCGCCCCAGAATCCCCAGGTGGTGCCGCCGTGGAACATGTACAGGCTGTATAACGTGGCGCCCTGCCCCAACGCGCTGCCCACCAGCAGCCGGTGATAGTCCTCGCCCAGGCACGCGCGCAGAACCTCGTAGCCGGGGCCGCCCCAGGCGTCGAACCAGCCGCCCTGGTATTCCCCCAGGCCGATAGGGCAGTCCAGGCCCAGGTCGGCCCAGCCCTCAGCCAGGCTGTCCACGTGAAAGAACGCCTCTGGCTGTTGCCGCCAGGTGGTCATGGTCTTGAAATTCACCGGGTACATGTCCACCGTGGTCACGTCCACCACGTCGGCCCAGCCGCCCAGCAGCGGCAAAAAGGCGTCGTTGTGCATGATGGGCACGGTTACACCCAGCCGCCGGGCCAGGTCGTACAGAAATTGCATATACGATGGCTCGTCGCTCATCTCTTCGGTGAAATACTCGTTCTCGATCTGGAACATGATCAGGTTGCGGCACTGGAGGATGAGGGGGACGATCTGCTCGTACCATTCGGTCACGTGGCGCAGGTACGCCGGCGAATCGGCGTGGTGCATGTCGCGGCGGCAGCGGGAGATCACGTCGTCCCGGGCGACGAGCCAGCCTGGCAGCCCCCCGGCGTCCACCTCGGCGCAGATGTAAGGGCCGGGCCGGGCCACCAGGTAGAGTCCCACTTTGTCCACGAGCCGGAGCAGCCGCGCTACGTCACGAATGCCGGCAAAGTCGTACACGCCGGGGGCCGGGGAGTGATAGTTCCAGGGGAAATACAGGTCTATGGCGTTATAGCCGGCCCGGCGCAGGCGCAGCAGGGCGTCGCGCCACGCGCCAGCGTCGGGGGTCGGCAGTCGAAAGTACTGGAACGCGCCACACTGGAGGAGAATACGCTCGCCGTCGATCAAGAAACTGCGGCGGTCACAGGTGACGTGGGGCATTGTAACTCCTGGGGATAGAGATGGAAGCGAAATAGAGATAGAGACAGAAACAGAGACAGGGGCAAAGACCCGCCTCTATCTCTTTCCAAGCGCTATGTGGACTGAGGAAAGTTGGCTAGGGCTCCGGCCTCGTCGTCGTGGACGGACAGGAGCCGGTCGAGCATGGTTAACTGGAGCACCACGCGTACGTTAGGCTGGACGCAGCACACCCGCACCGATCGGCCTTGCGCTGCGGCCAGTTGAAACCCGGCCATCAGCGCCGTCAGCCCGGTACTGTCGATAAAATTGACCTCGGCCATGTTGACCAGCACGTGGTGCCCATCGCGCTCCATCAGCGCGCACAAGGTCTGCTGGACCACTGGCGCAGACTGGGCGTCGAGCCGGCCAGTCAGGCTCAGGACAGCAATCCCTTCCTCGGTCCAGCGTGTGTGGACTGTGATCTCTCCCATGTTCAACCGCTCCTCCCCGTGTGGATAACAGCCTTCATTATACCGCCTGGGGCCAACGCTGTCAATAAACTCCACACGATCCCAACAGGTTTTCCATCGGTTCTCCATAATCATCTGCTATACTTGGGTCAGAGTCGAGGGACGGTCCCTCGATGGCTTCCAAGAGCAACAAGACGAACACACGAAAAAGGAGGTGTATCTATGAATTGGAAGCGTATTGGTTTGCTGGGCTTTGGCCTATCGGGCGCCCTGACGCTGGCGGTGTTGTTTACGCTGGTGGTGGGTGGTGCGGCCCTGGCCCAGACCCCCACGCCGGAACCTGGCGCGCGTAATCCGGGCGGTCACGAAGGCTGGCCCATGATGGGGCGCGGGTTCGATGGGGGGGATTTCATGCGCGGTGGCCGGCCCGGCGGGTTTGGTCTGCGAGGACTGCCCGGCACCGGCAACGTCAACATCATGAACGTGGTCGCCACGTCTCTGGGGATGACGCAGTCTGACCTGCAAACAGAACTCCAGAACGGCAAGTCGATTGCTCAACTGGCCCAGGCCAAGAGTGTCTCCACCGATGCTATCGTCAACGACATCGTGGCGGCCTACAAGACCAGCCTGGATCTATCTGTGACCAATGGCGACCTGACCCAGACCCAGGCCGATGCCATCCTGGAAGCCGTGCGCGTCTTTGCGCCCACGTATCTGGAGCAGTCCTTTGCCGACAACAACCCCATGTCGGTCATGGCCAAGGCCCTGGGGATAACCCAGACCGAGCTGATGACCGCTATGCGGGATGGCAAGACCATCACTGAACTGGCCCAGGAAAAGGGTGTTTCCACCGACACGCTGGTGAACGCCATTGTGGCGGCGGAAAAAGAACGGTTGGACCAGGCGGTGACTGACGGTCGGCTGACCCAGGCCCAGGCAGACGCGCTTTTGAACGTCACGCGCGTCATGGCCCCCAGCTATCTGGAAGGCGCCGACAAGGTCGGAGGCAAGTTTGGCGGCCGGGGTGGCCCAGGTATGATGGGACATGGCGGCCGGGGTGGATCTTGGTGTCCCCCGGGCAACAAGACCGAGACCCAGTAAACCACAAGCACCACTAGCGCACTTCGAGGGCCGGGACCGCAAGGTTCCGGCCCTCATATTGTGGACCGGCACGCGCGGATCGGGTATAATGGCCCGAGTCCAGACGCGGAGGGTGCCCATGTCCGTCACTATCATCCGGCCCGAAACGGCCCACGAGTTGACCGAACTGGTCCGGGCCATCGCCAGCGCCGAAACGCCGGCTGACCCGCAAGTCCCGGACCGGGCCGTGGCCGGGTTGAGGCAAGCCCTGGCCCGTCATGACGTGACCGGGTCCGATTGGTTCTGGGTATTGGTGGCCCGGGCCAGCGGCGAGCTGGCCGGCTATGTGGCCGTGTGTCGCATCCCCAAGCTAGACGTGCGGGCCGGGTTCCTGTTCGTGGACGAGGTGTACGTGCTGCCGGCGTATCGACGGCATGGCGTGGGAGCGGCGTTGTTGGAGGCCGCGGCGCAACTGGCCGGCGAACTGGGGTTGGCCGGCGTGCGCCTGCTGGCGCGTCCCGAAAACGCCGCCGCGCGCCGGCTCTATCGGTCGCTGGGGTTTGTGGAACACGAGACCATGTTCTACGAAAAGCGGGTTGAACCGGCATAGGGGCTGGTTGGAGCATACAATAAAGGACACCAGGGACGCTAGGCTGGCTGCCTTTGTGCCCTTGGTGCCCTTTGGTTTACTGCCCGCTGTGTTTAGTGGCTGTGGGTGATGGTGATGTGCTCGGTAAGGTGGATGCCGCGCGCTGCCAGCCCTTCTACGGTGGGCCGGGCCGGCACTGCCACTTCCAGCGGCACGGCCCCGCGAGGCGTCTGGCCCTGGGCCATCATGGCCACCACCATTGCCGCCGGGAATCCGGTAGTGCGCTCCATCGCCGTCAAGCCGGTGCCCTTGTCGTACCAATCCAGCAGGTCCAGCGTCACTTGCACCTCGTCAACGCCGCGCCGGCCTTGGGCCTGTACGCGCAACACCACCACGTCGGGGTCGCCGGGGAACGTGATGCGGGGTTCCAGCAGCGCCTCGAAGATGTCGCGTGGGGCCACGGCACCGTCGTCGATGGAGATGGGCGTGGGGTCCAGCAGGCCCAGGGCTTTCATGGCCTGGAGTTGCGCCAGGTGGCCGGGATAGCGCACCGTCTTTTCCTCGTACACCTGGAGCCGGCCGGCGAACGTTTCGGGGCCGGTGGACGTGCCGCCGCTGGTCACGAACGCCTCGCAGCAGCCCACCGGCTCAGGGAACTCGATGGACTCCGGCTCGGTGAGGGCCTCGACCTCGGTGATGCGCCCGTCGCGCAGGTACACGGCGTGGCCGCTGTACTCGTTGGTGAGCCCCCGGATGTTAAAGGTGAGTTGGTAGTGGAACGGGGGGCGGGGCCGCTGGGGAAGACCGCCCACCCAGATGCGCACCTCGCGGGGGGTGTCCATCTGCTCCAGGGCGTACACGGCCAGGGTGTTGCCCAGACCCGGCATGAGGCCGCAGTCGGGGATAATGCTTACGCCGGCCGCCAGTGCTTGTTCGTGCAGCGCCAGTTGGACGCGCACCACGTCGGTGTTGCCGCCCAAGTCGGCCATATGCGCGCCGGCCGCCACCGCTGCCCGGGCAATGCCCACGTTGAACCGGTACGGCACGGCCGAGAGCAGTGCGTCGATCTGGGCGTCGGTCAGCAGTGCCGTCAACGCCGCCTCGTCGGTCACGTCGGCAGCCTGGGCCACGGTGAGGTTGGCGCCGGCCAGTCGGTTCACCCGGTCGGCCGCAGCCTGGGCCGTGGCTTGGTCCACGTCCGCCAGGATGATCTGGCTTGCGTCGCCAAACCGGGCCAAGTCATATGCCGCGGCGATGCCCTGCCGCCCGGCCCCCAGGATCGCATATCGGTAGCTCATAGGTCCTCCAACAAGAGTAGGGTTGCATTCATAGGCGGGCCGCTCGCCCGGTGAGACCGGATGAGCCGGCCCGCCCCTGTATTGACACAAAGAATCCTAGGTGCCCCACCACCGGCTTGGCGGCACCACTGCCACCAGTCGTGGCTGGTCGATGTCCCACCACGGCGCGCTGGCCTCGGTGGGCTTGGGCTTGTGGATCACCTGGAACTGGACTTCGTAGGTCTGAGTGCTGTTGCCGGTGCTGTCATAGCCGATGACATAGACCGAGTGCGTCTCGGTGAGGGTGGTGGTCATGACGATCTTCCATTCCTGGTTGAATGGGGCCATGGTGGCAATGCCAAAGGGCTGGGTGATATTGTCGACATAGAACTCGACCCGGTCCATGGAGGTATTGTCTGTGGCGTCGGCATGGACCTTGATCACCTTGTCCAGCTCCATGATGAACAGCTCGCCGGTGATGGGATAGGTCAGTTGTACGTCCGGCGGCGTATTGTCCACCGTCACCTGGATGCTGGTCTGGCGATAGCTGCCGTCCCAGCCCACCACGCTGAGCTGGAGTGTGTAAGGTCCTTCGTCCAGGCCGGTGGTGTCCCAGTATTCCAGCAGGCCGTTGCTCACCTGATTGTTGTGCAGCCCGCCGATCTGGAGCCAGTCCTTGGGCGCAAAGCCCTTGCCGTATTCCAGCTTGTAGAACTGGAAATTGCCGCCCCGGGCGTTGCCCATGATCTCGGCGACGCCGCCCACATAGGCATAGGTGCTGGGCTGGATGATGGCGACGTCGGCGTTGGAGGTGCTGGGGCCGTGCAGGTCGCAATATTGGGTGGGGGGCTGGAGGACGTTGTTTTCTCGCACCCAGTCAGCGGCCTCGGGCGGCAATACCATGAATACCGTTTCTTCCACCAGATCCAACGGGCAGTTGGGCGTGGCGAGCTTGCCCGAGGCGGTGCAGATGCGGAGCTTTTGGTGAATGTTGCACTCGTCCTGGGGCTCGGTCCCGTCCAGGAACCACTCGCGGTACACGTGCGGGCAGTTTTGCGTGGCCCGTAGCCCGCTTTCCTGGCAGACCGTGGCCTGCACCAGCCCTTCGGCCGGGCGCTCGAAATCGCGGACGGCCAGACCTTCGTGGATGGCCATCATGACATTGTGCCAGATGGGGCCGGCGCCCTGGGAACCGGGCACGCGGTCCATGGCCGTGTTGTCGGAATTGCCCACCCATACGCCCACGGTATAGTCGGGTGTAAAGCCCAGGGTCCACGAGTCGCGCCAGTTGTTGGTGGAGCCGGTCTTGACGACGGCGGGCCGGTCTATTTCCAGTGGAGTGTCCCAGCCAAAGGTTTCGCGGCGGGCGCGGTTGTCGGACAGGATGCTGGTGACGAGCCAGGCCAGTTGGGTGCTGAGCACCGGGACCTTGGTAGGCTCCTGGTATTCGTACAAGGTGCGTCCTTCGGCATCGACCACCTTCAAGATGGCCACCGGGTTGACCTCGCGATAGCCTTCGCGCTGCCGTTCGACCGGGATCGGCTCGCCGTGGGCCTGGCCGGCGTTGGCAAAGACCATGTAGGCAAAGGCCTCGTCTAGCAACGTCACTTCGCCGCCGCCCAGCGTGAGGCTAAGGCCATACACGCCTTCGCGGTTCAGCGTGTTGATGCCCATTTTGTGGGCCATGTCCAGCACATTCTGGACTCCCACATGGTCCATCACCTTGAGGGCCGGGATGTTGCGGCTGTTCGCCAGGGCATAGCGCAGGGTAATGGGTCCCAGGAACTTGCCGTCCACGTTTTCAGGGATGTAGGGCGGGTGCGGCGGGTCAGCGAACGAGGTGCGCACGTCCAAGACCATATTGGCCGGGGTCCAGTCCAGGGAAAACGCTGTCACATAGGTAAAGGGCTTGAAGGAGGACCCGGGCTGGCGTTCGGCCAGGGCCACGTTCACCTGTCCATCGATGCCCTTGTTGTAATAGTCCAGGCTGCCCAGCATGGTAAGGATCTCGGCTGTGTTGGTGTTTAGCACCACCACGGCAGCGTTGTGGACGTTTTGCTCGGGTTTCATGGAGGCCACGTGCTCACGGGCGATTTCCTGGACCTTGTCTTGCATGCTCAGGTCCAGGGTTGTGTAGATCTTGAGGCCGCCGCGATAGACCATAGGCAGGCTGTATTTTTCTTCCAGCAATTGCCGCACATAGAACACAAAGTGCGGGGCCTTGATGTCGTATTCTTTGGTCACGACGTTGAGTGGCTGGCTGGCGGCGGTTTCGGCCTGGGACTGGGTGATGTAACCTTCACGGACCATGGATGTGAGCACGGCCTCGCGCACACTTTTAGCCCGGTCCGGGTTTTCGACCGGCGAGTTGGCGGCCGGGTACTGGGGGATGGCGGCGAGCATGGCGCACTCGGCCAGGTCCAGCTCCCACGCGTGCTTGCCGTAATAGTTCTGGGCGGCGGCCTCCACGCCATAGGCTCGGTTGCCATAGTTGTTGGTGTTGAGGTACCATTCCAGAATCTGGTCTTTGGAATAGCGCCGCGACAGTTCCATGGCCAGGATCGCCTCGCGGATCTTGCGCTCGTACGAGATCTCGTAGCGTTCTTCTGGGTCCAGCAGCACGTTCTTGACCAATTGCTGGGTGATCGAGCTGGCGCCCTGGCGACCACCGCCGGTGAGGTTGTTGACGGCCGCGCGCAACACGCCCCGGGGGTCAAAGCCCGGGTTTTCGTAAAAGCTGGCGTCTTCGCTGGCGACGGTGGCATAGATGAGGTACTTGGGCACCTGGTCCAGCTTGATCGGGATGCGGTCGCCCCCTTGCGGGTCTACGATCTCGTAGAGCAGGATGCCGTTGCGGTCATAGATCTTGGTGGTCTTGAACGAAGCGCGCGTCACGGCGACGACGCCTTCCGGGTCTGGCAAGTCCTGGGCAAAGTAGGTGTATATGCCAAATGCGGCGCCCACCCCCAGGCCCATGGTCAACAATACCCCGAACACGCTGGCAAAGACCAGGCCACCCATCACTGATAGGATGGGGATCAGGATGTTGCTTTTTTTGCGACGATTTCGCCGCAAATAGATGCGCTTGCGGCGCGTGGATACGACAGACATGGGATTCTCCCTGTTATATGGCTACCAGGTGCGTTTCCAGTCCTGGATGGCGATGGCCATCCAGCCTTCGCTAAAGGTTTGCACCTTGATCACCGGTGAGGCTCGCTGGCCGTCTGCCCCCAGCACGTACATGTCAAAAATGCCATCGCGGGCCCAGTCACACCAGACCCACGAGTAGTAGCCGGGTCGTTGGCCGGTGGGTAGCGGAATGCGTTGGCCCCCGGTGTCCAGTATCACGATGACGCCGTCCAGCGGTGTGCCGTCGGCGGTGCGCACCACGCCGCGAATCTCGGTGAACGAAGGGTTGGACTCGTGGCGCGTGGGACCGTCGGGCATGAACGCGAAAGGCGGGGTGGTGGCAGTGGGCGGCGGGGCCGGCGTCCGGGTTGGTTGGGGCCGGGGGGTGTCGGTGGCGGTGGGCACCGGCGTGTCGGTAGGCACCGGCGTCGCAGTCATGGTGGGCGACGCCGTCGCGGTAGGCGTGGCAGTGGCCATAGGCGTAGGCGTCACCGGTGGCGTGGGTGACGGGGTAGCCGTGATCACCACCGTGGCTACCTCGGCGGTCTGTGTAGCCGGCAGCGTGGGAATCGGCGCCGGGCCGGTCTCGCAGCCAGCCAGCAGCGTTCCCCCGGCGATGAGCAACACTATCCAAACAAACCCTTGTTTACAACGCATGGCAAATCGCATCCCGACTCCTCGCTACCAATCTACCAATCCACCATCAATACGTGCGTTTCCAGTCGGTAGTGAACGTCGAAATTTCCAGGTCAAAGCTGGTCTGGAACGAGGCCCACGGGGAGATGGCCTCGCGGCTTCCTTGTTCGCGCACGATACACAGTCCCCACGCGCCGTTGACGGAATAGTCTTTGAGGCCATAGCTGTAATAGCCCGGCGGATCGGCGCTATAGCCGGTCACGGTCCAGGCTTCCCAGCCGCTATTCTCTCTCAAGTACAGCCACACGCCGTTAAGCGGCTGGCCGGCGGCATCATACACATAGCCTTTGAAATTGGTGGTGGCTGGCGTGCGCTCGCCGGCCGGGCCGCTGAGGATCACAAAGTCATAGGGCGGCGTGGTGGCCGTGGGCGGGGGGGCCGGCGTCCGGGTTGGTTTGGGCTTGGGGGTGTTGGTGGCGGTGGGCACCGGCGTATCAGTGGGCACCGGCGTCGCGGTGGCGGTGGGCGACGGGATGGGCGTTTCAGTGGCGGTGGGCGTGGGTGTCGCCGGGGGGGTGGGCGACGGGGTCGCCGTCACCACCACTTGGACCACGCGCGCCGTCCACGTGGGCGCCGGCGTGGGTTCGGCCGCCGATTCGCAGCCCGCCATCGCGAGCGCCAGGCTCAGGGCCAATAAGCCCACGCAGAATGCAATTCGCAAGTTGGTCATGTTGAGATCTCCATATCGTGTTGGGTTCACCGATAATACGCGCCACAGCCTGTCTGGCTTCGCGCGCCTGCAAGTATACTCCAAAGTGCGCCAACTGGCAAGCCGTGAAGGCCGGATTTTGGCTTGCCGGACCGGCGGCGGTGTGGTATGATCCCAGCATGAACACCCGATTCCATCGCCGATTCTATCGCCGATTCCATCGCCGCGTGGACTGGCCGGTGGCGCTGATCCTGCTCCTGGCCTGGGCCTTGCGCGTCTATCAACTGGGTGCGCAGAGCTTGTGGACCGACGAAGGGTACAGCGTCCATCTGGCCGGCCAATCGCTGTCTGTCATCCTGACCGACATTGTCTCTGACCACAGCCCGCTGTATTATCTGATCCTGCACGTATGGATGCGGCTGGCCGGTCAGGGCGAGTTTGCGGTGCGGTTTGTCTCGGTATTCTGCGGACTGGTGGTCGTGGCGCTGACGTATGCGGTGGGCCGGCGTATCTTTAACCGCCGCGCCGCCATCCTCGTGACCGTGTTCCTGACTGCCATCACCCCCTTGCAAGTGTACTATGCCCAGGAGGCCCGGGTTCACATCCTCGTGGTGGCCCTGGGCCTGGCGTCCGTGTATCTGCTGCTGAGAAACCTGTTTTCTGCCAGAAAACGGGTTTCTATACGTGATGGAGTGGCCTATGCCCTCGTCACGGCCGCCGGCCTATGGGCCTTTTACTATTTTGCCCTGCTGATCCTGGCGCAGAACGTGTATGTCGCATATCGCCTCTGGCAGGCCGAGGACCGTTGGCGGCTCGCTCGCCGCTGGCTGGCCGCCCAGTTTGGCGTGGCGTTGCTCTTTGCGCCGTGGGCCGTGTACGCCGCGCCGCGCGTCATCGAGTCGTTTCGGATGCGCGCCCCGGCCTTTGGTTTTGCGTCGCTGGACCTGCTGGCGGCCTTGCGGCTGTGCCTGGAGACTTTTAGCGTCGGCCCGACGGTGGACCCGGCGCTGGCCCTGGTTCTCTCGCTGCCCCTGGCGGCGCTGGTCGTGATCGGCTTGTTGTCCTCGCGCACGCGCCGGCGCGCCTGGCTCGTCTGCTGGTTGGGCGTGCCGGTCCTGGTAGCGTGGCTGGTCAACGTGCGGTTTCCGCCCTTTTTGCCGCGCTATTTGCTGGTGGTCACGCCGGCCTATTATCTGCTGGCGGCCAGTGGGCTGGTGGCCCTGCTCCCCCAACAGGTGCGTCATTCGTCACACACAGTGCGCTGTGCGAACGTCAGACGTCAGTGGCCACGTTTGACATTTGCCGTCGGTATTTTGTTACTCACGATCCTGGTGAGCGGTTTCTCTCTCGACAACAACTATCACAATCCGACGTTCGCCCGCGACGATTACCGGGGCGTGACTGCCACCATCAGGCGCAACAGCGCCGCCGATGAGGCTCTGGTGCTGAATGCGTGGTGGCAGGACAGCATGTTCGATTACTATGACTCCGGCCCCCTGACCCGATACGGCGTTCCGGAGCCGGGCCAACTGCCGGATCGCGCCAGCACCGAGGCCGCCATCGCCGCCGTGGCCGGGCAGCACCCGGCCGTTTGGCTGTGCCTATATGGCAGCACCGCCGGCGACCCGGACAACGCCGTGGAAGGGTGGCTGAACGGCCATTGCGCCCGGGTCTGGGAAGGCTGGTTCGGTCAGGTGCGGCTGGTGCGATATTTGACCCCTGGCGTACCAGGCCCCGGCGCGCCAGGGCCGGCCGGCCCGGCCTACCCCCTCGACGTTCGCCAGGAAGGACTGACCTTGGTGGGACTGGACACGTCGGCTGCCGTGACGGCCGGGGCGAACCTTCCGGTTGACCTGTACTGGCAGCGGGAGGGCCGCATTCGCGCCGATTACAGCGCTGCCCTGCGCCTGGTCGATGCCCAGGGGCGCGTGTGGGGTCTGCAAGACGGCCAGCCGTTGAGTGGTCTATATCCCACGTCCACCTGGCCCAAGGGCGAACAGGTCCGCGACCGGCGCTTGCTGCTGGTGCCCTGGGGCACGCCGCCCGGCGATTATGTCCTTCAGGTGCAGGTCTATGCGCCGGACCGGCCCCCGGCCGAGGCTCAAACCCCGGTGCGCGTGACGGTGGGCCGGCCGGCGCGTGTGCCCGAGCCGGGCGACCTGGCCTTGGACCGTTCCGTCAACGCCGACTGGGACGGCGTGCGGCTGCACGGGGCCTGGTTGAGCAATCCCACGGCCCGGGCTGGCGATCCCTTCCTGGTAGACCTGCTCTGGGAGTGTACTGGCCCGATACCCGCTGATCTCCAGGCAACGCTGGAACTGCGCGATGCGGCCGGGGCAATAGTGACCGAAAGCATCGTGCCCCTGGACCGGGCGTGGGAGCCCGGCGAGCTGCGACGCCAGATACACACACTCCCGGTTCCGGCGACCGCGCCCGATGGCGAATGTCGCCTGTGGGTGGTGCTGCGTGGGCCGGGCGGTGCGCCGGTGCCGGTGCGTTGGTGGTTCGTGTCCGTGGCCGATGGCGCGGACCTGGGGTCGATCCCGGTGGTGGGCCGGTCTCACAGCTACGATGTGCCACCCATCGCGCATCCCCTCACGGCGCAACTGGGTGACGTGCGGCTCCTGGGCTACGACCTTCAGCCGGCGGATGGGGGCGCCGTGCCCCGGGCCGGAGTGGACCTGCGCGTGACCCTGTATTGGCAGTGTGTACAGCCCATGGACACGTCGTATACCGTGTTCTGCCACCTGGTCGCCGCGGACGGCGCCCTCGGCCCCCAGCAGGACGATGTGCCCTGCCTGGGCCGGTGCCCCACCACCGGCTGGGTCCCCGGCGAGGTCCTCGCCGACGAGCACACCATTGTCCTGCCAGCCGACCTGGCGCCCGGCGCGTACACCCTCTACGTCGGCATGTACGATGCCCAGACCATGCAGCGATTGCCGGTGGCCGGCGGCGGCGATGCGGTGCCGGCCGGCATCATAGAAATCGCACCGGCTCGTTGACCAACGGGGTAGAATATGCTACGCTATGCTTATCAAACCCGAGGCCCGACCAGTGAACGCTAGCGGCATCTCACGGCACAACCAGATAGGCATTCTGGCCGGCACGCTCCTGGCCTTTGCCCTGCGCGTGTGTCAACTGGGCGCGCAGGGCCTGTGGTACGACGAGGGGGTGAGCTGGTACCTGGCCGCGCGCCTGTCGCCGGGCGACATGCTCTGGTGGACCGCCACCGACATCCAGCCGCCGCTCTACTATCTGCTGCTGCGCCCCTGGCTGCTCCTGGCCGGCGATTCCGAGTTTGTGTTGCGGTTCCTCTCGCTGTTCTTTGGCGTACTGACCGTGCCGCTGCTGGTCGTGGTGGCCCGGCGCCTCTTTGGTCCCCGGGCCGGCCTGCTGGCCGGTTTGCTGGCGGCTGCTGCGCCCCTGTACGTGTGGTACGCCCAAGAAGCCCGCATGTACACGCTGCTCACGTTCCTGGGTCTCTTGTCCAGCTACCTCCTGCTGCGCGCCCTCGACCGGCCCTCGCGCCGCATCTGGCTGGCCTACACCCTCGTCTCGGCCCTGGCTCTCTATACCCACTATTTTGCCGTCTTTTTGTTAGTCTTTCACCTCCTATACTGTCTCGCCCACCACCTTCCGCGCCGTGCCAATCTCCACGCGGAGCGCCCAATCTCCAATCTTCTGGTTTCCCAACTCTTCGTTATCATCGCATTCCTCCCCTGGCTGCCCTTCATGTTCGTCCGTCTGGGCACCGACGCCAGCTACTGGCAGGGCATCTTCAAGCTCGATGAGGCGGTGCGGCACGTGCTCATCAGTTTCAGCGTGGGCGAAAGCGTGCTGGAAGAGCCGGCCGGCTGGCTGACCGCCGGGTTTGTGCTGGTCCTGGCTGTGGCCGTCATTGCCTTGCTCCGGCGGTCCGAGACTCGCCGTTCACTGCTCTTTTGCGCGCTGTATTTGCTGGTCCCCATCGTGCTCATCCTGGCCCTGGCTGCCGTCATACCCAAGTTCAACCCTCGCTACCTCATGCTCGCTTCGCCGCCGGTCTATATCGTTCTGGGGGCTGGTCTCGCCGTTCTCACCCGTCAAGCGTCACACGCGGCGGTCAAACGTCTCGCGTCAAGTTTTACGTTTTTAACTTTATTGCTCTTTATCCTGGCCTCGTTTGTCTACGCCAATTGGAACCTCTATACCGACCCCGCCTTTACCAAGGCCAGCTTTCGCGAGGCCGTGCGCTATATCGAGGCTCACAAGCGCCCGGACGAACCGGTGCTCATTTGCTCCGGCCACATGTTCACGGTCTTTTCCTACTATTATCGCGCCGACGATTGGACGCCGCTGCCGCCCACGCGTATCCTGGACGTGAATCGCATCCTCACCTTTGACGTGGCCGACGACCTGAACCAGGCCGTTGCTGGCAAGCCCGGCGTCTGGCTGGTGCTCTGGCAGGATGAGGTGGCCGACCCGGTGGGCTTTCTGTTCAAGCTGCTGGACGACGCCGGCGCGCAGATTCCCACCGACGCCGTGCTGTGGCAGGTGCGCATCCGGCACTATGCACTGCCGCCGGATGCGCGCTTTTCGGCCCAGCCGGCCATCCAGCACCCGCTGAATGCGCGTTTTGGCGATGGGATTGGGCTGCACGGATACGACCAGGACGAGTCCCGGCTGACCCTGTACTGGTCGGCCTTGCGCCCGCTGGGCCGGGATTACAAGGTCACGCTGCGGCTGGTCGATGCCGCTGACCAGGTGTGGGGCCAAACCGACGAGCGTCCGGTGGCCTATCTATATCCCACCACGCGCTGGCAGCCGGGCCTGCTCCTTTTTGGCGAGCACGGGGTCCCGGTCCAACCAGATACCCCGCCGGGCGTGTACACCTTTGAGGTGGGTCTATATGATGCCGAGACCGGCCAGCGCCTCCCGGTCTATGACGAGGCTGGTCAGCCTCTCCCCGGCGACCGCGTATTGCTTGGTCACCTGACCGTTCCGTAGAAAGAGGTGGTCATGAACATGAGTCGATACCTTGTGCCGATGTCAAGCCTGCTGGTCGTGATGTTCATCCTCCTGGCCTGTGCGCCGCCCGCACCGGCGACCGCGCCGGCTACCGCGCCCACAGCACCGGCATCCACCATGCCGGTGGCCCAGCCTTCAGCGACGCCGGTCGCCGTGGCTGACACGCCCACACCTTCTCCCACGTCCCTGGCTATCATCTCCCTGACACCGGCGGCCTCGACCGCGCCTTTGGCTGTCTTGTCGCAGACGTATGATGACCCGGCCGGGTTCTGGTCCATCCGCTACCCGGCCGGCTGGACGATACGCCAGTCCGGGTCCGAAACCCAGTTTCGGCCCACGGAGAGCAGCCCGGCCTTTTTGGGCGTATCGCTCCACGTCAAGGCCCGCGACGTGGACGCATTCACCCAGAGTATCGTGGACTTGCTGCGTAGCCGGGCCGCAGCCTGGCAGACCGTCGATGATGGGCCAACCCCCGCCGCCTGGGCGCCCGGCCGGCAGATCCACTACCGGCGTACGGTCGATGGCGCGGAGCAGGCCGGAACCCTGGTCTGTTTCGTGCGCTACCGCATCGGCTACGTGCTGTTGAGCGAAGGACCCGTAGCGACCGCGGATTCGACCACGGCCTCGTTTGTGGCCGTCATGGACAGCTTTCAGCCGGCTGATTTTGCGGATGTCGTGCCTTATGACCAGTGGTCCGTCCTGCTCACCGAGCTTGACTATTTGAGCTTTCACTCCCCGGCAGATTCCACGCCGGCCCGCGACATCCAGCGCATTGCCGCGGCCTATGACGAGGCCTATGCCGACAACGCGGCGTACCTGGGCGTTCGACTGGACCGGCTGGTTGACGTGTACCTGTATCCCACCCGCGACATGCGCTACCACATGACGGCCCGGGATGCCGGGTTTGCCATGATCCCCGAGTACGAAGTTCACAGCCTCTGGGCCGACGACGAACAGCAAACGCCCGGCCACGAAGTGGTGCATGTGCTCACCGGCAACGGCTGGGGCGAGGCCGGCGAGGCGCTGTTGGGCGAGGGCATTGCCGTGTGGTTGGACCATTCGGGCCGCGATCATCATCAAGAGGCGGCCGATTTACTGGTCAGCGACCAGCTTTACCCGGTCCGCGACCTCCTCGGCGACGGCTGGTTCCAACGCGACGGGGCCATCACGTATCCGGAGGCCGGCAGCCTGGTGGGATTCATGCTGGAGAGTTTTGGTGTGAGCAAGTTCAAGCGCATCTACCTGGCGTCGGATTTCGAGGCCGAGCTGCAAACCGCTGTGGGCTGGACATTGCCGGAACTGGAAGCCGCCTGGCATGACTATCTCCACCAGCATTAAGAGATCGCCGCCCGGATCGCGTTGGACAGGTTCCAGACTTTGGTGTATAATACCCGCTCGGTCGGTACCAGACACCGGCGGACCGGCCCACCCAACCATCTGAGGAGAACCTATGCGTATTCCCATCATTGCCGGTAACTGGAAAATGAACACCAACGTAGATGAGGCCATTCGGCTGGTCGAGTCTATGCTCGACGGGCTGGAGGCGGTGCCGGGTGTGGAGCGCGTGTTGTGCCCACCGTTCGTATCGCTCACCTACGTGTCGGACCTGCTGGTGGAAACCTCTATCCGGTTGGGCGCTCAGAACATGTACCCGGCTGACAAGGGGGCCTACACCGGCGAGATCTCGCCGGGTATGCTCAAAGGTTTGTGCCAATATGTGATTCTGGGTCACTCGGAGCGACGGCAATACTTTGGTGAAACCGACGAGTTTGTGAACCGCAAGGTCCACACCGCCTTGACCCATGACCTCGTGCCCATCATTTGCATTGGGGAAACGCTGGCGGAAAACGAAGCCGGCCAGACCGCAGCAGTGGTGACGCGCCAGGCCCGGGGTGTATTGGCCGGGTTGAACGGCGATCAGGTATCCCGGGTCGTCATGGCCTACGAACCAATTTGGGCCATTGGCACCGGCCGGCCGGCCACCGGCGAAGGGGCTAATCAGGTCATTGGCCTGATCCGCGAGGTGGCGGCGGGCCTGGCGGGGCCGGGACCAGCGCAGGCGCTGCGTATCCAATATGGCGGTAGCGTCACCGGCGACAATGCCGCCGAGTTCATGGGCCAACCCGAGATCGACGGGGCGCTGGTGGGTGGGGCCAGCCTCAAGGCCGATCAGTTTGTGCGCATCGTGCAGACCACAGCCCAGGCCAAGGGCGTGTGAAAAAAGGCGCGCTGCGTTTGACAGGTCAGGGAACCCGTGTTATAATTTGTCATTGGTATCCAAATGACCCGCCAGAACCAAGATCCAGACGGGAGAGACTATGCCAACCATTAGCCAACTAGTTCGCAAAGGGCGCAAGCCAGTACGTAAAAAGACCTCGGCCCCGGCCTTGCGCTACAACTATAATGCGCTCAAGAACCGCACCCGGCGTGGGGCGGGAAACCCGCAACGTCGTGGGGTATGCACCCAGGTGCGTACCATGACGCCCAAGAAACCCAATTCGGCCATGCGCAAGATTGCTCGCGTGCGGCTGACCAATGGGGTAGAAGTAACCGCCTATATCCCCGGCGAGGGACACGAGTTGCAGGAACACTCGAGCGTGTTGGTGCGTGGCGGCCGCGTCAAAGACCTGCCCGGCGTGCGCTATCACGTGATTCGCGGGGCATTGGAAAGCAGCGGCGTTCAGGATCGCAAGCGGGGGCGCTCCAAGTATGGGACCAAGCGCCCCAAGGCCGGGGGGGCGAGAGGTAAATAGATGCCAAGACGAAAACGGGCTATCAAGCGTGAGATCTTGCCGGATCCCAAATACAATAGCGCCACCCTGGCCAAATTCATCAGCAAGGTGATGCAACGCGGCAAAAAGGGTACCGCACAGCAGATCGTGTACCAGTCGCTGGATATCATGGGCGAGCGGATGCGTCGCGAACCCCTCGAAGTATTCGAGTTGGCCATTCGTAATGCCACGCCAATGCTCGAGGTGCGGCCTCGACGCGTGGGTGGTGCTACCTATCAGGTTCCAGTCGAGGTACGGAGCGACCGGCGATTGACTCTGGCGATGCGGTGGATCCTAAAGGGCGCCCGTGCTCGCAGCGGTCGCCCCATGGCCGAGCGGTTGGCAGCCGAATTGATGGATGCCGCCAATAATACGGGTGTCGCGGTGAAAAGAAAAGAAGATACCCACAAAATGGCCGAGGCCAACCGGGCCTTTGCTCACTATCGGTGGTGAACTAGGGCGCCGAGGAACACCAGTCCCTGCCCGCTGTATATGTTGACCATCGAAGCCGGGGGAGGGACCTGTGCCCAGAGCGTTTGCGCTGGATCGAGTTCGTAACATCGGCATTATTGCCCATATAGATGCTGGCAAGACCACCACAACCGAACGAGTGCTCTTTTACACTGGTCGCACCCATCGCATGGGCAACGTGGATGATGGAACTACCACCACCGACTGGATGGAGCAAGAGCGAGAACGCGGCATCACCATCACGGCGGCGGCCACCACATGTTACTGGCTCGACCATCAGATCAATATCATTGATACGCCGGGACACATCGACTTTACGGTCGAGGTCCAGCGTAGCCTGCGGGTCTTGGACGGCGGCATCGTAGTTTTCGATGCGGTAGCCGGGGTAGAGCCCCAGTCTGAGACGGTGTGGCGCCAGGCTGACCGCTATCACGTTCCACGTATCTGCTTCATTAACAAGATGGATCGCACGGGGGCAGATTTCTGGCGAGCCGTGAACATGATTCGCGACCGGCTGGAAGCGCAACCCCTGGCGATCCAGTTGCCGATAGGCAACGAGGCCCAGTTTCGCGGGGTCATTGACCTGATCGAGAATCAGGCCATCGTCTATGTGGATGATTTGGGTGCTATACCCGAGATCGGTGCAATTCCAGAGGATCTGGTAGATACAGCCCAATATTACCGAGACCTCTTGATAGAGCGGATCGCCGAAACCGACGACACATTAACAACGAAATACCTGGAGGGCAAACCCATCGCCCCGGCAGAACTCCGGGCCGCCCTGCGCCGTGCAGTCCTGCGGCTGGAACTGGTGCCCGTGCTATGCGGCTCTGCGCTGCGGAACAAGTGCATTCAGCCGGTGTTGGATGCCGTGGTCGATTATTTGCCTTCTCCCCTGGACGTCCCCCCCATTGAGGGTATCGATCCCCAAACCGAAGAGCAAGTCTTGCGGATTGCCGCCGATGACCAGCCGTTTGCTGCCCTGGCCTTCAAGATCGTGTCGGATCCCTATGTGGGTCGCCTGGCCTACTTGCGCGTGTATTCGGGACATTTGGACAGCGGTCGGCGCGTGCAGAACTCGACACGAAACCGGGTCGAGCGCATCGGGCGGTTATTGCGGATGCATGCCAATCACCGCGAAGATGTGAGCGAGGTCTATGCGGGCGACATTGTTGCTGCAGTGGGCCTCAAGCAAACATTCACGGGCGATACGCTGTGCGATCCGCAGCACCTCATTGTCTTGGAATCTATTCGTTTCCCCGAGCCGGTCATCTCGGTGGCTATCGAGCCGCGTACCAAGGCCGATCAGGACCGCATGGGCGACGCCTTGACGCGCCTGGCCGAAGAGGACCCTACGTTCCGGGTGCGCACAGACGAGAACTCGGGACAGATCTTGATCTCGGGCATGGGCGAATTGCACCTGGAAGTCATTGTAGACCGCATGTTGCGCGAGTTTCGGGTGATGGCGAATGTGGGGCGGCCGCAAGTGGCCTATCGCGAGGCGATTACTAGACCAGTGCGCAGCGAGGGGCGATTCGTGCGGCAAACCGGTGGCCGAGGCATGTATGGGCACGTATGGTTGGAGCTAGAGCCGCTAGAGCGCGGCGCGGGCATCGTGTTTCAGAACCGGGCCCGCCCAGATGTTGTACCCAAAGAGTATGTGCCGGCGGTAGAGGTGGGGGTGCGCGAGGCGGCCGAAACCGGCGTGCTGGCGGGTTATCCCATCATCGACCTGCGGGCGACATTAGTGGATGGCTCGTTTCACGAGGAAGACTCCTCCGAGCCCGCGTTCAAGATTGCCGGTTCGATTGCACTGCGTGATGGTGTGCGACAGGCCGGGACTGTGCTCCTGGAGCCCACTATGAAGGTCGAGATTGTAGTGCCAGAAGAATATCTGGGTGATGTGATCGGCGACCTGAATGCCCGGCGCGGCCAGATCCATCATACCGAGGCGCGCGGCACGACCCAGATCATCCGGGCCATAGTGCCCCTGTCCGAGATGTTTGGCTATGCCACAGATTTACGGTCCATGAGCCAGGGGCGGGGGACGCACTCGATGGAATTTTCTCATTACGAGCCGGTGCCCGAGGCGCTGGCCGCGACCATTATCGCGCGGGTGCGGGGGTGGTAAGCCCATCAGGTATGATGAACCAGGAATGTGATTTGCGGTGCATGTTTACAGCCTGGAACGGCAGCGCGCATATAATCGTGTGAAAAAAAGAAATTTGCTTACCAAGGATCGTTACCAGTAGGAGGAAACTAGCATGGGGAAGAAAAAGTTTGAGCGGACCAAGCCTCACGTAAACGTGGGCACCATCGGCCATATCGACCATGGCAAGACCACGTTGACGGCGGCACTGACCAAGACGTTGTCTCTCAAGGGCTTTGCGACAGCCCAGTCGTACGACCAGGTTGCCAAGGCGGACGCCAAGATGTTCCGCCGTGACGCCACCAAAATCCTGACCGTAGCTATTGCCCACGTGGAATACGAGACCGAGAATCGGCACTATGCCCATGTGGACTGCCCCGGTCACCATGACTATATCAAGAACATGATCACCGGCGCAGCGCAGATGGACGGCGCTGTGTTGGTGGTGGATGCGTCGGAAGGCCCCATGCCGCAGACGCGCGAGCACATTCTGCTGGCGCACCAGGTAGAAGTGCCGGCCGTCGTGATTTTCTTGAACAAGGTAGACAAGGTCCCCGCGGAAGACGAGGACCTGTTGGAACTGGTGGAGCTAGAGCTGCGGGACCTATTGAACAAGTACGAGTTCCCCGGCGACGAGACGCCCATTGTGCGCGGCAGCGCCCTGCAGGCCCTGGCGAGCACCAACACCGACCCCGATGCTCCGGAATATGCCTGTATTTGGGAGCTGGCGCGGGTGATCGACGAGTACATACCCACCCCGGCACGCGACGTGGACAAGCCGTTCCTCATGTTCATCGAGGACGTGTTCAGCATCAAGGGGCGTGGCACCGTGGTGACCGGCCGCATTGACCAGGGCCGGATCAACCGCATGGACCCGGCCGAGATCGTGGGCAAGAGCGAGGAAGTTCGCAAGACCATCGTCACCGACGTGGAAATGTTCAAAAAGAGCCTGGACTTTGGGCAAGCTGGTGACAACGTGGGTTGTCTGCTGCGTGGTGTAGACCGTGACGAGGTGCAGCGGGGGCAGGTATTGGCGGCTCCCGGCTCGATCAAGCCGCACACCAAGTTCAAGGCCGAAGTGTACGTGCTGACCAAAGAAGAAGGCGGCCGGCACAAGGCGTTCTTTGATGGGTATCGACCCCAGTTTTACATCCAGACCACCGATGTGACTGGCTCTGTCTTTCTCCCGGAAGGGGTCGAGATGGTGCTGCCAGGCGATCATATCGAGATGAACGTGGAACTGATCGAGCCCGTCGCGTTGCATCGAGGCGTGCGATTTGCCATCCGCGAGGGTGGTCGCACCATCGGCGCTGGCACCGTCACCGAGATCACTCAATAAAGGTATAGGGGAATAGGTTATGTCGAAACAGCGCATCCGGATCCGGCTCAAAGCCTATGATCATCGTGTCTTGGACCAGTCGTCTATCCAAATCGTAGAGACGGCCGAGCGGACTGGGGCCAGAGTGGTCGGGCCGGTGCCGTTGCCGACTCGGATCGAAAAGTTCTCTGTGATCCGGTCCCCGTTCATTGACAAGGACTCGCAGGAGCAGTTTGAGGTGCGGACCCACAAACGTCTCATCGACATTGTGGAGCCGGCCCCCAAGACGGTGGATGCTCTGATGCGTCTGAACCTGCCGGCCGGTGTCGATATCGAGATCAAGCTGTAACTACAAACGGCCGACAACTGTTGGCGTTGGTCCTATCGGCTGGCCGATCCGGCGACCAACAGTTGTCTGCCGTCTCTTTGGGTGAGTGAAAACATGATCAAGGGCATTTTGGGCCGCAAAGTGGGCATGACCCAGGTGTTTGACGAGCGGGGGCTGGTGATCCCGGTGACGGTGATCGAGGCCGGGCCGTGCGTGGTGACCCAGGTCAAAACTGCTGATCGCGATGGCTATGCAGCGGTGCAATTGGGGTTTGGGGCGGTCAAGCGGTTGAATCGGCCACGCCGAGGGCATCTCAAGGGCCTGGACCCGGTGCGCTATTTGCGCGAGTTTCGCACTGCGCCAGACGAGGCCGCCCAAGTAGGCGACCAGATCGACGTGGGCATGTTTGAACCGGGCGACAAGGTAGATGTGGTTGGTGTGTCCAAAGGCAAAGGTTTTGCCGGCGTGGTCAAGCGGCATCATTTCAAGGGCGGCCCGCGCACGCATGGGCAGTCTGACCGGCTGCGGGCCCCGGGTTCCCTTGCTTCTGGCACGACCCCGGGCCGTGTCTTCAAGGGCAAGCGGATGCCCGGGCGTATGGGTGGTGAGCGCGTGACGGTGCAAAACCTGGAAGTGGTGCTGGCAGATCCGGCGCGCAACCTGTTGCTCGTACGCGGGGCCGTGCCCGGCGCCAAAGATGGGCTGCTGATCATTCGGCAGGCTGTGAAATCCTAAACCTTCACCACAAGGACAAGAACTTTTAACCGTTGCCCGGCAGCGGGCGATGTAGGTGGCAGGAGTGTACCGTGGAATTTGACGTTTACAATGTCACTGGCGAGGTTGTGGATCGCGTCCAAGTGAGCGATTATATCTTTGCCGCGCCCATCAACATCCCGGTCATGCACCAGGCATTGATGCGGCAACAGGCCAACGCGCGTCTGGGGACACATCAGACCAAGACCCGCGGCGATGTGCGGGGCGGTGGGGCCAAGCCCTGGCGGCAAAAAGGCACTGGCCGGGCCCGCCAAGGTACGCGGCGCGCGCCCCACTGGCGTGGTGGGGGTGTCGTTTTTGGGCCACATCCGCGCAGCTATGAGCAGAAAATGCCCAAGCGCATGCGTCGTCTGGCCTTGCGTTCAGCCCTGTCGGTCAAGGCGCGCGACAAGCAAATCGTGCTGGTGGACGCATTGCCATTGGAGCAGTCCCGCACCAAAGACATGCTGGCGATCTTGGGCCAGTTGCCGGTGGGCAACTCGGTGCTCATTGCGTTGCCAGAGACCGACGAGTTGGTGGAGCGTTCGGCGCGCAACATCACCGGGGTGAAGACGCTGCGCGTGAATTATCTCAACATCCGAGATTTGCTCAAGTATGACACGCTGCTGATGCCCGTGGGGGCGTTGAGCGTAATCCACGATCTGTGGGATGCTGTGGCAGCACCAGCCGTGGAGGATGAGGCATGAATATCTATGAGGTGATTCGCCAGCCTATTGTGAGCGAGCGGGCGATGGCATTGGCGCGCGATGGGAAATACACCTTTGAGGTGGCGCCAGAGGCCAACAAGATCCAGATCAAAGAGGCCGTGGAGACGATCTTTCGTGTGGATGTGATCAAGGTAAACACGGTGGCCATCCCGGGCAAGAAACGCCGGGGCTGGCGGCGTCCCATTTATGGGAAGACGCCCAAGCGAAAAAAGGCTATTGTGACAATCAAGCCAGGTCAGCGCATCGAGTTTTACGAAGGCGTCTAGTTGGCCAGGCCCATGATATTGATGCAGGAGCGATGAGCGTATGGCGATAAAGGTATACAAGCCCACCTCGCCGGGCCGGCGTGGGATGAGTGCCTCTACATTTGAAGAGATCACCAAGACCAAGCCAGAAAGATCCTTGCTGAAACCGCTCAAGAAAACGAGCGGTCGCAATGTGCGCGGCAAGATCACAGTCCGACATCGGGGCGGCGGGCATAAACGGCGTTATCGGGTGATTGATTTCAAGCGCGACAAGTTTGGCGTGCCGGGGCGTGTGGCGACCATCGAGTATGATCCCAACCGATCGGCGCGTATTGCGCTGATCCATTATGCCGATGGCGAAAAGCGCTATATCGTGGCCCCCACGGGTCTCAAGGTTGATGATCGGATCATGTCTGGTCCCGAGGCTGACATCCGGGTGGGTAATGCGTTGCCGATCGAGAACATCCCGGTGGGTACCATGATCCACAACATCGAATTGCAGCCGGGTCGGGGTGGACAATTGGTGCGTTCGGCCGGCGTAGCGGCGCAGTTGATGGCCAAAGAAGGGCCATATGCCCACGTGCGTCTGCCTTCCAGCGAGGTGCGCCTGATTAGCGTGCGGTGCATGGCCACCGTTGGTCAGGTGGGGAACCTGGACCACGCGCGCGTCAAGGTGGGCAAGGCCGGTCGGTCGCGCCATATGGGTCGGCGACCAGAGGTCCGCGGTTCGGCCATGTCGCCGCGCGATCACCCACACGGCGGCGGCGAAGGCCGGACACCCATTGGTATGCCCGGTCCCAAGAGTCCGTGGGGCAAGCCTACCCTGGGGTATCGAACCCGGACAAAAAAGAAAACCAGCAGCAAGTGGATTGTGCGGCGACGCAAAAAGTAGCCAGAATGCGCTGGCCGGGTGGCCGTTGTGGGCTGCACGAGCCGAGCGGCTGCAAGGAGGAAATGCTGTGTCTAGATCGTTGAAAAAAGGCCCCTATATTGACGAGCGGTTGCTGGCGCGGGTCATGGACATGAATCGTACCGGGCGCAAGCGTGTGCTCAAGACGTGGTCCCGGGCAAGCACCGTCTCGCCCGAGTTTGTGGGGCACACGATCGCAGTGCATGATGGCCGGCGGCACGTGCCAGTATATGTCTCGGAGAATATGGTGGGGCACAAGCTGGGCGAGTTTGCTCCCACCCGGTTCTATCGTGGGCATTCGGCCCGGGAGAAAAAGGCGCGGCGCTAGCAGGCGTAATTGAGGGGATGCCATGGAAGCGAAAGCAGTTGCAAGATTTGTGCATACATCACCAACCAAGTTACGGCGTATCGCAGATGTCGTCCGCGGCAAACCAGTGCCGCAGGCCTTGGCGACACTGGCGTACTTGCCGGGCACTTCGGCCCGTAGCGTGTCCAAGGTTGTGCAGTCGGCGGCAGCCAATGCGGATGATCGGTTTGGCCTGGAACTCGACGAATTGTATGTGGCCGAGATCAGCATTGATGGGGCCGGCCGCACGCGCAATACCAAGCACTGGCGCCCCGGGGCCCGGGGTCGCTACAAGATGATGCGCCGGCGCTCCAGCCACATCCAGGTGGTGGTGCGCGAAGTATACGAGTAATCAGGCTGGGCCATGCCATAGAGTCTGACAGGAGGGATACGACTTGGGACGCAAGGTACAACCGATTGGCTTTCGACTGGGCACGACGACAACTTGGCGATCACGGTGGTTTGCCGAGGGCGATGATTATGTGAATCAATTGCACGAGGACCTGCGTCTGCGTGCGTGGCTCATGAAAGAGTTGGCGTCAGCCGGGCTCGCCCAGGTAGACATTGAGCGCTCTGGCCGGCGGATCAATATCACGCTGCACGCGGCCAAGCCCGGGATGGTGATCGGCAAGGGCGGCACCAAGGTAGAGGCCCTGCGGCGCGATCTGGAGAACATGACCGGCGCGCGCGTGCGGATCGATATCCAAGAGGTGCGCCAGCCCGAGTTGAACGCCTATCTGGTGGCTCAGAATGTGGCCGAGCAAATCGAGCGGCGGATCTCGTTCCGCCGGGCCATGCGCCAGGGTGTATGGCGCGCCATGCGATCCGGCGCCGAGGGGGCCAAGATACGGTGCAGTGGGCGCCTGGCCGGGGCCGAGATGAGCCGTTCAGAATGGCAGCACGATGGTCGGGTGCCCCTGCATACCTTGCGCGCAGACATTGACTATGCCCGGGCCGAAGCCTCGACCACCTTGGGGCAGATTGGCGTCAAGGTATGGATTTATAAAGGCGATGTGATCCCCGAAAAATCGGCGCCGGCCGAACCGGCCAGTGCCTAGGCAATAGCCCGCATCGACCTGGTTGGTTCTGGTTCACCCAGGTTGGGTATGACGACCGGCGCATGTTCCACGATCAAGACCAGCGCCGGCAGGAGAGACGACGATGTTGATGCCCAAGAAAGAAAAATACCGCAAAGTTCATCGCGGCCGGATGAAAGGCCAGGCCCAACGGGGCGCTACCATTGCCTTTGGCGAATTTGCATTGCAGGCATTGGAGCCTTGCTGGCTGACCAGCCGCCAGATCGAGGCAGCCCGCCGCGCGGCCACGCGCCATGTGCGGCGTGGCGGCAAGATCTGGATCCGGGTCTTTCCAGACAAACCCGTCACCCAAAAGCCGGCCGAAACCCGCATGGGTAGCGGCAAGGGCATACCCGATCATCACGTGGCCGTGGTCAAGCCCGGCCGCATCCTGTTCGAAGTCGCCGGTGTGCGCGAGGACCTGGCCCGTGAGGCTCTGCGATTGGCCAGCCACAAACTACCCATCAGGACCCGGCTGGTGACCAGGGCGGATCAGGGCGGAGGGGAAAAGTAATCATGAAGAGCTGGGAATCGCTCAAACTGGCAGACGAATGGCGCCAACGCGCTGCCAGATCTGACCATGAATTCGACAGCGTGATCGCCGAGATCGATCAGCAGATCCAGGATAACAAGCAAGAGTTGTTCAATCTGCGGTTTCAATTGGCGACCCGACAACTCAAGAACTACAAGCGGCTGCGGCTGGTGCGTCGTCAGGTGGCCCGCTGGGAGACGCTGCGCCGAGAGCTAGAGATCCAAGCCTGGGAGCGTGCGTACGGAGAGCTGGAATAGCCAGCAGACGCAAAGGAGGCAGGACGTGAGTGCAGAGATTCAAGGGTTGACCCCGGCAGAGACCGGTCGTAAGATCCAGGTGGGCCGGGTGGTCAGCGACAAGATGGACAAAACAGTGGTGGTGGCAGTGGAACGCTTGACGCGTCATCCTCTGTATCACAAGATCATCAAGCAGACCAAGCGCTTTATGGCTCACGACGAAAACGAAATCTGCCAAGAAGGCGATATGGTGCGCATTGTGGAAACGCGACCGCTGAGCCGCCACAAGCGCTGGCGCGTGGTCGAGATCATTGGACATGGTTTGCAGGTGACCGAGCAAGACCTGGAAGCAGACGCCCATGTGCCGGCCATTGAGCCAGAAGATCTGGAAGCAGATGTTCACGTGTCGGCCATTGAGTCAGAAGACCTGGAAGCAGACGTCCAAGTGCCGGACGTTGAGCCAGAAGACCTGGACATGGATCAGGCTCCACTCCCAGACGCCGAGGTTGAGGTGGTGGCATGATCCAGCAAGAGAGCCGGCTCCAGGTAGCCGACAATACGGGCGCCAAAGTAATCATGTGTATTCGCGTGTTGGGAGGATCGCGGCGGCGATATGCCGGCGTGGGCGATATTATCGTGGCTACCGTCAAGCAAGCAACCCCCAATGGCGCAGTGAAAAAAAGTGACATCGTCAAGGCCGTCATCGTGCGCACCGCCAAGGAATATCGGCGTTCAGATGGCAGCTATATTCGGTTCGACGAGAATGCGGCCGTGATCTTGGACGAGCGGATGAATCCCCGGGGCACGCGCGTGTTTGGCCCGGTGGCCCGCGAGTTGCGCGAAAAGAACTTTATGAAGATCGTGTCGCTGGCGCCAGAGGTGTTGTAAGGCGCCGGGCCGGCAAGTGAGGAACGAGCATGCATATTAGAAAAGGCGACAAGGTACTGGTCTTGAAAGGCAAAGACCGGGGCAAAACAGGCGAGGTCCGCTCGATCGTCACGGGACAGGTCAAGCGCAGCGGTGAGCGAGACTCGAATCGCGACCGCGCCATCGTGGCCGGGGTAAACATCGCCAAGCGTCACCTGCGCCCGGGCCGGGTGCGCACGCAGGCCGGGATCGTGGACATTGAAGCATCCATCCACGTGGCAAACCTGGCGCTGATCTGCCCGCATTGTAACAAACCAGCTCGCGTGGGTAATCAGGTGCTAGAAGATGGCGCCAAGTCGCGGGTTTGCCGGCGGTGTGGCGATCTGATCGACTGACGCTTTAGGCCCAACCCGTGGAATTCTTGTACAACGAGCAAGAATTTCCAGAAGCGTTATCTTGGTTGGCTCTGGTTTATCCAGGTTAGGGACTAGTTGGAGGAAAGATGGCTCAGGTGCCCAAGCTGCAACAACGTTACCGGGACGAAGTGGTGCCGGTGTTGGCCAAAGAGTTTGGCTACAAAAATGTAATGGAAATTCCGGGCCTGCACAAGGTCAAGGTCAACATTGGGTTGGGAGAAGCGATCCGCGATGCCAAAGTGCTGGATGCGGCCATGAAAGACATGGTGGCCATTACCGGCCAGCGACCAGTGGTCACGCGGGCACGCAAATCCATTGCTGCGTTCAAGGTGCGGGCCGGCATGCCGGTGGGCTTGACGGTGACCCTGCGCGGCCGCCGGATGTATGATTTCCTGGATCGCCTGTTCAACGTGGCATTGCCCCGTATTCGCGACTTTCGTGGCTTGTCGGCCAAGTCGTTCGATGGGCGCGGCAATTACACCATTGGGCTGCGCGAGCAGTTGATCTTTCCCGAGATCGATTACGATAGCATTGACAAGCTGCGGGGTTTAGAAGTGTGCATTGTCACCACCGCTCACACGGATGCGGAAGGCAGGGCCTTGTTGCACGCGTTAGGGTTGCCTTTCCGAGATTAGGCGCTCGGCAGCGCGTATGCTGATATGGAGGTAGAGTTGGCCAAAAAGTCAATGATCGCGCGGGAAAAGAATCGCAAGTACGATGTGCGGGTGCGGAATCGCTGTCGCATTTGTGGCCGGCCGCGGGGTTATATGCGGCGGTTTGGCATGTGCCGGATTTGCTTTCGCGATCTGGCCTCCCAGGGCTTGGTCCCCGGTGTGACCAAGTCGAGTTGGTGATGGAGGGTTCAGAGCCATGACAGATCCGATCGCAGATATGCTAACCCGCATTCGTAATGCGCAGATGGGGCGCCATGAAAGCGTCGAGATGCCAGCATCACGCCTCAAATTGGATGTCCTGCGCATCCTCAAGGATGAGGGCTACATTAAGGATTTTCGCGTCAAGCGCGAGGCCACCCGGCAAAACGTGCGCGTGTGGCTCAAATATGCGGACAAAGAGCCGGTGCTGTCTGGCCTCAAGCGGATAAGCAAGCCCGGCTGCCGGGTATATGTGGGCAAGGACAATATCCCCAAGGTGCTGAGTGGAATGGGGGTGGCCGTGCTATCTACCTCGCATGGGGTCATCACCGGGCGCCAGGCCCGCCGATTGGGCGTGGGGGGCGAGGTCCTGTGCTTCGCCTGGTAAAGGTCGGTTGGAGGAGGTTGCGGTGTCTCGAATAGGTTTGCGTCCCATTCCGCTGCCCCAGGGCGTGACAGTCCAGTTCGAAGGACAACATATCACGGTGCATGGGCCACTGGGCACGCTGGAACGGGAATTAGTGCCAGACATGCAAGTGACACAAGAAGGGGATACCCTGGTGGTGCGTCGCCCGTCAGACAGCAAACGCCACAAGGCATTTCATGGCCTCACGCGCTCCCTGGTGGCGAACATGGTCATCGGCGTGAGCGAGGGCTATCGCAAGGACTTGGAGATTCACGGCGTGGGCTACAAGGCCCAGATGATCGGCGATGCGATCGAGATCCAGGTTGGTTATTCGCACCCGGTTCGGATGGAACCGCCTGCGGGCATCAAGTTTACTCTGGAAGGCGCGCAGCGTGTGGGCGTGCAGGGGATCGACAAAGAACTGGTGGGCGAGGTGGCCGCGCGAATTCGGGCTATCCGCAAGCCAGAGCCTTATTTGGGCAAGGGCATTCGGTACGCCGGCGAACAGATCCGGCGCAAGGCTGGCAAGGCTGGCAAAGTAGGCTAATTTACGGCGGCAGCACGGCCCGGCCCGCGTACGATACAGTGATGATGGGCTGCGGGGCCGAGAATCGGCAGAGAGGGTAGTGGCGATGATCAAACAGTTCGATCGCGAGGCAGCGCGGAGAAAAAGGCATCGGCGCATTCGAGTCAAGGTGCGAGGCACTACTCAGCGCCCGCGACTCAGCGTGTTCCGCAGCCTCGAACACATCTATGCTCAGGTCATCGATGATGATCAGGGCCGCACCTTGCTGGCGGTTTCGACCATGGAACCCGAGGTGCAGGCAGCGGTGCAGGGCAAGTCCAAGGTGGAGCAGGCGCAGATGGTCGGCAAGCTGCTGGCCGAGCGCGCGCAGCAGCAAGGGATCGCCACGGTTGTTTTTGACCGGGGCGGCTATCAGTACCACGGCCGCATTGCGGCCCTGGCTCAGGCCGCGCGCGAGGGTGGCCTGGCGTTCTAGCTCTGCAAACATCATCCAAACATCATCCCTGGTTGCCCCAATTGGGGACGGCAATGGTGAGCTAACAATAGGAGCAAGCATGGCGAGAGCAAGACGGCGAGAAGAAGAAGAAGAACCAACCCAAGAAATGGAATACGCCGAGCGCGTGGTATCCATCAACCGCGTGGCCAAGGTACAAAAAGGCGGCCGGCGCTTTGGGTTCAGCGCGATGGTGGTGGTGGGTGACCAGCAAGGTCGCGTGGGCATAGGACTGGGTAAGGCCCGCGAAGTGCCCGAAGCGATTCGCAAAGGGGTAGACATTGCCCGGCGCGATATGGTTGCGGTGCCGATGCTGGGGCACACCATTCCTCACGAGGTGATTGGCGAGTTTGGCGCGGCCCGGGTGTTACTCAAACCCGCTTCGCCCGGCACTGGCGTTATCGCCGGCGGTGGTGTGCGTGCCGTGGTAGAAGCGGTGGGCATCCGCGACATCTTGACCAAATCGCTGGGCAGCGCCAATGCCATCAACGTGGTGCGCGCTACCATGAAGGCCCTGGGTGAACTCAAGAGCCCCGAAGAAGAAGCGCGGCGGCGTGGCAAGCCCGTGTCCCAGATCATGCCGGTGTGGGCGCGGAACAAGGTGAAAGACAATGGCTGAGCAAAAGCTGCGCATTACCTGGGTGAAAAGCGCCATCGGCTATGGTCAGGATCAGAAGGCGACGGTCCGGGCGTTGGGCCTGCGCCGGCTGAACCAGACGGTGATCCATGATGATTCGCCTTCGATCCAGGGGATGCTGTTCAAGATCAAGCACCTGGTAACAGTGGAACCCGTAACAGACTAGGCTCGGGCCTGGTTTGGTGCGGGCAAGGAGAACGAACATGAAATTGCACGAGTTGCACCCGGCCCCGGGCAGTCGCAAAAATCGTATCCGTGCCGGCCGGGGTGATGGCGGGCGCCGAGGCAAGACGGCCGGCCGGGGCACCAAAGGCCAGAACTCTCGCAGCGGCGGGGGTGTGCGGCCCTATTTTGAAGGCGGGCAGTTGCCATTGGTGCGCCGTTTGCCCCATGTGCGTGGGTTTACCAACATCTTTGCCGTGAAATATGCTGTGGTGAACGTGGGGTACCTGGAGCAATTCCCGGCGCACACCGAGATCACGCCAGCCCTGTTGCACGAGATGGGCCTGGTACGTCATGGTCTGCCAGTCAAGGTGCTGGGAGACGGCGAATTGTCGCGGCCGCTGACCGTGCACGCGCACCGTTTCTCTGCCAGCGCGCGCCTCAAGATCGAGGCCGCGGGCGGCGAGGTGCTCGAGTTGTAGCTGGCCCCGGCATACCAAGTGCCAAGTCATAGACGAGCCGCGAGGAATCAACTATGCTGCAAGCGATGCTCAATGTCTTTCGATTGCCAGATCTGCGTCGGCGATTGCTGTTTACGATCTTTATCCTGGTGGTCTTTCGCCTGATCGCGGCCGTGCCGGTGCCCGGCGTCGATCAGGAAAAGCTGGCCGAGTTGTTTCAGGGCAACCAGTTCTTGAGCCTGGTGGACATGTTCGCCGGCGGGGCCATGTCGCGCCTGTCCATCGTGATGATGGGCGTGTATCCGTACATCACGGCCACCATCATCATGCAGCTCCTCACGCCCATCATCCCCAAGCTGGAAGAATGGCAGAAGGAAGGCGAAGCCGGGCGGCAGCGCATCAACCGCATTCAGCACTGGATGACGGTGCCCCTGGCCTTGTTGCAGGCATTTGGGCAGATCTCGGTCTATTACAGCCAGGGCATCATTACCAACTGGGGGTTTGGCGATCTGACGTCCGCTGTGTCTACCGTCGCCATCCTGTCAACCGTCATCGCCGGTACCGTGGTCTGTGTGTGGTTTGGCGAGTTAATCTCGGAGGCCGGCATCGGCAACGGCGTGTCCATCATCATCCTGGCCAATATCGTGGCCCGGCTGCCCAGCCAGATCGGCAGCACGCTGATCCTGGGGCAAAACTGGGTGGGGGTCATTGTCTTTTTTGCCATCGCCGTCATCACCGTGGTGGCGATTGTGATGGTGCAAGAAGGCGAGCGGCGGATCCCGGTCCACTATGCCAAACGGGTGCGGGGCCGGCGTATTTATGGCGGCGGCAGCACCCATGTGCCGATCAAGGTCCTGTCGGCCGGCATGATCCCGCTGATCTTTGCCCTGTCTATCCTGGCCTTTCCCTCGCTCATCGGCGGCTATATGCAGTATAGCGAGGGCTGGGTGGGCGACGTGGGCAAGACCATGGTGGCGTGGTTCTCACAGGATAGCATGATCTATGCGGCGTCTTATTTTCTCATGACCATTGGGTTCACGTATTTCTATACCATGGTCATCTTTGAACAGCAAAATCTGGCCGAAAACCTGCAAAAGCAGGGCGGCTTTATTCCGGGCATTCGACCGGGCCGGCCCACCCAGGACTATTTGATGCGCATCGTGAACCGCATCACGCTGTTTGGGGCTGTGTTTCTGGGCCTGGTGGCAGTGTTGCCCTTTTTCGCGCGCCTGTTCACCGGCGTGCAGACCATGTCTCTGGAAAGCACCAGTGTGCTTATTGTGGTGGGCGTGGTGCTGGATACCATGCGCCAGTTGGAAGCCCAGTTGTTGATGCGTCACTATGAGGGCTTTATCAAATAGGAAGGCTGACGTGGGCGAGACCGGGCCGCGTTATATCGTCTTGCTGGGGCCGCCGGGCGTGGGCAAAGGTACGCAAGCCGAGCGGCTGACCGAGCGGCTGAGTTTGCCGCACGTGGCTTCGGGTGACTTGTTCCGGCAGAACCTCAAGGCCGAAACCGCGCTGGGCTTGCAAGCCAAGACCTATATGGATCGGGGGGCGCTGGTGCCCGATGACATTACCATCGCCATGGTGGTAGATCGCCTGGCTCAGCCTGATTGTGCCGCCGGCGCGCTGTTGGATGGCTTTCCGCGCACCGTGGCCCAGGCCCAGGCCCTGGAAGACGCGCTGGCTCAGCAAGGGCATGCGTTGGAAACTGTGCTCTATATCGATGCACCAGCCGACGTGCTTCTGGCCCGTCTGGGCGGTCGGTGGACCTGTCGGCAGTGCGGAGCGGTATATCACCTGCTGTTCAGCCCGCCCCGGGTGGCCGGGCGGTGTGACGAGTGCGGCGGCGAGCTGTATCAACGCGCCGATGATACGCCCGAGACTCATCGCCGGCGCATTGCGGTGTATCAGGAGCAAACGGCCCCGCTGGTGGATTGGTACAAGACCCGGGACCTGCTCACCGAGATCGATGGCACGCTGGATATCGATGGTATGACGGCTGCGCTTGTCGCGACCGTGGAAGCCTAGCATCATGGCTGTGGTCATCAAGTCAGCGCACGAGCTGGCCCTGATGCGCGAAGCCGGGCGCATCGTAGCCGAAGTGCGCGAGGCCCTACGCGTGGCTGTGCGGCCTGGTATCACCACCGCCGAACTGGACGCCCTGGGCGAGCAAGAGATCCGCAAGCGCGGCGCTGAGCCCTCGTTCAAGGGCTATCGGGGCTACCCGGCTTCTATTTGCGTGTCGGTCAACGACGAGATCGTGCACGGCATTCCGGGCGACCGGGTCTTGCAGGCCGGCGACATTGTCAGCCTGGACCAGGGTGTGATCTACAAGGGCTACCAGGGCGATACGGCCATCACCGTGGCGGTGGGGGCCATCTCGCCGGCAGCCCAGCGCTTGATGGATGTAACGCGCGAGGCGCTGGCGGCGGCCATTGCGGCGGCCCGGGCCGGCCAACGACTGGGCGACGTGTCGTGGGCGGTGCAGCGTTGCGCCGAGGGGGCCGGGTTGGGTGTGGTACGCGAGTATGGGGGGCACGGCATTGGCCGGCACCTGCACGAAGACCCGCATATCCCCAACATCGGGGAGCCCCGCCGCGGTTTGCGCCTGCGATCGGGTATGACTCTGGCGCTGGAACCCATGCTGGCCATTGGCACTGCCCAAACGCGGGTATTGGATGATGTGTGGACCGTGGTCACACGTGACGGCGGCCTATCGGCGCACTTTGAACATACCATCGCGATCACAGATGGTGAGGCAGAGGTATTGACGCGGCTGTAGGACGTGCCGCGAGGAGGATACGATGAAAGTATCGGCATCGGTAAAAAAACGTTGTGAGCATTGCAAGATCATTCGGCGCCGGGGTGTGGTGCGTGTGATCTGCAAGAATCCCAAGCACAAACAACGACAGGGATAGGGTAGAGTCAAGTCACTGGAGGTGCTACGTGGCGAGAATCGCTGGGGTGGATATCCCCAGAAACAAGCGAGTGGATATCGCGCTGACGTATATCTATGGAATTGGGCGCACTTCGGCGAGCAAGATCGTCAAGGTGGCTGCGGTGACGCCAGGGGCGCGCGTCAAAGACCTGACCGAAGCCGAGGTCAACCGTCTGCGCGAGGTGATCGAGCGCGATTATCGGGTGGAAGGCGATCTGCGGCGGGCCGTGGATATGAACATCAAGCGCCTGATCGAGATTGGGTGCTACCGTGGCTTGCGCCATCGCCGGGGACTGCCGGTGCGGGGGCAACGCACACGCACCAACGCGCGCACCCGGCGTGGGCCGCGCAAGACCGTGGCTGGGCGGCGGCGCGCTGTAGCCAAAAAGTAGCGGTCAATAGAACCCATACCCATACGAGCCCGACACTCGTGTCGGACAGTCTTTTCGACAAGAGGCTCTGGCTGGGTATATACTGTGACAGTTCAACACGGCTCTCAAGTTTCTTAGCAGGAGATAGAGGATGGTACCACCAAAGAAAACAGGTCGGCGCACCCGAGCCAAACGCAGCGAGCGCAAGATGGTGCCGCATGCGCAGGCCCACATCATGGCCACGTTCAACAACACCATTGTCACCGTGACCGATCAAGAAGGCAACACGCTCACGTGGGCCAGTTGTGGCACGGCCGGGTTCAAGGGCGCGCGCAAAGGTACGCCCTTTGCCGCCCAGTTAGCAGCCCAGCAAGTGGCTCGGCAAGCCGCTGACTTTGGCGTGCGCCAGGTAGACGTGTTCGTCAAGGGCCCCGGGTCCGGGCGCGACGCGGCGATTCGGGCGCTACAAGCTTCGGGTGTGGCAGTCGCGTCGATCACCGACGTGACGCCCATCCCGCACAATGGCTGTCGGCCGCGCAAGCGCCGGCGAGTGTAGGACTCTTGCCCCGCCCCGCTGCGGGGGGCCGCTATTTTGGGAGGATGAATGGCTAGATATACTGGCTCCGTGTGCAAACTGTGTCGCCGTGAGGGGGCCAAACTGTTCCTCAAGGGCGATCGGTGTATGACGTCCAAGTGCGCCATGGAGCGGCGTGCATACGCACCCGGGGACCACGGTAGTGCTCGCGGACGCCGCCAACGCAAACCTTCGGACTATGCCTTGCAGTTGCGCGAAAAGCAAAAAGTGCGCCGCATCTATGGCGTGCTCGAACGCCAGTTCCGACGCTATTTCGCCGAAGCCGAGCGCATGCCCGGCTTGACCGGTGAGAACCTGCTGCAATTGCTGGAACGGCGCCTGGACAATGTGGTATATCGCCTGGGCCTGGCCGATTCGCGGGCGCAGGCTCGCCAACTGGTCAACCATGCCCACTTGGCAGTAAATGGCCGGCGGGTTGACATACCCTCGTACATTGTGCACGTGGGAGATGTGATCCAGGTGCGCGAAACTAGTCGGGGGAATACCTACTTTAAAGACCATGCCAAGAGCCTGGGTCGCCGAACTACGCCGCCCTGGCTAACGTTGGATCCGAAGACCCTGGAAGGTCGCGTGACGGCTTTGCCCGCGCGCTCGGATGTGGATATTACCTTGAACGAACAACTGGTTGTGGAATACTATAGCCGGTAGGCAGGTCCGCATCTATACGATCAGCGATCGGGTTGGGCACCCCATAGTGGCGCGCCGGGCGGTGTTGGGTCAGAGCATAGTTCAGCGCCGCTAGCGCCAAGAATAGGAGGCGGATCCTTGCTAGATATCATATTGCCCCAGATCACGAGTCTGGAAGAGACGCCCGAATTTGGCCGATTTGCCGTTGGCCCCATGGAAGGTGGGTACGGCATCACCATTGGCAATGCCTTACGCCGGGTGTTGCTGTCATCGTTGCCGGGTGCGGCTGTGACCTCGGTTCGCATTAGCGGGATATGGCACGAGTTCTCTGATATTCCTCACGTTCGCGAGGACGCCATGGGGATCGTGTTGAATCTGAAGCGGCTGGGCGTGCAGTCCCTGTCTGATGAACCGGTGATCATGCGGCTGCATGCCAGCGGTCAGAGAGAAGTGACAGCGGCCGACATTACCGCGCCGCCCGAAATCGAAATCGTAAACCCAGAATTGCACATCGCCACGTTGGACACGCCAGAAGCTGTGCTGGATATGGAGATGACGGTGGAACGTGGCCGGGGCTATCAGCCAGCAGAGGCCCACGAGGGCGAATTGCCAATTGGCACCATTCCGGTGGACGCGATCTTTAGCCCAGTACGCAAGGTCCAATACGAAGTGGAGCGGGCGCGCATCGGTCAGGCCACAGACTATGACCGGCTCCTGGTATCGATCTGGACCAATGGCACGTTGCGCCCGCGCGATGCGTTCTCGCGGGCAGCCCAGATTTTGGTGCGCCACTTTAGCCTGGTGATGGAATTTGGTTTGTCCGAAACCCGGCGCCCGGAAGAGGTGACCGCGGTGGTCCTGGACATTCCCAGCCAGGTCTATGATGCGCCCATCGAAGACCTGGACCTATCAGTACGAGCCTACAACTGCCTCAAACGCTCGGGCATCACTCGGGTGGGGCAAGTGTTGGAGATGAGCGAAGACGATTTGCTGGCGGTGTGGAACTTTGGCCGCAAGTCCTTGGACGAGTTGCGCGATCAACTGCAAGCCAAGGGCTATATCGACTATTCGTTATTGGCCCCGGTAGAAGAGGCCGAGTTGGCCCCCGAAGAATAAGACCGGGTCAAGCCAGGGAGAGCATGTAACCTATGAGACACCATATTGCCGGCCGCAGGCTGGGCCGTTCCAGCGGACATCGGCGTGCGTTATACAGAAACCTGGTGACAGACCTGTTGCGCCACGAGCACGTCACCACCACAGAAGCCAAAGCCAAGGCGATTCGCCCCCTGGCCGAACGCTTGATCACGCTGGCCAAGCGCGGCCTGGCCGACGAGCGGCCAGAACGCACATTGCACGCTCGCCGGTTGGCGGTGGCGCGTTTGAACGATCCCTTGATCGCACGCAAGCTGTTCGAGGTTCTGGCGCCCCGGTATCAAGATCGCCCCGGTGGCTATACGCGGATTATCAAGCTAAACCAGCGTCTCGGCGATGCGGCCAAGATGGCCCGGATCGAGCTGGTAGAGGAGTAGGCGCGGCTGGTCAAGGCTGTGGGCCGATTTGCCTTTATCGTGGCCTATGATGGGACACGGTACCAGGGGTTTCAGATCCAACGCCAGGGTCCTACGATCCAGGGAGAGTTAGAGGCTGCATTGCACCGCCTCACCGGCGAGGTCCCGCGCGTGGTGGGGGCCGGCCGCACGGATACGGGCGTGCATGCCCTGGGTCAGGTGGCGGCGTGTGACCTGATCACACCATGGGACCCGGCCGATCTAGAGCGGGCCATGAATGCTGTGCTGCCGCCCGACATTGCAGTGCGGCAGGTGGCAATGGTCCAGGCGGGGTTTCATCCCCGGTTCAGCGCCCGCAGCCGCACCTATCGCTATCGCATATGGAACGCGCCCGCGCGGTTGCCCACCGAGCGCCTGTATAGCCTGCACGTGCCTCGCCCACTCGATGTGGCAGCTATGAACAGTGCCAGCCAGGTGCTGGTGGGAGAGCACGATTTCGCCACCTTTGGCTCGCCGGTGGGGCGCTCTCGCAGTACCGTGCGCGTGCTCTATCGGGCCGCATGGAGCCAGGACGGGCCGCGTATCTGGTTTGACATTGAGGCGAATGCGTTTCTGCGGCGCATGGTGCGGGGCCTGGTGGGCACTTTGTTACTGGTGGGCCGGCAGCAACGGTCTCCCGATATTGTGGCCGAGCTGTTGGCGACGCGCGACCGGTCCCGCTCTGGTCCCAGCGCCCCGGGGCATGGCTTGTGCTTGATGCAGGTGACGTATCCGGCAGATCTATGGGTGAATTCGTACCTTTTCGATAAACCGGGGACGTAGGGCAGTTTGCCTCATGCTCCATCCCGGGATGCTGAAACGATACGTGAATTCGGTAGAGAGAGGTGTACAGGATGAAGACATATGCCACGCGAGCATCTGACATCCAGCGGAAATGGTGGGTGGTGGATGCGGATGGGCAGAACCTGGGCCGGCTGGCGACCCGTATCGCGCATATCTTGCGCGGCAAACACAAGCCGATCTATACCCCGCATCTAGACGTGGGTGATTTTGTGGTTGTGGTGAATGCCGCCAAGATTCAGGTTACCGGGCGCAAACTGGATCAAAAAATGTATTATCGGCATTCCAATTACCCTGGCGGGCTCAAGCAAATCACCTTGCGTGACCAATTGCAACGCCACCCCAACCGGGTGCTGGAATCGGCCGTGCGCGGCATGTTGCCACACAATCGATTGGGGCGCCAGATGTTCAAAAAGCTCAAGGTGTATGCCGGGAGCGAGCATCCCCATGACGCGCAGCAGCCCCAGCCGTTAGAGCTAGAATAGGAGGCGGATGTTATGGTGAACGTGCAGCGATACCACTATGCCACGGGACGGCGCAAAACTGCCGTGGCCCGGGTGCGCCTGTTTGACGGCAATGGCGAGATCGTGGTCAATGACAAACCGTTGGGCGAGTATTTTCCCACAGCCATTCACCAGCGGGACGTATTGACTCCCTTGCGACTGACCAGCACGGAAAAGCAATACAGCGCCACGGTCAAGGTGCGCGGTGGCGGCGTTTCTGGTCAGGCCGGCGCGGTTCGGCATGGCCTGGCTCGCGCCTTGATAGTGGCCGATCCCAGCTCTCGGTCTGTGCTCAAAAAGGCCGGGTTGCTCACGCGCGATCCCCGGGTCAAGGAGCGCAAAAAGCCCGGGTTGCGGCGAGCCCGACGCGCCAAGCAGTATACCAAGCGCTAATTGTGAGCGAGGACCCTATGGTGTTCGCACAAGTGCAGGCAGGCCCCATCAACGGGGTTCTGCCTGCCTTTTTTCCGTGCCACACCGCACTGAAGGAGAAACCGGGACAATGCGTATTTTTCTCGACACTGCGAGCATGGACGAGATCCGCGCTGGCGTGCGCTTGGGCGTGGTCAGTGGCGTAACCACCAACCCCAGCCTGATGGCTCGAGAGAGCGGGGTCGATTTCGGCGAAACCATCCGGGCCATCTGCGATCTGGTGCGCGGCCCGGTGAGCGCCGAGGTCACGGCCCCTGATGCCGAAGGCATGGTGGCCCAGGCCCGCGAGATTGCCCGATGGTCGGAATACGTAGTGGTCAAGGTGCCCATCACGGCCGAAGGCCTGGCTGCCATCAGTGTCCTGGCCGATGAAGGGATTCCCACCAATGCCACGCTCATCTTTTCGGCCAACCAGGCCCTGCTCGCAGCCCTGGCCGGCGCCGCCTATGTTTCGCCCTTTGTCGGTCGGCTGGATGATATCAACCATGACGGGATGCAGGTGGTGGTCGAGACCGCCGAAATATTCGAGCGCCATGACCTGGATACCCAGATCATCGCGGCCAGCATTCGCCATCCGCTGCATGTCACCCAGGCGGCCCTGGCCGGCGCGCACATTGCCACAGTGCCCTACAAGGTGCTCATGCAGATGATCCAGCATCCCCTCACCGATCGGGGCATCGAGCGCTTTTTGGCAGATTGGGCCAAGTTCATTGGCTGAACGGCGCTCTCCTTTTCTTGACAGCCTGGACAAAAGCCGGTATACTGACTGCCAAGCCGCCACATGAGGGATGTCATGCCATACATAGACCTGCACTCGCACATCCTGCCCGGCTTTGATGACGGGGCTCAGGATATGGCCCAGGCGTTGGACATGGCCCGCATGGCGGTCGCCGATGGCGTGGGGCGCATCGTGGCGACGCCGCACAGCGTGGAGGGGGTGTGGATGCAGTTGCCCTCTGCGGTGCGCGAGTCGGTGGACCGACTGCAAACGGCCTGTCAGGACGATGGGCTGGATCTGGTGATTGTACCCGGCTTGGAAGTGTATATCGCCCCTGACCTACCCCGGCGCATTACCCGTGAGCCGGGCTGTACCTTGGGCGGCACCCGCTACCTGCTCCTCGAGTTCCCCTTGCAGCAATATCCGCACTATGTGGAGCAAATCGTCTTTGAGCTACAGGTGGCCGGCCTGGTGCCCATCATCGCCCATCCCGAACGCTACACGGCCGTGATCAAGAACCCCCAGCTGCTCTACACCTTGGTAGAACGCGGCGTGCTGACCCAACTCACTGCCGCCAGCCTGGTTGGGGTCTTTGGCTCGGAAGTGCAGGACACGGCGCGCCTGTTCTTGACCCACGGGTTGGCGCACGTCATTGCCTCAGATGCGCACGGCATCGGTCAGCGCAGCCCGCGGCTTTCGGAGGCGGTGGCTGTGGCTGCCGAGTTGATCGGAGAGGACCGGGCGCAGGCGATGGTGACGGATATGCCGGCGCGCATCCTGGCCGACGAACGGCTGTTTGTGCCGCCGCCGGAACCTTTGCCCCGGCATTCCAAACGCCGCCGGTGGCGCCTGTGGTAATTCTCGTCACGGAGGAAAAATGAAGGGACTCGTTTTGAGCGGCGGCAAGGGAACCCGCCTGTACCCCATTACCTACACCAGCGCCAAGCAACTGGTGCCGGTGGCGAACAAGCCGGTCCTGTTCCGGGTCATCGAGGCCATCCATGACGCCGGGATCGACGACATTGGCATTGTGGTGGGCGACACGGCCCCCGAGATCAAAGAGGCCGTCGGCGATGGCAGCCGGTGGGATGTGCACATCACGTACATCCAGCAAGACGCACCCCTGGGGCTGGCCCACGCCGTCAAGGTCTCGCGTGATTTTTTGGGCGATGATCGCTTTGTCATGTTCCTGGGCGACAATGTGATCCAGGGCGGCATCGCCAACCTGATCCGCCAGTTCGAGCACAGCGAATGGAATTCGCAGATCGTCCTCACTCGGGTCGAGCATCCCGAGCAATACGGCGTGGCCGAACTCAGGGACGGTCGCATCGAGCGCCTGGTGGAAAAGCCGCGCCAGCCCCGGTCCAACCTGGCGTTGGTGGGCATCTATATGTTCGATCACCACATCTGGGAGGCGGTGGACAATATTGCGCCTTCCTGGCGTGGCGAACTCGAGATCACCGACGCCATCCAATACCTGGTGGATCACCAGTATCAGGTCTATCCCTATGTGCACGAAGGATGGTGGATCGACACCGGCGCGCCGGGCGACATGCTGGACGCCAACCGGCTGGTGCTGGACGAGCTGGAACCCTATGTCGAAGGCTATGTCGATCGTGATTCGCAACTCAGCGGCAAAGTCACCATCGAGGCCGGCGCCGAGATCATCAACAGCGTGATTCGCGGGCCGGCCATCATTGGCCGCGATGCGCGTATCGTCAACTCGTATGTCGGGCCGTTCACGGCCATCTATCACCACACGATCGTCGATTGCAGCGAGATCGAGCATTCCATCGTGCTGGAACATACCAAGATTTTGCACATTGACCAGCGCATCGAAGATAGCCTCATTGGCCGTAACGTCGAGATCACCCGCAGCCCTCTCAAGCCCCGGGCCTACAAGATGATGCTGGGCGACAACAGCAAGGTCGGCCTCATCACCAACGGGCGGTAGCCATGCAGACCACGCTGATCTATGCCGGGATCACCGGCAAAGGTTTCGATAGCACCGGCCAGGGCATGGACTCGGGTTGGATCAGCCACGGCCTGGCGATCCTGTCGGCCGTGGCCCAGGAGGCCGGCCACGAGGTGAACCTGCTGGACCTGCGGGCGCTGCGCGGGTGGGACCATTTTCGCCAGGAACTGGCCGCGCGCCAGCCCCAGGTGTGCGGCCTCACCATGATGAGCGTCGATTTCAACCCGGTGATGGAATGCGTGCGCATCATCGACGAGGTGCTACCCCAGGCCACCATCGTGGTGGGCGGCCCGCATCCCACGCTGATGCTGGATGAGGTGCTGCCCGAGTCGCGCATTGACTATGTCGTGACGCATGAGGGCGAGGTCACGTTCCCCCGCTTATTGAATGATATCGCGGCCGGGACCCCCCCGGCCGACCGGGTGCTGGTGGGCGAGCCGCCGGACCTGGACGGCCTGCCCTATTCGGACCATGACCTGTTCCTGAACGAGTGGCGAAAGTGGGGCTACAAGCTGGATTCGCCCGAGGCGCCATTTGCCCAAGAACTGCCGCCGCCGTTCGTCACCATCATCGCCGGCCGGGGCTGCCGCTACAATTGCAGCTTTTGCCAGCCGGCCGAGCGCCGCCTGTTTGGCAAAAAGGTGCGTCGGCGCAGCGTGGCCCACGTGATGGGCGAACTGGAGCACCTGCGCGATCGGTATGGTTTTGCCAGTTTCATGTTCCACGATGATACCCTCACCGAAGACCGCGACTGGGTACTGGCCTTTTGCGATGCGTACCAGGCGGCCGGGTTCACGCAGCCGTTCTTTTGCCAGAGCCGGGCCGACATCATCGTGCGGCACGAGGACGTGGTGCGGCGCATGGTGCAGGTGGGCCTGCGCGGCTATTTCATCGGCTTTGAGAGCGGCAACGACCGCGTGCTACGCTTTATTCGCAAAGGCACCACCCGGGCCATTAACCTGGAGGCCGGGCGCATCTGCAAGCGCTATGGCATCACCATCTGGGCCAATTACATGCTGGGCCTGCCCACCGAAACCGAGGCCGAGATGCGGGATACTATCTCGATGCTCCGCGAGATCGACCCGGACTATTATAGCCCGGCATTCTATACCCCCCACCCCGGCAGCGATCTCTATGACTATTGTCTGGAGCACGACCTGTCTCTTATCACCGACCACGACAGCTACCGACGCAACCCCGACGCGCCCAAGGTCAAGGGCCACGATGCGGCCTTTCTCCAGTGGGCGCTGGCCGAATCGCAGCGGCGCAAGCCGGCGAACGCCCTGCGCCGCTGGAGTCGTGCCAAGTGGGATCGCTATGCCCGGCCTGACAAGGTCGTGCGCAAGCTGCGGCGCGTGCTGGCCGGGGCCTAGCGACAACGGGGGCACCGGTCGGCACCTTGTTCGACTATCACATTCACCCTTCACACTCGATTGATACGGATGGCCGGGCCACCATCGCGGACTATACCCGGCGCGCGCTCGAGTTGGGCTTGACCGAGATTTGCTTTACCACTCACTATGATCTGGACCCGGCCCGGCGCGACGTGGAAGGCTGGATGATGGTGGACGGGCGGCTGATGCCTAGCCCGTCGGCCCTGGACTCTTATGTGGACGACGTGTTGGCCGCCCGCGAGTGGGGGCTGCCCCACGGCCTGTGGGTGGGACTGGGCCTGGAAGTGGACTATTTTCCCGGCGTGGCGGATCTGATCGCCGAAACGTTGGCCCGCCGCCCGTTCGATTTCATCATCGGCTCGGTGCATTGCCTGGACCATCAATGTCTTTCGGCGCCGGCCGAGGCCCCCGGCTGTTTTGCCCATCGCTCGCTGCACCAGATGGCCCAGCGCTACTTTGACCTGGTCGGCGAAGCAGCCGCCAGCGGTTTGTTCGATGTGATCGGGCACCTGGACATCTACAAGCTCTATGGACGCGCTGCCTATGGCGATGCCGTGTTGACGGTCCATCGCGAGCTGGCCGGGCCGGCGCTGGCGATCCTGGTCGAGCACGGCGTGGGCCTGGAGATCAACATCGGCGCCTTGCGCAAAGGCCTGCCCGAGCCGTATCCCGGCGCGGAACTGCTGGCCCAGGCCCGGTCGGCCGGCGTGCACGTCCTCACGGTGGGTTCAGACGCCCATTGCGCGGGTGACCTGGGGCGAGATTGGCCGGCGGCGCTGGCCCACGCGCGCGGGGCCGGTTTCGAGGCGGTGCATACATTTCGACGGCGGCATGTCAGCGGTGCGTGGTCGCTGATAGACGAGCCAGAGACGCAGGTCGGCTCAAAACGGTATTAAAGTTCGATGATAAAAAAGGAGGTACGTTACCATGCCAGGTAGCGAAAAAAAGGGCAATTACGGGGCCATCCTGTTGGCCATCGGCAACCACATTCAGGAAAAAGGCTGGCGCGACATCTGCATCCTGGAAGTGGATGGCGGCATGATCGTCCAGGGCACCGGCGTGGCCTCTACACGTGATGGGTATCAATACGTGATGGAGACCAAGCTGATTAGCCACGATGAGCTGGCCAAGATGATGGCCAAGTGACGGAGGTATACGATGAAACTATTTTCCGGGACGAACCGCACTGATTATCAGGACATTCTGCGTGCCATCGGCCATTACGTCGACCAGCAACAGTTCTCCAACGTTCGGGTGCTAGAAACCGAAGAGGGCATCATCCTCCAGGGCACGTCCGTCAGCCGTGAGCGCCGGGGTGAGATGAAGGCCGAAACCTATCTGCTCACGGCAGAGGACCTGGAAAGCCTGCTCCGCGAGGCCTATGCCCGGCGCGGCAAAAAGCTGTAACGGGAGAGCCTATCTTGAGAAACCTGCTGATTACCGGGGGAGCCGGCTTTATCGGCTCCAATTTCCTGCGCTATATGCTGGAGCAATACCCGCATTACCGGTTCGTGGTCTATGATGTGCTGAACTATCGCGGCAACTTGGACAACCTGCGCGACCTGGACGGCCATCCGCGTTACCTGGCCTTTGTGCGTGGCGACATCTGCGACCGGCCAGCGGTAGAAAAGGTGGTGCGCGAGTATGACGTCGATACCATCGTCAACTTTGCGGCCGAAACGCACGTCGATCGCTCCATCATTGACGCGGACGCTTTTATCAGGACCGACGTGTACGGTACCTATGTGCTGCTCGAGGTCGTCAAAGACCTGCGCCTGGAACGTCTGCACCACGTGAGCACCGACGAAGTGTATGGCGAGGTGCTGGACGGTTCGTCGGTAGAAACGGACAAGCTGGAGGCGCGCAGCCCTTATGCAGCCAGCAAGGCCGGCGCCGAACTGCTCTGCCAGGCTTATCATACCACCTATAATGTGCCCGTCACCGTCACCCGGGGGGCCAACAACATCGGTCCCTACCAGTACCCAGAAAACGTGGTGCCCCTGTTCATCACCAATGCCATCGATGACCTGCCCCTGCCGGTCTATGGCGACGGGCGCCAGGTGCGCCCCTACCAGTACGTGCTCGACCACTGTCAGGGCATCGATGTGGTGCTCCATCACGGCACGCCGGGCGAGGCATACAACGTGGGGCCAGATCAGGAAACCGTGAACCTGGACATGACATACCTGCTGCTGGACCTGTTGGGCAAGCCGCGCTCGCTCATCCAGTTTGTGACTGACCGGCCCGGCCACGACCGGCGCTATTCGCTGAACAGCGACAAGCTCAAGGCCCTGGGCTGGGAGCCGGCGCACACCTTTGAGCAAGCGCTGGAAAAGACCGTCCGCTGGTACGAGGCCAACGAGTGGTGGTGGCGCAAGATCAAGAGCGGCGAGTACAAGGAATGGTATCGTCGCAACTATGAAGACCGGGCCGCTCTGGTGCGTGAACTGCGAGCGGATGATGCCGGATGATCCGGGGCATCGCTTGCGCCCACTTTATGATCGGCTGTTGATGGCCTATGGTCCCCAGGGCTGGTGGCCGGGGGACACGGCCTTTGAGGTCATGGTGGGCGCCATCCTCACCCAAAACACAGCCTGGACCAACGTAGAAAAGGCCATCGTCAACTTGCAGACGGCCGGCGCGCTTACGCCGGCCGGTTTGTTGGCGCTATCCCCGGCCGAACTGGCCAACCTGATCCGGCCAGCCGGATATTTCAACGTCAAGGCCCGTCGCCTGCATGCCCTGGTCGAATTGGTGACGCAGCACGGGGGCCTGGACGCGCTGTTTGCGCTCGATACCGCATCGCTGCGCGCCCAATTGCTGGACGTTCACGGCGTTGGCCCCGAAACGGCGGATTGCATCCTGCTTTATGCCGCCGAACGTCCGGCCTTTGTGATCGATGCCTATACCCGGCACATCTTGGGGCGGCTGGGCCTGGCACCCAGTTCGGCGCGCTATCACGAATTGCAGCAATTGTTCGTCGGGCACCTGCCCCAAGATGTACCCATGTTTAACGAGTACCACGCACTCATCGTGCGGCACGGCAAGGAGCGGTGCCGCACGCGCCCGGTATGTGATGGCTGCCCGTTGTGTGCCGATTGTGACTGGCGCCAGCGGCGGCGGCAGAACGCTTGACCGTTGGGGGGCTATGTGCTAAAATGCAGTTCGGTCCTACGTGGGCCGAGTTAGAGTTCATAACAGGGGTTGTCAATGGAATTACGGCAATATCTAAATTTGGTGCGCAAGTGGTGGTGGTTGGCGGTTCTGGGGCTGATCCTGGCCGGTGGAACGGCCTACCTGGTTACATCCACCATCCCTCCCACGTATCAATCCCGCACCGTGCTCATGATCGACCAGGCCCGGACTGGCGTGACCGACTATTCGAGCATCATCGCCAGCCAGCGGCTGGCTGAAACCTATGCGCAGGTCATCCAGTCGCGCGCGGTGCTGGGACAGGTGCAGCAAAATCTGGGCCTGCCTTATCCCCCGGCGGTGAGTGTGAGCGCAGTGGGCGACACGCAGTTGCTCCAGATCTATGTCTCCGACAGCAATGCTGAACGCGCTCAGGCCATCGCCAACGAGGTGGCGGCGGTTTTCATTCGCTACAATGATGAGACCCAGCGCGGCCGCTTTGCCAGTTCGCGGCAGAGCCTGGAAGCCGAAATGGCCCTGACCACCAAGGATATCGAGGCGACGACGACGGCGCTACAAGCTTACAAGAGCGGAGCTGCCGGCGCCAATCTGTCGGAAGAGGCCCGTCAGGCCGAGATCAAGCGCCTGGAAACCATTCTGGCCCAGTATCAGAGCAGTTACGTGGGGTTGGTGCGCAACTATGAAACGTTGCGCCTGACTGAGGCCCAAATGATCAACACGGTTACGGTGGTGGATGCGGCCCAGATGGGCCGTCAGGTGGGGCCTAACCGCATGACCAATACCCTGCTGGCGGCGGCTGTGGGTCTGGCCCTGGCCGTGGGCGTGGCCTTTTTGGTGGAATACCTGGACGACACACTCAAGACCTCCGAGGATGTGCAGAGTGTATTAGCTATGCCCACCTTGGGCAGCATCGCCCGCATCAATCCGGCCAAATCTGCGCCCGAAACGCTCATCGTGGCCGCCCATCCCAAATCCCATATCGCCGAAGCGTACCGCGTGTTGCGCACCAATATCGAGTTCTCCAGCGTAGACGAACCGTTGCGGACCCTGATGGTGACGAGTTCCAGCCCCAGCGAAGGCAAGAGCACCACTATTGCCAACCTGGGTGTGGCCCTGGCCGAGTCTGGCAAGCGTGTGATCATTGTGGATTCGGATTTGCGGCGCCCGGTGCAGCACAAGATCTTTGAAGCCCCCAATGCCATGGGGTTGACCAATCTCCTGGTGGCCGACGCCTCCAACGTCGAGATGTTCTTGGCCCCCACGCCCGTGAAGAACCTGGGGTTGCTCACCTGCGGGCCGATCCCGCCCAACCCGGCTGAACTGCTGGGCTCGCGGCGCATGGCCGAGGTGATCCGTCTCCTCAAAGAGCACGCCGATGTGGTCTTGTTTGACAGTCCACCGGCGTTAGCCGTCACCGACGCGGCCGTGCTTGGCTCTCAGGTGGACGGTGTCTTGTTGGTGGTGGACGCCGGCGACACGCGCCGGGGCGAGGCCGAGCGCGCCAAGGCCATGCTGGACCAGGTGGGCGTACACGTGCTGGGCGCGGTGTTGAACCGCCTCAAGACCAGCCGTAGCGGCTCTGGTTATTACTATTACTATTATTCCTCCGAGGATGGGGGCAAGCGCCGCCGCCGGTCTTCCAAGCAACACAAGTCCGGCGAACAGCGATGGGCCTGGCTGCCCTTTGTAGGCAAGTAGAAATTGGCGAGCGCTCCACATGTCCGGGGCGCTCGCCCCCGCAAGAATCGTCAGCACGGTATTCGTTCGGAGGAGCAAGATGGCCAAAGAACGGTTGCTTATCGTCGAAGATGAGCCCCAGGTTCAGCGGCTCTTGCAGATCTATTTCACCAATGCCGGCTACGAGGTGGTGCGGGCCTTTACCGGCCAGTCGGCCCTGGAAGCGTGTGTTGGGCGGCCACCCAAGCTGGCCATCCTGGACATAAACCTGCCCGATATGGACGGGTATGACGTATGTCGCGCCTTGCGCGAAAACCCCCGCAGTCGTCACATCCCCATCATTTTCCTCACTCAGCGCGATGAGCGCAGCTCCAAAATCGCCGGCCTGGAACTGGGCGCCGTCGACTATATCATCAAGCCCTTTGATATGAAAGAGTTGCACCTGCGCGTGGAAAACGCGCTGCGCTGCGCCAATCGCGAGAACCTGGCCAACCCGGTCACTGGACTGCCCGGGCCGCGCCTGCTGGAAGAAGAATATCACCAACGCTTTGAGGGGCGGCACCGCTGGGCCGCGCTGTACACCACCATCAACCATTTCAAGAAATTCAACGACTATTATGGCTTTGTGGCCGCCGATGACCTCATCGAATTCCTGGGCATTGCCTTGGCCAGCGTGGTCAACGAGGCCGGCAACCGCGAGGATTTCATCGGCCACCTGAGCACCGATAATTTTGTCATCGTGACAACGCCAGACAAGGTCAAATCCATTTGCGAGCGCGCTATTGCCCGTTTCGAGCGTGAGATTCGGCTCTTTTACCCCTTCAAAGACCGCCAGGTGGGCGGCATGGATATGGAGGAGGTGGTGCAGATCCGCGATGCACCCCTGGCCTTTCTCTCTATTGGCGCGGTGACGATTGGCGGCCGGCGTAGCCAGATCAGCACCGTGCGCGATCTGAACGAGGCGCTGGGAAATGCCCGGTCCAAGGCGCAAGCCCTGGGCAAGAGTGGCTATGTGACCGAATCGGCCTGATGAATCGGCGACGCGTGGCTTTGGCTGGCGCAGACTGGCACCTGGGTGCTGTACCGCGCCAACCCTGGGGGACCGAGTTTCAGGTTGATTGGGTGCAGGTGGATCGCTGGCGACCGGCCATCGTCCCCGGCAACGTCCGCAGCGCCCTGCTGGCCCAGTCCGAGGTCCCCGACCCGCTGGTCAGCGCGCAATGTGAGGCCAGCGCGTGGGTAGATGACCGTGATTGGTGGTATATCCGCGAGTTTGACCTGCCTCTGGCGCCTGATGAGCGCGTTCACCTCGTCTGTGAAGGGATCGATTACCGCAGCGCTATTTTCCTCGATGATCAGTTGATTGCCCAGCACGAGGGCATGTTCAGCCACCACGTCCACGATCTAACGCCCTATTTGGCTCCCTCTATCAGCACACATACGCTGGCTGTGCGCGTCTGGGGTTCCGATTCGCTGCCCGGCCCCCGCCTGTCTCGCTGGGAACGGGTCTGGGCACCGCTGGCCTCTCGGCTCCAGGGTGCGCCGGCTTTTCCCGACCGTATGGGCACTCTCAAGTGCCAGATGTCTTTTGGCTGGGATTTTGCGCCGCGCCTGCGGACTATGGGTATCTGGGATGACGTGTACCTGGTGGTGAGCCGGGGCGTGTTCATCCGGGATGCGTGGGTGCACAGCGAGATACCGTCGCCGCACCGGGCTGTGGCTCGCGTTCACCTGACGCTGGACGCCGACACGGCGCGGTCGGTCCAGATGGCGGTGGTGATCACCAGCGAAAGCCAGGACATATCGCGCCCGCTGCGTTTTACGCGCAAGTTCGATCTGCACGCTGGCTCGCAAGAGGTGGTGTGGGACCTGCCCATCGAATCGCCGCGCCTATGGTCACCGTGGGACCACGGACAGCCACACCTATACCGGCTAACCATGCGGGCCTTTGATGCCGCCGCGTCGCCTTCGAATGGGCTGGCAACCTGGCTGGCGCTGGATGACACGCAGCCCCTGGATTCGTTGGTGCTGGATTCATACACCACCACGTTTGGCGTGCGCTCGGTACGACTGGCGCGCAATCCGGCCACCCCGGCAGATCGGGAAGACTGGACGTTCGTGGTCAACGACCGGCCGGTGTTCATCCGGGGCGCCAACTGGGTGCCTGTCGACGCGCTGCCCGGCCGGGCGCGCCGGGCCGACTATGCGGCGCTCATCGACCTGGCGCGCGCGGTCGGCATCAACATGTTTCGCGTGTGGGGCGGCGGCCTGCGCGAAAAGGCCGATTTTTACGACCTGTGTGACCGGGCCGGCATTCTGGTGTGGCAAGAGTTTCCCCTGGCCTGCGCCTTCCTGGACCATTACCCGCGCGACGCGGCGTTTCGGGACCTGTTGGCCGATGAGGCTGCGGGCATTGTGCAGGCGTTGCGGGGCCGGCCCAGCCTGGTGTTGTGGTGCGGCGGCAACGAGTTCAGCCCCCATCGCAACCGGGCCCTGGTCGAAACCGTGCGCCAGGCCGTGACAGAGCACGACGGCTCGCGGCCGTTTCACCCGGTATCGCCGGCCCGAGGTGATAGCCACAACTGGCGCGTGTGGCATGGCCTGGCCCCGGTGAGCGAGTACCAGCGCGACCAGGCCCAGTTTGCCAGCGAGTTTGGCCTGCAAGCCGCGCCCGACGTGCTGACGCTGCGCGGTTGTCTGCCCCCCGATGAACTGTGGCCGCCCGGCCCGGCCTGGACTGACCACAAGGCCGAACTGGTCAAGCTGGACCGCTACGCGGCCGCGTTTGCGCCCGACGGCCTGGGCGAGTATGTGACCGCCACGCAAAAGGCCCAGGCCTATGGGCTCCAGGTCGCCATCGAGCACCACCGCCGCCGCAAGTACCGCTGTTCCGGCGTGCTGTTCTGGCAGTTCAACGAACCCTGGCCGGCCATCTCGTGGAGCGTGATCGATCATGACCGGCGGCCCAAGCTCGCCTATCACAAGCTGACCCAGCTCTACAACCCGGTGCTGGTCAGCCTGGAATATCCGCTGCGTGCCTATGCCCCGGGCGAGACCTGGCGCGCCAGCGTGTGGCTCATCAACGACCTGCCCGAAACCATCGCCGATTGCGCGTTGCAAGTGACGCTGGATGACGTGCTCGTGCATCAGGCGGCCGGATTGGTTCTGCACTCCGATTCGTGCGACCGCGAGGCGGCGATGGTTGCCTGCACCTTGCCGGCTGATGGCCCCTGGCTGCTGCGCGCCGAGTTGCGCCGGGGCGAAGAGGTGGTGGCCGTCAGCGAGTATGACCTGCGTTACCATGACGAGCAGCCGGTGAGCCGGTGGGTCTATTGGCGCAGCCGCATCGGCGAGTGGCTGATGGAACACTGACGCGGGACATGAGACCTGCCCGGTCTACCGCATAAGGCTATTTACGGAGGATGGAGGAGCAGCACATGAGCGAAACGACACGCGGCCGGGTCTTTAGTGGCGCCCGGCCCACCGGCAAGCAACACCTGGGCAACTATTTGGGGGCCATTCGCAACTATGTGGCTCTGCAAGACGAATACGACTGCATCTACTGCATCGTCGACCTGCACGCCCTCACCACCATCGAGCGGCCCACGGACATGTGGCACGATGTGCGCGACATGGCCCTGGACTGGCTGGCGGCCGGGATGGACCCGGCCCGAACCATCATCTTTGTCCAGAGCCACGTGCCCCAGGTGACGGAACTATATACCTTGCTAGGCATGGTTACACCCATGGGTTGGCTGTCGCGATTGCCCACCTTCAAGGAAAAAGTGCGCCAGCAGCCAGACAATGTCAACTATGGGCTGCTGGGTTACCCGGTCCTCATGGCTGCCGACATTGTGCTGTACAAGGCCGACACGGTGCCGGTGGGCGACGACCAGCTGCCCCACCTCGAGTTCACGCGCGAGATCGTGCGGCGATTCAACGACCGCTTTGGCCCGGTCCTCATCGAGCCACAGGCCAAGCTCACCGACGTGCCCCGGGTCATGGGTACCGACGGCGCGAACAAGATGAGCAAATCGCTGAACAATCAGATCGAGTTGGCCGCCACACCCGAAGAAACCCTCAAGCGGGTGATGGGCATGGTCACGGACCCGGCCCGGGCCTACCGCACCGACCCCGGCCATCCAGAGGTGTGCAACGTCTTTGCACTGCACGGCATCTATTCGCCGGACCGGGTGGCAGAAATCGAGCGGGAGTGCCGGGTCGCCGGCATTGGCTGCGTGGACTGCAAGCGGCTCTTTGCCGCCAACCTCAACGCTGCGTTGGCGCCCTTCCGCGAGCGCCGGGCTGAATTGGCCGCCAACGAAGACATGGTCCGCGAGGTGCTGGCCGATGGCGCGCACCGGGCCGAGGCTCTCGCCGTGGAGACCCTGCGCGAGGTCAAAGAAGCCATTGGCTTGGTCTTGCCATTCTGAGCGGAGGGTTCTATGTCTGAAGAGCCACCCCAGCGCCCCGAATACCACCTCACTATCAAGGCCCTGCCGGCCGGCGAGCGGCCCCGGGAGCGATTGGCCGAGCTGGGGCCGGCGGCCCTGAGCGACGCCGAGTTGCTGGGCCTCGTCATGCGCACCGGCACTCAGCGTGGTGAGACCGCCGTGGACCTGGGCCGGCGCTTGCTGTTGCGCTTTGGCGGATTGGCCGGGCTGGCCCGGGCCAACGTGTCCGAGTTGTGCGCCGAGCACGGCATCGGCATTGCCAAAGCCGCCGAGATCAAGGCCGTGATCGAGCTGGCCCGGCGGCTCATGGTGGTGGGGCCAGAAGAGCGCCCGGTCATCCGTAGCCCCGGCGATATCGCCAACTTGCTCATGCTGGAAATGAGCCTGTTGGACCAGGAACAGATCCGCGTGGTCTTGCTCAACACCAAGAACATGGTGTTGGGCGTGCGCCTGGTCTACCAGGGCAGCCTGAATACCTCGGTAGTGCGGACCGGCGAATTGTTCCGCGAGGCCATCCGCGAAAGCTGCGCGGCCGTGGTGGTGGTGCACAACCATCCCAGCGGCGACCCATCGCCGTCGCCGGAGGACGTGGCCGTGACTCGTGACCTCGTCAAGGCCGGCGAGATCCTGGGCATCGATGTGCTGGACCACGTGGTCATTGGCGAGGGCCGCTATGTGAGCATGAAGGAACGCGGGTTGGGCTTTGGGTAGACCGACTGCCGACCGCTGACCGCCGTCGGCCCAAGTGTCGGCCGTCGGTTGTCAGCGGTCGGCGGTCCTGTCAGACACAACACCATCACCACTATGAATCTCTACGACCTGGGCCACGTGCCCTGGCTGCATTCTCAACTCGTCTATCACGCCCTGCCGCGCCTGCAGCGGGAGGGCCTCGTCATCCTAGCGCCGGCCCAGCCCTACGTTTGCATCGGCTATCACCAGGATGCGGCGCAGGAGGTGAACCTGGCCTACTGCCGCACCCACTATATCCCGATCTTTCGGCGGGAGGTGGGCGGCGGGGCCGTCTACCTGGACGGCGACCAGCTTTTCTACCAGCTCGTCATCTATCGCGATAATCCTCTGATTCCGCGCGGCGGCAAGGATGCCTTCTACCGACACTTTTTGGCCCCGGTGGTGGCGGTCTATCGCCAACTGGGCGTGGATGCCCGCTATCGCCCGGTGAATGACATCGTCACGGCCGAGGGACGAAAAATATCCGGCAACGGCGCGGCCGACATGGGCGATTACACTGTGCTGGTGGGCAACCTGATCCTGGATTTCGACTATGACACGATGGCCCGTGTGCTCAAGGTGCCGGACGAAAAGTACCGCGACAAGGTCCATGCCACCATGCGGGAGAACCTCACCACGTTGCGACGCGAACTGCCGGTCGTTCCGTCGTATCACGAGTTGGCCGGGCTGCTGGCCCGGCAGTTTGCGCCACTGGTGGGCGCGCTCGAACCAGCCGAGCTGGACGCTGCCGTCTATGACATGGTAGACGAGCTGGCGCCCCGGTTCACCAGCGACGAGTGGCTGCTCAAACGTGGCAAACGACACGCGCAACGCGAGCGCCGGGTCCGCATCGCCGCTGGCGTGGACGTGATCCGCCGAGTCCACAAGACCCCGGGCGGTCTCATCCGGGGTGATTGCGTGCTACAAGACGGCCAGCTCCGCGACGTGTCTCTCTCTGGCGATTTCTTTTTCTACCCGGCGGACCGGCTGGCGGCACTGGAGCAGGCTTTGGAGGGCGTGCCGGCCGCGGAAGCTGAGGCCGCCATCGCCCGATTCTACGCGGTCGAGGGGATCGAATCGCCCGGTGTGACTCCGGCCGATTTGGCTCAGGTATTCAGGCACGACAGATGATACATGATGCGAGAGTCCCGCATCGTGAAAAGGAGGGGTATGACGGCAACTAAAAAGACCGGCTGGCGTGCATTGCCTCGCAACGTATGGGCGGTCAGCATCACCAGTCTGCTCACCGACATCTCGAGCGAGATGGTGGTCAACCTCATCCCGCTATTCCTCGCCAATGTCCTGGGCGAGAAAACCGTCATCATCGGCCTCATCGAGGGTATTGCCGAGACCACGGCCAGCCTGCTCAAGATATTCTCCGGCTGGCTGTCAGACAAACTGGGGGAGCGCAAATGGCTCACGGTGGCTGGCTACAGCCTCTCGACCATCGCCAAGCCGTTTCTCTATTTTGCCACCTCGTGGCCGCTGGTGCTGCTGGTGCGATTTGCGGACCGCATGGGCAAAGGCATTCGCACCGCGCCCCGCGACGCGCTGGTGGCCGATTCCATCGCCGAGGGGCAACGGGGCCTGGCCTTTGGGCTGCATCGTGCGGCCGACACCGGCGGGGCTTTTCTGGGCCTGCTCATCGCGGCAATCGTGATCTGGGCCACACAGGCCGGCCAGGTGAACCTGACCCGCGAGACGTTTCAACTGGTGGTGCTTTTGAGCATCGTGCCGGCGGTGCTGGCCGTGATTGCTCTGATCCTGCTGGCGCGAGACGTGCCTATCCCCGGTATCAAGGCGCAGGCGCCGCGCCTGTCGCTCAAGGGGTTCGACCGGCGCTTCAAGATCTTTTTGGTCATCGTGGTGCTGTTCACCCTGGGCAACTCTTCGGATGCCTTTCTTATCTTGCGGGCGCAGGACCTGGGCATTTCGACGCTGGGTATCCTGGGGATCCTGCTGGTCTTTAACTTTATCTATACCGTGATCAGTGGCCCGGCCGGCTCGCTATCGGACCGCATTGGCCGGCGCAAGCTCATCGTGGGCGGTTGGCTGCTTTATGGCCTGGTCTACCTGGGGTTTGCCCTGGCGAACGCCGGCTGGCAGGTATTGCTGGCCTATGCCGTGTATGGCGTGTACTATGGCATGGTGGAGGGCACGGCCAAGGCCCTGGTGGCCGACGTGGTGACGCCGGCGCAACGGGGCACGGCCTATGGCGTGTACAATGCGGCGGTGGGGCTGACGGCGTTCCCGGCCAGTTTTATCGCCGGGCTATTGTGGCAAGGCGTGGGGCCTTGGACCGGGTTCGGGGCCAGCGCGCCGTTTCTCTTTGGCGCGGGCTTGGCTGTCCTGGCCGCCGGGCTCATGGCTTTTTGGCTGCCCCGCCTGGGTCAGGAATCTGCAGCGCCCGAGTGACATTCACCCGAGCTTTTAGCAAAGGAGGACTCTCATGACCAGAAATGTCTGGACGCACACGCTGATCATCTTGCTGGCGATCGCGGCCATCTTTTTCATCGGTGAGCGGACCATGGAACTGTTGCAGGCGTTTAGCAACGTGATCCTGATCTTTTTCATGGCCTGGCTCATTGCATTCCTGTTGAGCCCGGCCGCCGATGCCCTGGAGCGCCGCCGGTTACCGCGCGGCCTGGCGGTGTTGACCGTTTATGCCAGCCTGATCCTGCTTCTGGTTATCATCGGCGGGATTCTTACCCCCATCCTCATCGACCAGGGCCAGGAATTGGAGCAGCAGATACCGGAGGACCTGAACCAGGTGCTGGCGTTCGTCAATCAGATCGACAGCGAACTGGGGCGTTGGGGTATTCCCATAGACCTGAACACGATGTTTGACGCCAAGACCATTCTGGAACAGGTTCAGCAGTGGGGGTCCGTCGTCCTACAGAACACCATGAACGTGGTGACGCGGGTGACCAGCGTGGTC